>PUNM01000010.1 GCA_003552625.1 Ectothiorhodospiraceae bacterium
AGAAAATATCTGGGTGGCCATCAAGTAATGAAAGCAGTACGGATTTCCCTGCTCCTGACCATGCGTCGATGTTGATAAGCATTGCAGCTCCTGTCTTTCAATACGGCGCGCGTACGAATAATCCGTTTAGACTAGAAAAATTGAGCTCGCCGCAAGGTGGAGAAGTTTCGCTCCAATTTTGTAAAAAAACGAAGGTCAAATTCAATGTTTGTGCGGCTTGGGCGTCATAACGGCTATCGCCGAAAAAAACGGCGGGTGTGAGCAGGGTATTCGTTGCGGCGAGCTCAGCAAAGATCTCTTCCTTGGTCCGCGGACTCCCGTAAATCCCCGCGTCAAAAAGCTCATCCAGCCCGCGCAGTCGGAAGATCTCCCGAAGCTCCTGCTCGTCCGACCCGGAAGCAACCATCCAGCGCGCATGGGGCGTCTGCTTGCGCAGCTCGAAGATGGCCTCATCGACCTCGCAGGCCAGCATGCCGTCCCAGACGTTCTTGGCGTACGCGTTGAGCAAGGCCTGGCGCTCTTCCGGATCCGGCTCCGACTGCCCAATAACCTCGGTCAGGAACCAGTCGAACTTGTGGTAGCGGGAGATGCCACCGTTACGAACGTGGTACTCGCGCAGGGCACGCGCGGCGTCTTCGCCGTACGGTAGGGCGGCCTGGTAAAAGGCCTCGGTCTTGATGGGGTTCGAGTTGAGGATGACCCCGTCGCAGTCGAAGATGAGGGTGCGGTACTGGGTGAGGTCGATAGGCGGAGCGCCGTCAGCCATCGCGGTCCTCCAGGGCACGCTCGACGCGCCTCACATCCTCTGGGGTATCAACGGCGATAGAGCTGGCAGAGACCGGCACCATCGTGACCTCGTAACCAAGTTCTAAAAAGCGCAGGATCTCAATGTCTTCGATGGCCTCGAGGTCGGTCTTCTGGCCGCACTCTGCATACGCGCGAAGCGCGTCCGGTGGGAAGCCGTAGATGCAGACCTGTTTCCAGGCTTGCTGGAACGTGTCGTCCTTATCGCCGGGGATCGGGGCGCGGCTCATGTAGAGCAGCCGGCCATCCGGGCGCATCACCACCTTGGGTAGGGTGCGGCTCCGGTAGTCGTGCTCAGAGTCGATGGCGCAGTAGGCGTTGATGACCTCCCCGGGGGTACGGCGCGCGGAGCGAATCACCTGTTCAATGTCCGCCGGGTCGACCAGCGGCTCGTCCCCCTGGACATTCACGTAGAGATCGGCCTGAAGAGACTCGGCGGCGGATGCGAGCCGATCCGTCCCGGTGGGGCAGCTATCCGGAGTCAGAACGTAGCGCATGCCATGCTCGTCACAGTGGGCGCGGATACGGTCGTCGTCCGTTGCGACGACCACTCGCTCCGGGCCAAGGACCGGCGCACACTGTTCCCACACACGGCGCAAAAGGGTCTTGCCGGCAATCTCAGCCAGCGGCTTGCCCGGGAATCGCGTTGATGCGTAACGGGCCGGGATGAGGATCAGGGGTTCCATGGCCTACAGTCCAGGATCGTAGAGCGATTGTTGAGGGACGGATAGGGTCGTCGGCGTTAGCGCGGCAACCGGCAGCGAAGTGGACTGCTCACGGTAAGCCGCCAGGGCGTCCTCGAGTTCATGGTGTCGGGGATCGCTATGATCGAAGCCATCCAGGCCGACCAGCCAGACCCGCGTAGCGCCGCCGGCGTTGGCAAGTGCCAGTGCGTAGAGCGCGGCCAGGGGGCGCGGGAGGGTTGCGGTCTTCGAGCCAGGGAGGAAGTGGCCCTCCTGGCAGTCCATCCCGTAGTCGAGCAGCTGCCAGCTCCGGAGTGAGCCCGTCAGGTCGTCCGGCACGAGTCCTTGCGGCGCGATAAGCGTCCCCTCGTGCTCCGCATAGTAATCCCGGTCCAGCAGCATCCGCTGCGCGTTGCAGGCCACCCAAGCATCAATGTAGCGGGCATCAAGCCAAGGGTTGCTGTTCAGGCAGAGGACGAAAGGGTCGCGATCGGCTATGAACTGGTGCAGTCCCTCGGCGTGCTGGCGCCCTTGCTCGCCGGCGCCGACGATCAAGACTTCACGTCCGCTCAGCCACCCAGACGCATCCCAGCTCCCGAAGGCGGTCGTGATCTCGTCCACCATGGCCTCGCGTAGCCGATCCGGGGAGTAGCCGGTTGCGCCGGCAGCTCCAAGGCGTTGCAGGGCCGCGATGACCTGATCATGGCCGTAGCGATCATCGCCGAGCATCTCCTGAACATAGGTGGGGTGCACGCTGTACATGGCGGAGAGGTGGTAGAACAGATTCGGGCCCCACCCGTATTCGGCCTGGAGCGGTTGGAAGTCCTCGACGACAAATTCGAGCAGCGCATCCACATTGGCTTTGCGCACCTGCCGTTGACTGAGCTCCAACAAGAGATATTCGAGACGAACATTGCCGGCGCCGCGCCCCATGCCCATGACGGTGGCATCCAGCCACGTCGCGCCTTCCTCATGAGCCGTGAGCGTGTTGATCAGGGCCATGCCCATGTTGTCGTGCGCATGGAACCCGATCTCTCCGCCCCAACCCCGGCGCAAGGCCTCGATGGTGCGGCGTACCGTGTCGGGCCGCATGTCGCCGAGGGAGTCCGCGAAATAGAGCACATCCAGGGGCCAGTCGGCAGCCGAGCGCGCCTTCTGCGCAATCTCATCGGGCGTTCGGATGCCGGATTGCATCAGGTTCAGGCCGACGCGGTAGCCGAGGCCCGCGAGCGTCCGAACCGCCTCCTCGCACGCCTCAACTTCCTTGAAGTGCGCCGCCAAGCGAACCAGCGAAACGGGTGACTCTTCAGCCGGAGCGAAGACCCGCCGAACCATGCCCTCGCTCTGCCCGCCCGCGATCAGATCCTTGGCGTTGCACATGACGCCAAGCGATAGCCCTTCCGGCACGGGGAGTTGGCGAATCCAGCGATCCGTCGTGAAGCCGTAGGGACCGATGAACCCCTCCGGATCGACGAACCGGAACCCAAGCTCGACGTAATCGACCTCACTCTGGGCCATGACGCCGAGGTAGCGCTGGACGAGGCCCTTAGGGAAGTCCCAGGCGTTGTAGTAGCCGCCGTCGCGGAG
>PUNM01000080.1 GCA_003552625.1 Ectothiorhodospiraceae bacterium
GCCGGGGCTGGCTGAATGAGTCTGCAAAGGAGAGAGGGATGCTGATTCTACAACGCAGGATTGGCGAGTCCGTCTGTATCGGTGACGAGGTCAAGGTCGAGGTCTTGGGCGTGAAGGGCAACCACATCAAGATCGGGATCAAAGCCCCGAAGTCGGTGCCCATCCGCCGCGAGGAACTGGAGCCGATGCCCTGCGAGATGGACGTCGAGGAAGACGGCGAGCGCTGAGTGGGCGGGCTTATGGCCGACTCGAACCCGATGCAAGAGGGGCGCTGATTGAACCGGCATCCGGGTATCGGCGCTCTGGCACTGTTCCTTGCGGGTGTGACGCTGATTGCATCCGGCTGCGCCGGTGACGGGCCGAGGACCTCGACGGCGATCTACTTCGGTGCGCAGAGCACTACGGCAACGGTTGTGGGTGTTCCATTGCAGGCGGATGGCCACGTGCAAAGCGGCCGTGGGGTGGTGGTGGAGCCGGGTGTAGTGGCCACCGCGTGTCATGTCATCGAGCACAGACGGCCGGTGGTGGTGCTTGAGGAGCGTTTGCCAGCCGAGGTGGTGGACTCGGCGGCGGATCTTTGTCTGATGTCGATCGAATCGGAGCACTCGGGGCTGAGGCCGATTGACTTTGGGCGTGCCTACGAACTGCGTGCCGGTGAGACGGTGTATCTGATCGGCTCGGCGGGGATGGAGGACAGTGTTTTCACCGCCGGGGAGGTCGTGGGCCTGGGACCGGATGTTTACGGGCTGAGTCCGAGCGGGGTGATCCTGCTCTATTCGGCGGATGTCGCCCGCGGGGCGAGCGGTGGAGCGGTGCTCGATGAGCGAGGCCGGCTGCTCGGGCTGACGGTGGCCAAGATCGGGGAGGTGAAGCTTGCCATACCGGTCGAGGCGATCGAATCGCGGCTGGATCGATAGCGGGCAGGGGGATGTCTACGATGCCCGAAGCGCCTCGGCCCTTTGATACCTGTCCATCGCTGATGCGCCACCTGCTATGAACTTCCTCCTCGACGCTGAGGCGATCGCTGAGCTCACGGCCGCCCGTGGCCAGGCACGGGCGCACCTGGAAGCCCTCGACGCGCATGAGCCGCCCTACGGCGTGGCGTATCGCCGGCTTCAGTCCATCTGCCCGCACCGGTGGGATGCGAACACGCTCTTCTGGCGCTGGGTCGTGGATGAGACCGGGGGCGAGCGCGTGATCCGGGAGATCGAGGCGGGTGCCGAGATCGAAGATGTCCACGCATCGATCCGCACGCAACTCGCCGAGGCGATGAGTAGCCGCGGTGAGCCGGCGGATGCCCCCATCCGCTATGCGCGCATCACGGATCTCTTCCTCCGGCATCTGGCCAGCTGCGAGATCCTCTCGGAGCAATCCCGCAGCCGACTGGTCTGGGAAGCCCCGGTGGCCCTGGAGGCCGAGGTGCTCACCTACCTGCGCCGGTTCGTGCCTGCGCTGATCCTCGGCCAGGTCGATGGCGATGCCATCGATCGGCAGGCGGCGTATGACGATCTGCAGCGCCTCGTTCGGGAGATCACGGTCCGTGCCGGGGTGCCGAATCTTTACCTTTCGGCCATGGTGGAGATCGACGCGCAAAGTAGCAGCCTGCCATCCCGAGGGTGTGAGCCGTGACGAGAGAAACCCGGTCGGTTTTCCTTGCCAGCCGGGGACTGCTGCCCGTCCGGGCAGTCGCTTTAGCCCGACGCATCAGGGGGCTCAGCCATGCGCATCAGTACGGTCAACTCCAAACGGCGGTCTATCCCCGGGAGGTGGTTAAGGAAGCCCTTCGGCATGGGGCGGCTGCGGTCATCCTGGTCCACAACCACCCCAGTGGGCACCTGGAGCCGTCGGTGGCGGATGAGCAGATCACTGAACGTCTCCGCCAGGCGCTTGAGCTCGTCGAGGTTCGGGTTCTCGATCACGTGATCGTCTCCACGGAGGGCTACACCAGTCTCGCTGAGCTGGGCAAGGTGTAGAGAAGAGAGGCCGACGCCCTGGTGGCCCCCCAAGGGCCACCAGGGGTGGTCAGCCGCGTCCTTGATTTTTTGTCACGGCGACGCCGGATCCCATGACGATGAGCAGGGTGGGTGAGCAGAAAGTGACCAGCCTGGAGGCTCTGAGTGGGTATTCGCGGGTCCGCTAACTGTGTACGAGAATGGCTATTCGCGTGTACTGGGCGGGCGTGGGAGTCATCGGCTGGTGACGTCGGTCTCACGAGGCGGAGGTGCGGATGCGTTACCCTGTTCGGGTCGATCCAAGACTGATAAGAAGGAAGGCAGATGGCCGAGCAGCCGATCAGTGCGCATGACAAGCTGATCAAGAAGCTCCTTGAGTCGCCGGAGCGTGCGGCGGTCGTGCTGCAGGAGAACCTGCCGCAGAGGGTGCGGGATCGGCTCACGGACGATCTGCCCGAGCCTCAGCCTGGCAGTTACGTCGATCCGAATCTGGCGGAGACGTACAGCGATCGGCTCTTCAAGGCCTGGCTCCGGGATGGGAGTCCCGTGTTCCTCTATGTGCTCGTGGAGCACAAGTCCAAGCCCGAGCCTCGCACGCCGCTGCAGCTGATGGGCTACATGCAGCGCATCTGGCTCCAGTACGTAGAGCAAAAGGAGGACGGTCAGGCCGAGCGGGCCCGGAACCTGCCGCCGATCGTCCCGCTGGTGATCTACAATGGCAAGCTGAGTTGGTCGGTTCCACTATCGCTGCTTGATTGCATTAAGGCGGACGAGGAGCTTCGGGAGCTTCAGGGTCAATTCGGTTACCAGGTCCGGCACCTGAAGCCGGACGAGTCTGGGGAGTCGTACTCGCAGGATCCGGCCGTCCGTTCAGTGTTTCGGGCGATGGCGTGGGCCTATCTGGAGCGCCTCAGCCGGGAGGAGCTGGAGCAGGTGCTGCGGGATTTGCCGCCGGGGCATCCGCTGGAGAAGCCGCTGCTGGTCTATCTGATCCGGGTCCACGGGGACACCATTGAGCAGTCGGATTTGAACGACGCGGTAGAACAGAACCGCTCTGCAGAGCGAGCGGAGGAGTTGACGATGACGATCGCAGAAGAGTGGAGGC
>PUNM01000098.1 GCA_003552625.1 Ectothiorhodospiraceae bacterium
AGGTGGGGCCGGCCCACATCGAGACCCTAAGCAAGGAGCTGGCCGCCGCCGGGTACGAGCTGGTATCAGCCTAGCGGCCGGTTACCCGTCTGAAAGACCGCGGGCCGTGATGGCCGCGGGGAGCTCGATCAGGGACGATCGAGCCTTGTGGGGTACCGGATGTGCTCCGGCCGCGGCGACTGACCCGGAGGGTCCGGTCGCTGCCAACGCCGCCTTCTTCTAATCCGTCACGAAGGCGTATCGGCTTACGTGCCGGATGGCTTCAATGTGCCACTCCGGCAGTCCGTGCTCGATCGCACCGTCGATTACGTAGCGGTAGTAGGTTGCTGTCGGCTGGAGCCCGTCCATAACGGCGTCGGGCTTCGCCCGGTAGGTGAAGGCTTCAATGAGCGTGTCGTTGTCGTTTTGGACCGTGACGTCGATGCGGTCATAGCGCGGCCCTTCGGCGTCGTCGAGTGCAGGCAACTGCGCGGCATCCATGCGAAAGATGACGCCCGGCAGCCAGTGTTCCGGCTGTCCCGTCCAGTAGGCGTTGCACTTGGCCGACCCATCGGCGCCTCGTTTGTGAAAGGCGAGTTGGTGGCCCTGCAAAAATGCCCGACCCACTGGGGTAGCCGAAGGCACCCGCGCCTGAAGTCTGCTGGTGAGCATGTTGGAGCCAAACGCGAAGTAGAGCATCCTCCCTCCCGGTAAAAACGCTGCACCGGGACCACTGTTCATGGCCCAGGCGGGTCTGCAAGAGCCCCAGCCCGAATCCGGCACGCCGAATCGAGCCTGGGCAACTCCACCGATGATTGTAGCGAGTGGCGTGCATGCCAAGGGTATACCCCGTTCGTCCATGGGGGGATACCGCCCGGGACCAGGCCATTTCAGCGCATGGCAGCGACCATTGGCGTCGCGAGCGCGGGTTGCGCGCAGGGTTTTTGTGTCCGCTACAGTCACCGACAGCAACCACCAGGTGGCGAGGGCCCGATGTCATAATCGGGAAGCCGTGAAGCGTGTGAGGTAGGGTCATGACGGGCGTACCGCTGCGCATCGCTACCGACAAGCGGCTCGGGGCCTACCACTTCGGACCTGGCCATCCGTTTGGCCCAGGGCGGATGGCGGCATTCCTCGAGGCGCTCGATGAGCTCGAGCTTGCGTATGAGGCACTGCCGCTGGCGGAGGCTGATACGGCGACGCTGACGCGGTTTCATGCGCGGGAGTACGTCGAGCGTGTCCAGTCGCTGGCTGGCACGGGTGCGCCGCTGGATCTGGGAGATACGCCGGCCGTGCCCGGGATCGACGGCGCAGCCAAGCGTGTCGTGGGGACCGTGGCCACCGCGGTCGACGACTTGCTGGCAGGGCGCGTGCGGCGGGCCTTCGTCCCGATTGCCGGGCTTCACCACGGCCAGCGCGACCGGGCGAGCGGCTTCTGTGTCTATAACGACTGTGGTGTGGCTCTGGAGACGCTGCTTTCCGCCGGAGTGGCGCCCGTTGCCTACGTGGATATCGACGTCCACCACGGCGACGGGGTTTACGATAGCTTCGAGACCGACCCGCGGGTGATCTTTGCGGACATCCACCAAGACGGTCGCACGCTATTCCCGGGCACTGGCGCCCCCGAGGCGCAAGGAAAGGGGGCAGCGCACGGCACGAAGCTCAACGTCCCTTTGCCTCCCGGCGCGGACGACGACGCGTTTGCCGAAGCCTGGGAGCGCATCGAAGCGCATCTTGAAAGACACCAGCCGAAGGTCATCGTGATGCAGTGCGGTGCCGACGGGCTTGCCGGGGATCCGCTCGCGAGTCTGCGCTATACGTCGAAGGCGCACGCATCGGCGGCAAGACGTCTGCGCGTTATGGCTGAACGCTGGGCTGAAGGTCGGCTGTTGGCGCTGGGTGGCGGCGGCTACGACCTGTCGAACATCGCTGCTGCCTGGACTGCCGTAGTCCGGGAACTCGCCTGAGGTTCACACGCGTGGATATCCCCCGTTCGGCTTAGAGGCCGGGGAGGGTCACCCAACGGCAGGTGCGCGAAGTCCACGAATCGGCGGCGGCCTGCGCTCGCGTGGGCGCCTATCCGTTGCCACGTGCTCATCCAGCCAGGTGATGCGATGCGAGTTGGTGGCTTCGCTCCAAGCGCTCCGCAATGAGCAGCCGATGACACGCTGCCGGATCCCGCTCGTAACAGAGTAGGGCGATCGCCTCGGTAGCGGCCCGCTCGGCGAGGGAATGGAGGGCGTCCAGGGTCTTCGGTTCTTCCAGGTGCGACGTGTAAATCTGGTAGAAGCGCTGTGCGTCCCCCGCTTTGGCGGCGTCACGGGCGGCTTGGGGGGCGCCGAGGACCGGCCAGCTCTCGTAGCCGATGCCGGCGCCGGGGAGTTCTCTGGCGAGGTGCTTGAAAGCGAATTCGCGCCGACGGGAGTGGGGGCTGGCCCGAACATCGATGACGGTGGCCACGCTAGCTCTCTGTAGGGTGGCGATGAAGGTGTCGAGATCGGTGCGCTCGTAGCCGATGGTGTAGAGCGTGTGCACGATGACCGACTCCTGCTGCTTTCCGGTGGCGCCGTGGCTGCTGCACACCGCGACCTTCGGGCTGTTTCGTGGCTAGGTGGCAGTAACGGGGTGCTGGGCGGGGCCTTTGAGCGCCCTGTTAATCGGCGCCATCCAGGCCCGTCTGCCAGAAATCGATCTCCAGACGAGTCGCATCCCGGAAGACCTCCGTCAACTCGTCGAAGCGGCTGCGGCTCACCTCCGCCAGGCGGGTGTTAAGCCACGCCCGCTCGGCTTGCATGCCCGCCTGGAACTCCTCGCTCTCGTACATGGCAATCCAGGCGTCGTAGGGATTGGCGTCGCCGCGGACGGTGTCCGGCTGAGCATTGAGCCAGTTGGCGATCTCCCCGTAACCCACCAGGCACGGTGCCAGGGCCACGTGCAGATCGAGGAGGTCGCCACGGTTGCCAGTGTCCAGCACGTACCGGGTATAGGCCATGGTGGCTCGGGCCTCGGGCAGCCTCGCCAGATCCGCTTCCGAGATGCCCCACTCGCGGCAGAACGACACGTGCAACTCA
>PUNM01000029.1 GCA_003552625.1 Ectothiorhodospiraceae bacterium
GCCCCAGGGTCAGGTCACGCCGATGCGCCGTCGCTGGCGATGGATAGCGATGGCCGGATTCATCTGGCCTTCGCCGAGAGTCCTGACGGTCCGCTTGAGCGGTATCGGGTGCGCTACACACGGGCCTCTTCCGAGGGCCTCGACTTCGAGGATCCGGTTTCTGTGGCTGAAGACGTAGGGGAGGGCGAGAGCGCGGGTTTTCCCTCATTGGAGATCGACGACGACGACCGCCTTTACTTGCTGTGGGAACATTTCCCGGATGCCTCCGAGCGGCCGAGAGGCCTTGGTTATTCCACCGCCTCTGGGGCAGAAGATGAGTTCACCTCGCCCCGGGTCGTGCCGGGCAGCGACGATCCCGCCCTCGGATTCAACGGCAGTCTGCAGGGGCTCCTGATGGACAAGCTCGCCGTAGGGGCTGCCGGGCGCGTCGCGGTGGTCAACAGCACTTACCTGAGCGGGGAGGCCAGCCGCATCTGGCTTTATCGGGGGGATTACGCTGAGTGACCCTGCGCTTTCTTTCAGCGGGTCGCCGGAGTGCGATGGCACGATGGGCCCAGGGGTCTCCAACACCCGTGGGGCAGGCAGCGCCTTGGGATGGTCCGTAGCGGCAGTTGGTAGGCTGGCTGTGGCCATCGGCTCCAAGCGGGCCACTGGAGTGTTGTTGAACGTTGCCCTGTGCATCGGTAGCGTTTACCTCTAGAGGCGCTTGGACTTGGTTTCATTCCGTCCAACGCCGCGAATCTCTGGACGTTGCGGTGCTAAGCCAAATCGATCTGCCTGCCTGCGCTGAATGTCCGGGGTGAATGGGTTGGGGATCGCCACGAGAGGGGGGAGGAGAGGGGTGTATGTCGAAGCAAGGGCCAGCGGAGCTTCACGCGGCATGCGAGCACTACCTCACGACTTTTTTCCACGATAGAGATTCCGAGTCATCCAAGGCCCTTGCGGCGCCCGAGATCTCCGGGTTTGGCACCGGCATTGATGAGAAGGTCTACGAGATCGAGGACGCTGCCGCGCTCTATGCGCGGGATGTGGAGCAGGTTTCCTCACCGATACATTATACCCTCCGACGCAGCAAGGCTTTTCTTTTGTCGGATGATACGGGGCTGGTCATGGGCGAGATGGACTGGCACCTTCATCTGGCTGCTCAGAACGTCGTCATGCGCGAGGTCCGCTTCTCGCTGGTGTTTCGGCAAGAGGGGAATCAGTGGCGACTCTGCCACAAGCACCTGTCACAACCGAGTACGGTTCACGGCTACGGCGAAGCATACCCCCTGAGAGAGCTTGAAGACAGGGCCGCCGTGCTCGAGCGCATGGTTGCTCAACGAACGGAGGAACTCGAAGCCGCGCACGAGAAGCTGCATCGACTGGCCACGACCGACCTCGTCACTGGGCTATCCAATCGGCATCACGCAGACGAAGTTCTCCGCAACGAGCTTGCTCGCCGCGCTCGCGCCGATTCCGACCTGGCCATCATTCTGCTTGATGTAGACCACTTCAAACCGATCAACGATTTCTGGGGACACCATACCGGTGACGAGGTACTGCGGGCCTTGGCGGCGGTTCTTCGGGAACGCGTGCGCGAGACCGATACGCTTGGGCGCTGGGGTGGTGAGGAGTTCATCCTCATATGTCCGGCTACGAACCTTCCCCAGGCGACCAGCCTTGCCGAAGACCTCTGCCAGCGCGTGGCCGCTCAGAGATTCCCTGTGGATCGCAGTGTGACCGTGAGCCTGGGCGTGACAGCGCACTACGCCGGCGAGCCCGACCATATTCTATTGGAACGCGCCGATCGGGCGCTCTACCAGGCAAAGGCCGCTGGCCGTAACCGCGCTGTTGCACTGATGCGATGATGGAATCCAAAGCGCCGGTAGATGTAACCGAAGTTCTGTGAGGTTCTGGGCCGAAAGACTTGGTAACTGACGTCTCGGCAACAAGAGGGAGCGCCATGCGCGCCACTGTTAAAGATCTCCGCCTTCGGGCCAAAGCGCTGCTGGCGGCCACCCAGCGCGGCGAAACCGTGGAAATCACGCTTCGCGGCAAACCCTGCGCGCGGCTGGTGGGGTTAGCGACCAACCATCAGCAAGAGCGGCCTGCGCGCAATCCCGCCTTCGGCTTATGGTCGGACCGGGAGATGGATGTCGATGCCGAAGTGCGTCGTCTCCGTGCCCCTCGCAGCCGCGAAGTCGGTGACTGATGCTGGTTGATACCGATGTGCTGATCTGGAACCTGAGGGGGGATGCCGCTGCTTACTGCCAACGATCGCCACTATCGGCATATCGACGGCCTAGACATTGAGATCTTCCGCGCGGAGAGCCTATGAAACAGGGAACATTAAGAAGTAGGCGCCTAAGGCGCGTACTCGTTTCAGCGAGGCTGTGACCCGACGAAGAGCATTCGGCAGTTCCGGATCGATCACCGGGGCATGCATATCGGCGACCCGTTCCGCGGCATCGAAGGCATCTTGGAGGGGCACCCCAACCGGATCATCGATTCGCCGTCCGCTGCTAGCAGGGAACCTGGACATACTTCCGTTAAGCCCGTGGCCACGGTGCCGGAATTCTCCGTCGGCGAGTAGACAAAAAAAGGGGATCCTGACCGTGGGGTGGGTCGGGATCCCCGAGAAGGAGCCCGGACCGGGCGTGGTGGTTTCTGCACAGGCGGCGGAAGAACCACGCGTAACCCACTGACCGGCCGCGGTGTGCTCGTAACTCGCTGATTCGTCGTCGCTTTGGCGCTGGCGAGACTTTAGTCAATCGACCTCGAAGGCCCTCGGCCGGCGGGTTCAGCCGAATTTTTCCACACGGTTTTCCACAGGTTTTGTGGAATCGTGGAGCTGCGCATGCGCCGCGATCTCCCGAAGCCGCTGCGTTCAGGCGCAGGGAACGAGCAACTCGGCGTCGTCGTTGTCCGGTTTGTTCACGCGCGCCGAAACCGGCCATAGCGTAAGGCGCGTCGGATCCAGCCGCCGGGCCGCGCTGCGGATCGCCTCGCGCTCGTTCAGGGCTGGATCCAGCCA
>PUNM01000132.1 GCA_003552625.1 Ectothiorhodospiraceae bacterium
GCCGTTGTCGCCGACCAGCGGCTTGGGCATGAAGGTCGCGGTCTTGCCGTAGGCGTGAGCGACGTTGTGGACGCAGTACTTGAGGGTCTGCAGCTCGTCGGCCTTCTTGACCAGGGTGCGCGCGGCCGTCCCGATCTCGCCCTGTCCGGCGGTAGCGACCTCGTGGTGGTGGACCTCCGGATCCAGGCCCATCTCGAGCATGGCCTGGACCATCGCACCGCGGACATCGTTGAGCGAGTCCACCGGCGGGACGGGGAAGTAGCCGCCCTTCACGCCCGGACGGTGGCCGATGTTCCCGTCAGGGTAGACGCGCTCCGAGTTCCACCCTGCCTCTTCCGAGTCAACCTTGTAGAAGGAGCCGCTCATATCGGCCCCCCAGCGGACATCGTCGAAGACGAAGAACTCCGGCTCCGGCCCGAAAAGGGCGCTGTCCCCGATGCCTGTGGACGCCAGGTACGCTTCCGCGCGCTTGGCCGCTGAACGCGGGTCGCGGTCGTACCCCTGCAACGTATTGGGCTCGAGGATGTCGCAGACGACCTTGAGCGTGGGCTCATCGGTAAAGGGGTCGAGGACGGCTGTCTCCGGCTCCGGGAGCATGATCATGTCCGACTCCTGGATCCCTTTCCAGCCGTCGATGGACGAGCCGTCGAACATCTTGCCGTGCTCGAAGAGATCCTCGTCGGCCTTGGAGGCCGGGAGCGTTACGTGCATCTCCTTGCCCCGGGTATCCGTGAAGCGCAGGTCCACGAACTTCACGTTCTCGTCCTTGATCAGCTTGAGTACGTCACTGGCGTTTCCAGCCATGAGGTCAACCTCCAAATCGCGGCGATTCCAAACTCCCCCAAGCGGGGGCTCGCCCTGGAGATTGCAAACGGCGTGCCAGGCTGGCGCAGAGGCCTCAAACGGGCATCGCGATGGTGCAGAAAGGCTCTGGCGGGGGTACGTTTGCACCACGTGCGTGCAAAAGACAGCGTGGCTGCACCGGACTGGTGCGGGCGGCTGAGCCGTGAGGCCTTGCCGCCAATCGCTCGCTACCGCTGCATCCGCTGAAGATCCTCCCGCATCTCGCCGAGAGAATCACCGAGAATGCCCATCAGCTCCACATCGTGCTCGGCGACCACCCGCGGACACTCGCGCTGGATGGCTGCCCGCATGCGCCCGAGCCGATACCCCTGATCCATCAGCCGCTGATCCAGCTCCGTGATCGCCTGCTGCTGCTCTTGGAAGGACATCTCCGGCGCCTGGCGCATGTAGTCGCAGTAATCGGCAGCCAGGCCCGCCGGGTCCTCGCTGGAACAGCCGGCGGCCCCGAGCAGTGCAACGGCCCCGAGCACCCAGACGGTGCGAAAAGGCTTGCAGAGGCCTCGCACCAGCATTGCTGCTGCCCTCCCCGTGTTCCGGCGCTTACTGATCCACGGAACGCTTGAGCGGCGCCCCCGGCTTGAAACGCACGTTCAGACCGGCCGGGATGTCGATCAGCTCGCCGGTCTGCGGATTGCGTCCCTGGCGCTCCGGCCGTGCAACAACCGCAAATTTCCCGAAGCCGGGAATGGAGACATCCTCACCACTGGCAAGGCTTTCCTCGATTCCCTCAAAGACGGCGTTGACCGCATCGGTCGCCACGCGCTTCGAAACCCCCGTCTCATCAGCCACCTTGGCCGCCAGATCCGCTTTGTTCATCGATACCTCTCTTCTTTAGATCATCGAAGTAAAGGACGGGGTGGCCACCCCCGCCCGGCTCGTTTCACCTCAGGAGTCGAGTTCGTCAATGCCCCGGTTCGCCAGGGCATCGGCGCGCTCGTTCTCCTCGTGTCCGGTGTGACCGCGCACCCAGCGAAGTTCGACCTGGTGGTACGCGGTCAGTTCGTCGAGGCGCTGCCAGAGGTCCCGGTTGAGCACCGGCTTTTTCGAGGCTGTCTTCCAGCCCCGGCGCTTCCAGCCGGGCAACCATTCGGTCAGGCCGCGGCGCAGGTACTCCGAGTCCGTCGTCAGGACCACGCGGCAGGGACGCTCGAGCGCCTCCAGGGCCCGGATGGCGGCGGTGAGCTCCATGCGATTGTTCGTTGTCTCCTGCGCCCCGCCATAGAGTTCACGCTCATGGGAACCGTAACGGAGCACCGCCCCCCAGCCACCGGGGCCCGGATTGCCGCGGCATGCCCCATCCGTAAAGGCTTCCACCGACTTGCCTGCGGTTTGACTCAAACCCCACTCCATTGCACTGATGCCCCCGGAACCTACGCGCACCGGCCCGCCGGCTGGACACCCCGCCGCGGCCCGGGAACCGGCACACTCGCGAAGAGGCCCCGGCCGCTGACGACCCCCGGATCCTGGCGACTGGCGAGCGTCGCTTGGACCCCTGCCCCCAGCCGCCCCAGGCGCGGGCCGACATACTCCCACGGATTGGCTCCGTTTTGGAGACGGGAAGCCCCGGGCGGCAGAAAACAGAGGAATCGGGTCGCCTCCGTCTCGAAACCGTGGCGACGCATATAGACGCCGACACTGGAGGCAAGCCACTGACTCCCCCCCCAGGGCGCAGCAGCCCCCTGTAAACGCCCTACCAGCCGTCGCGCTCCCCAGAGGCTGATCGGGTTGAAGGTCAGGGCCACCAGAGTGCCACCGGAACGCAGACACTGGTAGGCCTGCGCGAGCACGGCGTCCGGATCATCGCTAAAGTCCAGCACATGGACCAAAAGCAGGGCGTCCAGGGACTGTGCACGGAAAGGCAACTGCGCGGCGCGCCCGATCACGTGGCCGGATTCGCCAAGTTCCCACTCCTGCAGCCCCGGTTTGCGGGTGATCGCCCCAAGCGGCGCGCCGACGACCGCCGCGTGCCCCCTATCGATCCGGCCAAGCGCCTGCGCACAGAAATGCCGCTCTGCTGCAGCCACCTGGCGCCCCAGTGGCGTCTCCCGGAACCACCGATCCAGCATCCGCAGCGCCCTCACTGGTTGGTCGACCCCACAATAAC
>PUNM01000110.1 GCA_003552625.1 Ectothiorhodospiraceae bacterium
GGCAAGGGTGGTGGTCGGTGAGCTCGCGGTGATCGACATCCTCACGCCCGGCGAGCATCGCCGCGATGCGCCGCTTCCACATCACGTGGTCGAACTTGCTGCGCTCGATGAAGTAGCGCGGCAGGTTCAGCTCCTCCTGACGCCCGATCTGCTCGGTGAGGATGGCGTTGGACTTGCCGAGGGCCTCCAGCGTGTGCTCCACGTCCGTGACGTTGCGCTCGGTGCGGTCGGTGACGGCGCTGATGGACTCGGCCACGTCGGTCACCGCGCCCTTCTGCTCGTTGATCACCGAGGAGACGTTCTGGATGTGCTCGGTAACCCCGCGCATGCGCTCGGCCACCTGCTTCATGGTCTCCCGCGTCTCTCCCGTGGCCGAGCGCCCCCGCTCGACAGCACCGCCCATCTCCTCGACGGAGGCGGAGATCTCCTCGGTTTCGTCACGAAGAGTCCGGATGCGCTGAGCGATGTCCACCGTAGCACTCTTGGTCTGATCGGCGAGCCGCCGCACCTCCTGGGCGACGACCGAGAAGCCGGCACCGGCCTGTCCAGCCCGCGCCGCCTCCACCGAGGCGTTGAGGGCCAGCATGTTGGTCTGGAAGGCGATCTCCTCGATGAGCTCGATGATCGAGCCGATCTCCTGGGAGGCCTGGTTCAACTGTTTGACCCGCTGCGCTGCCGTCTCGGCCAGGCCGGCGATCTCCTGAACGGTCTTGTCCGTCTGCTGCGAGGCCTTGTCGCCGGAGTCCACCAATTCCTGCACACGCTCGGTCTCGGTCGCCACCGCAGCGCTGTTGTCCGCAATGGTGTCCACGCTGGCCGCCAGCTCCTCAGCGGTCGAAGCGATCGTCTGGCTGCGCTCGCTGGTCTCGCGGATGGTCATGCGCATCCCGGACGTTGCCACCAAGCTCTCGGCTGCCTCACTTGCCAGCTCGACCGTCTCGCAGAGCTGGCGGGTATCCCGGTCGAGGAGTTGCTCGGCAAGCCGGTGCAACGCCTCGGAGACTCGACACTGCCCCGGAGGCACGCCGACGTAATCGCCCTGCGCGATCTGCTCGACGAGCCCGACCAGCTCCTCGACGCGCTCCGGAGGCAGCCAACCGGCCTGCTCGAGGGCGTCACGGTCGGTCTCCAGCGGCGCCCCAGCACCGATTTCAGTCGTTGCCATGTTCCGTGCCTCCTTCGCTGTCTGCGCGAACCACCGCGGCGATCCGGCTCTGATCGTCGGCGATGGCCAGATCCTCGTCGCTGAGCAGCTCGTCGACATCGAGGATGATGACCATCTTGTTGTCGTCTACCGTGGCCAGCCCGCGGAGGAAATTGGTGCGCAGCGCCGCCCCGAATTCCGGCGCCGGCCGGATCTGCTCCGGCTGGAAGGTGTAGACCTCCGAGAGGGCGTCCACCACCAGCCCCATGATCCGTTCGCGGCTGCCCGAGAAGACGCGGACCATGACCACCACGGTGAACTTGGAGTACTCCTGCGCCGACATGCCGAAGCGCTCGCGCAGGTCGATCACCGGTACGATGGTGCCGCGCAGGTTGATCACGCCCTTGACGTAGTGCGGCGTGTTAGGAATGGGGGTGGTCCGCTGCCAACCCTTGATCTCCTGGACGCGGAGGATATCGACGCCGTACTCCTCCTCGCCCAGGGTAAAGGTCAGATACTGGTCGCCGTCGGCCGCCGCCTGCATGGCATCGACGGTGTCCGCACCGCTGCCGAGCGCGGCCGCCTTGCGGTCGTTGTCTCCGAGCGTGTTGTTCTCGCTCTCCTGCGTCATGACTGCTCTCCGCTTCGTGGCTGTGCGATGCCCGATCGGTGCCTACGCCGCTTCATCGGCATCGTCCTGCTGCGGGATGTAGGGCTGCCGCCGACCGCCCCGACTCATCTCGATCAGCCCAGCGATATCGAGGATCAGGGCCACGGTGCCGTCGCCGAGGATGGTCGCCCCGGCGATGCCCGGAACCTGCAGGTAGTTCGCCTCCAGACTCTTGATGACCACTTGCTGCTGGTCGAGCAGGTCGTCGACGAAGACCCCCAGGTAGGTATCCTCATCTTCGACGATGACCATCAGTCCGCCGGCAAGCTCCTTGCGCACCGGCTCGGTGTCGAAGAGCTCGTGCAGGCGGACGATGGGGACGTAGCCCTCGCGCCAGTGGTAGACCTCACCACGGCTGGTCACCCGGCTGACCTTGCTGGCGTCCACCTGCAACGACTCGATGACCGAAACCAGCGGGATGATGTAGGTCTGATCCCCCACCCGGAAGAGCTGCCCATCGAGGATGGAGAGCGTCAGCGGCAGGGAGATGGTGATCGTCGTCCCCTGGCCGTGTGTGGAGCGCACGTGGATGTTGCCGGAAAGGGAGCGGACGTTGCGCTTGACCACGTCCATGCCCACGCCGCGGCCGGAGTACTCCGTGGCCTGGTCGTGGGTGGAGAGCCCGGGGTGGAAGATCAGGTCGTAGATCTGCTCATCGGCCAGCTCGCTGCCGTCCTCCACCAGACCGGCGGCACGGGCCTTGCCCAGCAGCTTGTCGCGATTGATCCCGCGGCCGTCATCGCTGATCTCGATGATGATGTTGCCGCCCTTGTGGTAGGCCTCGATGGTGATGGTGCCGGTCTCCGGCTTGCCGGCGGCGGTGCGCTCCTCGGGCGCCTCGATACCGTGGTCGACGCTGTTGCGCACCAGGTGGACCAGCGGATCGATGATCTTCTCCATCACCGTCTTGTCCAACTCCGTCTGCTCGCCCTCCATCTGGAAGTCCACGGTCTTGCCCAGGGCGCGGCTGGTGTCGTGAACAATCCGCGGCAGCCGCGAGTAGGCGAAGCTGATCGGCACCATGCGGATGCGCATGACGTTCTCCTGCAGCTCCCGCGTGTTGCGCTCGAGCTGCGCGAGCCCGTCCTGGAGTTCCTCCAGGCGCTGCTCGGTGAACTCCTTGCCGATCTGGCTGAGCATGGACTGGGTGATGACCAGCTCGCCGACCATGTCGATGAGCGCGTCGATCTTCTCCGTATCCACGCGGATGGAGCTGGCGCTGCCGCTCCCCCCGCCGCGACCGCCCTTGCCGCCGCCTTTGCCGGCGACGCCCTTGCCGTCACCGCCGCCGGAACCAGCACCGGCGGACGCCTCCGGCGCCGGGGCCGCGGAAGCGCTCGCAGACCCCGGTTCCTGGGCGACGCTGTCTTCTTCGGGCTGCACCGCATCCAGCGGCCGGATGTCGATCAACGCGTCATCCTCGACCCACTCGAAGACTTCGCGAATGGCGGACTCCTCCACCGCGGCGTGCAGCCGCAGGGTCCAGGCAAGCTGGCACGTCTCCGGGTCCAGCCCCGAGAGCGGCGGCAACCCGGAGGTATCGCACTCGACCTCCAGATCGCCGAGATCCTGCAGCGCCAGGAACAGGCGGCGCGGGTCGTTGCCCGTGGCGAAAAGGTGGGGCTCTGGTTCAAAGCGGATCCACCAGCCGCCCCGGGACGTCCCGTCGCCGCCGCCCGGCGACGGATTGCCAGCGGAGGGCTGCGGTGCAGCCGGGGGCGTCGCCGGCTCGGTCGCGGGTGCCGTAGCGCTCGCCCCGCCACCACCGTCGCCGGCGGCGAGCTCCTGGTCCAGGCGTTTCTGGGCGTTGCTCAGGGCGTCAGCGTCCAGCTCCTGTTCGTTCTGGATCGCCTCGAGCATGCCGCGCAGGCAGTCCACGGCGTTGAGCAGGACGTTGACCCGATCGGCCGTGACGCTCTGGGTGCCATCGCGGAGGCGGTCGAGCAACGTTTCCAGGCGGTGGGTGAAGTCGGAGACGGCAGTAAGGCCGAAAGTGCCGGCTCCGCCCTTGATCGAGTGTGCCGCCCGGAAGACGTTGTTCAGGGTTTCGCTGTTCGGTTGCTCCGGGTCCAGCTCCAGCAGCCCGGACTCCATGGTATCCAGACCCTCGAAGCTCTCTTCGAAGAAGGTCTGCAGGAACTGGCTGAGATCGACGCTCATACGGCTCCCCTTGGGCGGTGGGTCACGCCACGCACGGCTCCTAACGGATGACCTTCTTGATGGTGTTGACCAGCTGGTCCGGATCGAACGGCTTGACCAACCAGCCGGTGGCCCCGGCTTGTTTACCCTCCTGCTTTTTCTCCGGCGCCGACTCGGTGGTCAGCAGCAGGATGGGCGTGAACTTGAGGTCCGGCAGGCCGCGTAGCTCGCGCACCAGCGTGATGCCGTCCATCTTCGGCATGTTCACGTCGGTGATCACCAGATCAAAGCTACCGGACTTGGCCTTGCTCAGCGCGTCCTGGCCATCCACGGCCTCGGTGACCTCGTAGCCCTGCTGTTTCAGGGTGTAGGTCACCATTTGGCGCATGGAGGCTGAATCGTCCACTGCCAGGATCTTGGCCATTGTCTCTTCAATCCCCTGTGTTTCCGTGGTCTATTAGGCGACCAGCTCGCTCGCCACCCCGAGCTGCTCCGCAGCGTCACGGATGGCTTCCGGCTCCCGCTCACCGTGCCAGCGCCAGCCGCCGGCGGCCTCCGCCGCCCGTGCGAAGGCGAGCAGGAGCTGAATCCCCGCCCCGTCCACACGCTGCAGACGCTCGCCATTGAGCGCCACCGGTTGCGCGGCGGCCACGGCTTCTTCCAGCGAGGCTTTGAGAGCGGCGACGACGGTGATGTCGAGCTGCTCGCCAAGATCGATCGGCTGTTCCGCTTGGGTCATAGCCCTACTCGAAGACTGGTTGCTTAACGGCAGATTGCCCTTTCTAGACGTTGTCGGCAACCATGCACGGCTTCTGAAGCGTCTTCGGAGGTTTTCCCGGAAGGTTCAGTCGGCGAGGCGCTGCTCGATGAACGCCTGCAGCCGCTCGACGGCGGCCTCGAGCTCGGGCAAGGCGGCGCGGGCGGTATCGAGCCCATCCTCGCGCGCGGCGTTATCCACCACCTCGGCATACTGACGGGCATCCACGGCGCGGACACTGGCCAGTGCGCCCTTGATGGGGTGAGAGCATTGGTGAGCGGCGGCGGTGTCGCCGCGCTCCAGGGCATCGCGCAGACTGGCCAGCCGCTGCGGGAGATCCTGCCGGATGCGCTCGAGCAACTGGTTGGCAAGCTGCTCGTCACCGCCGAGGTTGGCGAGCAGTTCGTCGAGATCGACGATCGGTTCCTGAGTCGTCATACCACTCCTTTACAAGGGGCTGGAGCTTGTCGCGGGCAGCTCCGCCTCCCAGCCGGCGCGCAGTTGCGGGAGCACGCGACGGAAGGCATCGGTGCCGGCGCGAACGAGCCACTCGAAGGCCACCATCTCAGCCCCCACGACAACGCCACCGCTGCCGGCGAAACGTTCCAGCGCCAGCTGGCGGTCCGCCGCGCGGCGCGAGCCGACGGCCTCGGCCACCATGAAGACGTCGTGGCCGCCTTCGCGCAAAGCCAGGGCCGTCTGCAGAACACACACGTGGGCCTCGGTGCCGGCAACCACCACTTGGCGGGGCAGTCCGCGGTGCCCACCCTCCGGCTCCCGCGGCCAGGCGAAGCACATCTTGGCATGGCGCACGGCCCCCGGGACGCGCCCGGCCACGGCCGGCGTCGTCGCGCCGAGGCGCTCCGGGTACTGCTCGGTGAGGTGGCAGGGGATTGCCAGCTCGTGGGCGATACCGGCCAGCCAGCCGGCGGCGGCCACCACGCGCTCGTGCTCGTGGATAGCCGGGAGGAGCTGCTCCTGCAGGTCCACAAGGACCAGGGCGCTGGATTCCGGGTCAATCAACCGACTCATCGCGACAGCTGCACCCCGACGCCGAAACGAACCTGCGGCTGGCGGCTCTGCTGGGCCGTCGCCTGCGGCCAGAGGTGGATGGACTCCGTGGCGATCACCGGGTAATCGATGCGCTGCTCCCCCACCCGACCGCTGCGCAGCTCAGCGATGGTGCCGTCCACAGTGACCAGACGCCCGGGGCGATAGTCCGCGCTCTCCAGAAAGCCGGGGTAGTCCACCAGGAAGCGGCCCTCCGGCGTCGCCTGGGTCCGCGGGCGCTGGCCGCGGTCGAGCGGGTAGGCGACAATCTCCACCTGGGTCTTCTCCTCAAGGTGATCCACGCGCAGGATACGCCCGCCCCAGAGGACGGCCTCACCCTGCCACTGCTCTTCCGCCGCGGCCTGACGCGGGGTGACCTCGGCACGCTCCGGCGCATCGCGCTCGAACGGAGCGGTGGAGGCGCAGCCCCAGGCTAACGCAGCCAGCCCGGCGAGGGCGAGCCAGCGGTAACGGCGACAAGTGCCCATGCCTGCTCTCCTCCGGCTGCGGCGAATCACCAGTAGGGGCGCCGATAGGGGCGGCACCAGGGATCGCGGGAGCCATCGTACCAAGGATCGTACCAGGGGGCGCAGGCCCACGGGTCGTAGTGGCGGCGCGGCGCCGGGGAGACCTGGCGCTCTGTCCACAGATGGTGCGCGCGGACCGCCACCACCGGGTAGCTATAGCGGTACTCGCCGATCTGCCCGTCCACGCTCCCGTCCAGGGTGCCGGCGACGGTGACCCGGCGGCCGGGCGCGTAGGTAGTCGGCTCCAGGAAGCCCTCGATGCGCGCCAGGAAACGACCCTCGCTCTGATCCGCGTCCCGGGGCTGGCCACTGCGCTGAAGGGGACGCTCGACGATCTCCACCCAGGTCGCCCGTTCTTCGTTGCGGATCTCGGCGATCTCCCCACCCCAGCGCACCGCCTCGCCGTCGTAACGCTGCGGGTTATCGAGGACGGCGGAGAGGCTGACAGGGTCATCCGGAGCGTCCCGCACCTCTTTGGGCACGGTGCCGGCACAGCCGGCAAGCAGGAGCACCAGTACCCAACCGATCCAGTGCCGTGTCATGTCCTCGCCCTCTCGCCCGCCGATGCCCTCAGTATAAGACCGCTCGGGGCGGTAGGCGGTTTCCTTCGGCCGTGAACACGCCCACGTTGACGCCGATCGCCAATGGCCCCGCCTGGTTCGTCGTCGGACCGGCCCCAATCGTGGGAGGAGGAACCGGTGCATCGATTCGGCGCACCTAGAACAACAGACCTAAGCGCTCGAGCAAGCCGTGCTCTCGACGCGCACTCACCAGATCGCCGTCCCAGGCGAGTTGCTGCCGCTCATCCAGGATCAACACACGATTCGCCAGTCGCTCTGCGACCCCCCAATGGTGGGTGGCCACCACGAGTGCCAACTCGGAGCGTTGTTCCAGGTGATCGAGCAGCCAGCGTATCCCGCCGGCATCCAACGACGCGGTCGGCTCGTCCAATAACAGAAGCCGCGGCTCGAGGACCAGCACGGACGCGAGTGCCAAGCGCTGCTTCTGTCCACCGCTGAGCCGAAAGGGGGGACACGCTAGTCGTTCGCCCAACCCCACTCCCTCGGCCCACGACCGAGCACGCTCCTCGGGGCGAGGCAAGCCATGCTGACGGGGACCAAAGGCGATCTCTTCGAGCACCGATGCGTTAAAGAGCATTGCGTCAGGGTCCTGGAACAAAAATGCCGTTTGACGGCGAAACCAGCGCTGCCACGCTCGGTCGCGCAGCTTTCGACTCGTGACCGCCTCACCCTCGAACCGCACCGTACCGAAATCCGGGAACAAGAGCCCATTGATCAACCTCAGCAGGGTGCTCTTTCCGCAGGCATTGGGCCCGAGCAACGCAACCCGCTCTCCGGCGGAAATGTGCGCGCTGACACCTGCTACCCCATGCCCGGTATCGGGATAGGCGAAGTGGACCTGCTCAAGGTCGATCATCCATAGCCCCACGCGAACGCATAGCTCGTGTCACCTCCTCGCCTTGCGCGAGCGCCCGGTCCATCAACACGCCCACCTGATGGGCACTGCCGCGGTAGCGCACAGCCAGGCTCGGCCGCCCCGTTGTGCGGCTGCGCCAGGCCAATCGGTACTCCGTTAACAAGCGCTGAAAGGCTCGAATCTGCGCCTCGCTAATGACTAACAAGAACCGAAGGGCAGGCCAACGGCGGGCAGCAGTGCGCCAGTCGATACGCCGAGCCACCCAGAGCGTTAGAAGCGTCAAGAGAAAAACCCGCGCGCTAAGCCGAATCACCACCTCAAGCCAGGGCTCACCATGCCAAAGGGCGGCGACGAGATACCCCGTGCTGACCGTAGCGTTGACCAGCGCGACCGCCAGGAATGCCCGCTTGAGCAGATCCCGCGCGTTCCGCTCCAGCAGGAGCAGTGCGAGCACGGCTGCACCCAACAGGGCGATCAAAAACCTTGGGTCGTGGACGTGGGTAAGAGCGACAACCACTGCCAGATAGAGAAGCAGCTGTGCGCTCGGATCGTTCACTAAGTTCTGGATCGCCGCCCTCAAGGGTCGACGTCGTGCGACGGCGCTCATGCCCACCCCCGAAGACGCCGGATCGCCAGGGCCGAGAGGACCCCTTCGGCCGCCCCCAGGAGCAGATGGGGCCCCACCACGGCGGGCAAGGTCACCTCCGGCCCGAACGGGAAGAACAACGGCTCCCCGTTCTCTGCGGCGATGATCGGCTGTAGGCCGAGGATCAGGGCAAGCGCCGTCGCCGAAACCACGACCGACAGCCAGACGCCCACCGACGCGGCCACAAAGGGCGACCACCGCCTGAGCAAGCGCTCCCCCGCGATCGCGACGACCGGGCCGAGCAATCCGATACACAACGCGCTGACGCCGAGCGCCGTCACCCCGCCAACTCCAAGGAGCAACGCCTGAAGGCTCAACACAATGCTGTAAGAGAGAAAGGCCAGCCAGATCCCGAATACCAGGGCCAGGAGCCCCACTCCGAGAAAGTGCGCCGAAGTCCCTCCCGGCAGCGGTATCAGGACCATATTCAGGACAAAGATCAGCGCGGTCAGCACGCCCAGCCGGGGTATCAGCGTGTCCTCAAGCCGCTTTCCCATCTGCCGCACGCCATAAACCCACAACGGCAATGCGACCGCGAATCCGGCAGCGTAGGTCGCCGGCGAGAGCAGCCCATCCGGTATGTGCACGGCTACCTCCCCCGAGCGCTCAGCCTGCGCTGCTGCCACCCGTAGAGCAGCCCCGCCAGCCCCAGCAGGTACCCGAGACCCGCGCCCGCCATCACCCAGCGGTTTTCGCGCGGAGCGGTCACACCCGAGACCTCCCCGGCCTCAGAGACCTGGACCTCGGCCTGGAGCCCATGGCCGTCCTCGGTCGCCACCTCAACCCGCCACCTCCCCGCCTCATCCGGGAGAAAAGGGATCCGTCCCTGTGCATCGCTGCGCCCGACCTGCCGGGGCCCGGCTTCCTCCGGGCCGTAGATCTCATAGGGCTCGTAGACGGGCTGGGGACCGTAGGGGAAACGGAGGTCCACGACCACAGCTTCACCGTGTTGGACGCTGTACTGCAGGTCGTGCGCGGAAGCCGTACCGAGCAACCCGGTGCCCAGAATCACGATGAAAAGCGTTCGGCCCATCACTTGCTGACCTCCAGAACGAGGGTGGCGTTGAAGCTTTCATAGTCGCAGCGCTCAGGGTCCGGGTAGGACTGGGTGTACTGAGCGTGAACCAACCATTCACCCGGTTCGTAGGGCTCGATCTCAGCGCGCCCGTCACCATCCGTCGCAACCCGCCGCACGGCCTCACTTCCCCCATCCGGGGCGTACAGAGCCAGCTCCAACTCGACAGGCTCACCGTCCGCAAGCACCTGAAGCGGCACGGGGGCCCCGGGCTCCGGTGCCGGACCCCCCCCTTCCGCCAGCAAGATCTCCAGTCGTTCGCCCAGGGACCATTCCTCACCTATCTCCCCGTGATCCGATGCTCCATGGACGATGACCTTCCGAGCGGTATTATGGGAGCGACTACACTCAACACCGTCCGACACTTCCGAGCGTGGTGCCCGTTCTCCCCCTCGTGGCGTGCGGGTCCAGTAGCCCGGTTCCTGCCATAACACCAGCCGGTGAATGCCCGACTGCTCAATCGAGATCGCATACGCGCCTTCGCGACCGGACTTCGGCTCAAGGGACTTGATGTCCCCGTCCGGAAGACGGTGCTCCAGACGACCCACGCGCTCGTCCGCTAACGGGCCATCGTCCGGGAATGCATGCCCCCACCCCAGCCGCACCCACTGCGTATCATCGCCCTTGTCCATGACGAGAACCCACGGGTGATGGGCCAGTGTCGATCCACCCGGAACCAGGACCGCAAGCCCGGTTGCGACGGCCAGCAGGCAACCGCAACGCGCCAGCCGCTGACATCGACCCCGCGATTCACTCATCGGCTTCCCCCCTCGCTGCACGGACCTCACCCCTTAGAAGTGGTAACGCATGCTCACTCGGAAATTGCGCCCCCGTTCGGGCACCTCGGTGCCGTGGCGGCGGTAACTCGTATTCCCGACATTGTCCAGGCGCGCGTCCAGTTCAACCCCGTAAGCGGAATACCAGCTAACGAACAGATCGAACCTTTCGTATCCAGGGGTTGCCGAGGTCCCGTGCTCGCCACCGGGAACACGGTCTTGGCTGCTGGCGACGGTGACCTCGAAGCCCGTGTCGAGCTGAGGCTGATGCCAGCGCCGCGCAGCCTCGATCCGCAGCGTGTCCGCGGGGATCGTCTCCAAGGGATCGCCAGCCTCTCGATCGTCGCCTCGAAGAACCCGCGCTGTGGCCTGTGTCCAGAAGCGTGGATGGTCGTATCGCAGCTTGATCTCGACACCCTGTATACGGGCCTGGGATACATTCTCAAAACGGGTCTGCGTATCGGTGACTACCTGATCGATGTAGTCTTCGACCACCGTGTGGAATCCACTCAACCGCCCCGTCAGCCGGTCCCCCGCGACGACCTGGCCCCTGCGCTGCAAGCGCACACCTGCCTCGCGACTTCGCGCCTCCTCGGGCCGCAGACCCGGGTTGGGTATATACCTGTTTCCTGGGAAGTGCTCCCCGCCGATGTAAAGCTCGCGCAGCGCCGGGGCACGGAACGCCTCCGCATAGCTGGCGTAGGCGGTGGCGCCCTCCGTCAACCGGTAGGCGATCGAAGCCTGCGAGGACCACTCCTCGTACCGGACGTCGGGCCTATCGACGCCGTCCTCGCCATTGAGTTGCGCTTCCTGCTCGATCACATCCAGTCTCGCCCCAGCGCCCAATTCCCAGCGCTGCATCAACGCCACGGAGTAGTGCGCAAAACCGCCAATCGTATCCTGCTGCGAGTCCGCAAACCCCAGCCGGGGTTGGTCATCCTCCTCGCCCACCTGGCGGTCGCGATACGCCTCGATGCCGTAGATCAACTCCTGCCTATCCCAGACGGCTTCCTCGCCGCCGTGCCATCGACTCCGGTTGTAGGCATCAAGGCCGAGCGTATCGAGCGCATTGCGCTCGCTGCCCTCAGCGCCCGACGCCGCCTCATCGAGCCGTAGATCGGAGTAGTAGAAGGTCGAACGGAGATCCCACAGCCCGCTCTCCCCGGGATCGGGCTGGTAGTTGTACGAGAGGGTCACGGTGTCCTGGCGGGTTCGCCGCTCGATCTCCGTGCCGTCGAGTTGATCCGCTGTGCGAAGACTGCTGGTCTCGTCCTCGTAGCCCATATACCCGAGGGCGAGCTCGTGGCCGTGACCGAACTGCCAGCGCCCCCGGGCCAAGCCGGCACGCGTGTCCACATCGGTATAGGGGACTTCGTTGCCATCGCCGTCTTCGAAGTCACCGGCCGAGCGGCGCACGTACCCAGCGGTCCAATCGGTGGATCCCTGCTTTTGGGCAAGAACCAGACCCGCCACCCGCTGCTGGCCATTACTGTCGTATCCCGCGTTGACACGGCCTCCAACGTTTCGCCCCGGCGAGACGATGTCCGCCGCATCCGGCGTGCGCATGTTCACGACCCCACCGATGGCACCACTGCCGTATAGCGTGGATGCCGGCCCGGACAGGACCTGCACTTCTTCGAGCAGGCCCGGCTCGATAAAAGTCTGTCCGCGATGACGCAGGTTCAGATTCTGCCGTGCGCCATCGACCCGGACCGCCACACGGCCTTCGCCAAGCCCCCGAATACTCGGCGTCATCGCAACTTGCCGGGGGCCACCGTCGGCCGTGGCGCCCGGACTCGTCTCCAGAACCCCCCGAAGGTCGTCAATCTGCCGACGCGCCAGCTCGCCACGCCCTGCCTGATCCACGGAGGCGGCCGTCGAGCCCGGTGGCTGATCCGTGCGCCCGGCGACCACATTAATGGTCTCCAAATCGGCCGAGTCACGCTCTGCGGCGGAGCCGCCCTCAGCACCCGTGACTTCGCTCGCGACAACCAGCCCAATCAAGGCGCCGAGCGTGGTCTTCGTTAGCCGCTCTTGAGCCTGGAGCGTCAGCCCGCACGCTTTGTTCCCATCCATTCCGCCAAAAACCCTGCCGCCTTCGTATGAAGAAAATCGACTTCTTCATATTCAAGGGCCGTGCCAACGTCCTTCCCTAAGCTTGATGCACGGTGGCAACATAAGGTCGCGATTGCCAGCGCCCGAGGCCCCGATGACAGAGCGGTTCACCGTCTCGATGGATGACGAACTATCGGCCCGCTTTGACGCCTATCTGCGCCAGCACGGCTACGCCAACCGCTCGGAGGCGGTCCGGGACCTGGTCCGCGGAGTGCTCAGTGAGCAAGCCAGGCAGCAGGACGCCGACAGGCCGTGCGTGGCGGCTGTGACCTACCTGTATGATCACCAGGAACGCGATCTGGGTAGGCGGATGACCGAGGCCCACCACGAACAAGTCGATCTCACGTTAAGCGCGCTGCACGTCCACATCGATCAACGGCTTTGCCTCGAAACCCTCGTACTGCGCGGGCCCATTGCGGCGACCGAAGCGTTCGGCAACGCGCTCATTAGCCGCCCGGGTATCCAGCATGGCCATTTGCACACCATCCCGCTCGACCAACCCTCCGATTAACCCGGAGCACACGCCCTCTCGTAGTGCACTCACCGGACATGACGCACAGCGGTTGTGCGCTCGATGGAGCCGCAACCCCACTACGTGCCCGTGTCGTCCTCGGTCTTCAACAACCCTTCGCGCAGGATGAACGAGCGGATCGCATCGACACCGCCGGCTTCGTGCAGGCTCGTCAACACGAACGGTCGCTCCTGCCTCATCGCTCGCGCGTCACGCTCCATTACTTCCAGGGATGCGCCGACCTGGGGGGCAAGATCGATCTTGTTAATGACCAGCAGGTCGGACCGGGTGATCCCCGGCCCCCCCTTCCGCGGGATCTTGTCCCCCGCGGCCACGTCGATGACGTAGAGGGTGAGATCGGAAAGTTCCGGGCTGAAGGTCGCCGACAGGTTATCGCCGCCACTTTCGATGAGCACCAGATCGAGTGCGGGAAAACGCTGATGCAGCTCGGCGACCGCACCGAGATTGATGGAGGCGTCTTCCCGGATCGCCGTGTGCGGACACCCCCCCGTCTCGACA
>PUNM01000145.1 GCA_003552625.1 Ectothiorhodospiraceae bacterium
CATCCCCAATCCATGCTTCGAAAAGGTCACCCAGGATGTAAAGGGCCTCCGCATGAGGGACTTCATCCCGGAGAAAACGCAGGAAGGCCTCGGTCGTCCGCGGACGCGAGGGGTCCAGGTGCAAGTCAGCGATGACCAGTACGGGGTTGCTCATGTTCAGCCTCGGTGGCGGCGGTCGCCCTCAAGCGGTTCGTGCGCTCCAAAGCCCGTCAGTCTGGCGTTTGGCAGGCGGTGCCGGCAACCTTTTGGGCGTTATCGCCGGCTCGACCCTGTTAGAATGCCCCGCCATGAGTACCGATACCGTAAAGACCCGTTTCGCTCCGAGTCCCACCGGGGCATTGCACCTGGGCAATCTGCGTACTGCCTTGTTCAATGCGCTACTGGCGTACCGGCACCGGGGGCGTTTCGTGCTTCGCATCGAGGATACCGACCGAGAGCGCTATCGGCCGGAAGCCGCAGAGGCGCTCCAGCGCGACATGCGATGGCTCGGCCTCGACTGGGACGAGGGGCCCGATATCGGCGGCCCGGGGGCGCCGTACCACCAGCATGACCGGAGCGCTCTGTACGCGGGGTATTTCCACCAGCTGGAGAGCCAGGGTGATGCTTATCCGTGCTTCTGTAGCGAGCGCGAGCTGGAGATGGCGCGCAAGGCGCAGCGATCGGCCGGGCAGCCGCCACGGTATCCAGGGACGTGTGCCCGGCTCAGCGCCGAGGAGGCAGCCCGCAAGCGCGCGGAAGGGCTCCAGCCCGCTTTGCGATTCCGCGTCCCCGCTGGGCGGGAGGTTCGCTTCACCGACCACATCCACGGAGAGCAGCGTTTCCGCACCGACGATATCGGTGATTTCATCATTCGCCGGGCAGACGGCACCGCGGCCTATCTCTTTACCAATGCCCTGGACGACGCGCTGATGGGGATCACCGATGTCCTGCGGGGGGACGACCATCTGACCAATACGCCGCGGCAGATGCTGATCCTGCAGGCTTTGGAGCTGGAGGCGCCGCGATACGGCCATATGGGCCTGATTATTGGAGACGATGGGGCTCCATTGTCCAAGCGTAACGGCAGCCGCTCCGTGGCCGATCTCGAGCAGGCGGGGTTCCTGCCCGAGGCGTTACTCAACTACCTCGCCCGAATCGGTCATAGCTATGAAGATGAGCGGTTGCTCGATCTGGCCGCGCTGGCGTCCGCGTTTGAGCCGCAACGGATCAGTTCCGCTCCCTCCCGGTTCGACTTTGACCACCTGCGGCACTGGCAGGATGAGGCGGTCCTGGCGGCATCGGCACAGAGGCTGCGGGTCTGGATGGGCATTGATGCGCTTGTCCCGCCGGGGTATGCGGATGATCTCGTCAACGCGGTACGCGCGAATGTTCGTTACCCGGAAGAGGGCCGGGACTGGGCGCGCCGGGTCTTTGGTCCGGAGCCGGATTTGGATGCGCAGGCGCGACAGGCCATTGAAAGCGCCGGCGCCGATTTCTTTACCTTGGCCGCACAGGCGGCGGAGGAGGGCTATACCCGGTTTCGAGGGCTGGTCGAGGTCGTGAAGGCGCGCACCGGTGCCAAAGGCAAGGGATTGTTCATGCCTTTGCGGGCAGCCCTGACCGGGCGTTGCCACGGCCCGGAACTCCAGCCGGTGGTCGATTTGATGGGGGGAGAGCGTGTGATCGCGCGGCTGCGGCGGGCCTCCCGCGTAGCCGCCGGAACCAACGGGCAGGAGGAGTGATGCTGAGGATCCACAACAGCCTCACCGGCGAGCGCGAGGCGTTCAAGCCCATCGAAACCGGCCACGTGCGGATTTACGTGTGCGGCATGACCGTCTACGACCTGTGCCATCTGGGCCATGCCCGGGCCTTGGTGGTTTTCGATGCCGTGGTTCGGTACCTGCGATGGATTGGCTACAAGGTGACCTACGTCCGCAACATCACAGACATCGATGACAAGATTATCCGCCGCGCCGCTGAGAACGGTGAGTCGGTCGAGGCACTGACGGAACGTTACATCGCGGCGATGCACGAAGACTGCGAGGCGCTCGGCGTTCAACCGCCGGATCACGAGCCGCGGGCCACGGAGAGTCTTGCTTCTATGCTCGGGCTGATCGAGCGGCTCATCGAGCGCGGGCACGCCTACGTTGCGGAGAATGGAGATGTCTATTTCTCCGTGGCCAGCTTTCCGGGCTACGGCAAGCTCTCTGGCCGCCGGGTCGATGAGTTGCGCTCCGGGGCGCGCATTGAACCGGATGAGGCCAAGCATGATGCGGTCGATTTCGTCCTTTGGAAAGCGGCGAAGCCAGGAGAGCCGGCGTGGCCCTCACCCTGGGGGCCGGGGCGCCCGGGCTGGCATATCGAGTGCTCGGCAATGTCCCGGGATCTGCTCGGAGAGCATTTCGATATCCATGGCGGGGGAGTGGACCTGCAGTTCCCTCACCACGAGAACGAGATCGCGCAGAGCGAATGCGCCTCGGGGCATCCGTTCGTGAACTACTGGATGCATAACGGCCATGTACGTATCGATGACGAGAAGATGGCCAAATCATTGGGCAACTTCTTCACCGTCCGGGATGTATTGGCGCATCACGATGCGGAAGCTGTCCGCTTCTTCCTGCTCTCGAGCCATTACCGCAGCCCCTTGAATTACACCGCCGAGGCGCTAGACGAGGCGGCCGGGGCTCTGGAGCGGCTCTATACAGCGCTGCGCAGCCTGCCCAAGGCGGCGCCCAGTGAGCCGAATGCTCGCGAGCGTTTCCGGGAGGCGATGGATGACGATTTCAATACGCGCGAAGCGCTTGCTGTGCTCTTCGATCTGGCCCGCATGGTGAACCGCTATCGCGAGCAGGGCGACGATGCAGCGGCGGCAGGGGCTGGCGCCGAACTCAGGGTCTTGGGCCGAACCCTGGGGCTGCTGGAGCGCGACCCTGAAGCGTTCCTCAAGGGCGGCGTGGATGCGATGGATGAGGCGGAGATCGAAGGCCTCGTTGAGCGCCGGCGCCAGGCGCGAGAGGCGCGTGATTTCGCCGAGGCGGACCGGATTCGCGATGAGTTGCAAGCCCGCGGTATCGTCCTTGAGGACGGGCCGGGGGGTACGACCTGGCGACTGGAGCGTTGACAGGAGCGAGCCATGGTTTGGCTGATGGGGGCGACGCTCGTCGGGCTGCTGATCGTTGCGGGCTTGGCCGTGGTCAGCGGGTGGCGGGTTCGCCAGCTGCGTGACGACCATCGTCGGTTGGAGCAGCGGGTGGCAGGTGTTGAGACGACGGCCAGCCAGATTCTGGAGCATTTCCGCGGTCTCTCGGCCGGCGCCGTAGGCCAGGGTGAGCACCTTGCCCGGCTTGAACAGAATCTTGCGCGCTTGCGCCGGCGCCTGGATCAAGTCGCAGCGGCCGGGGGGTCGGACGGCAACCGGTTTAACCAGGCCATCCGCATGGCGCGCAAAGGGGCCTCCGCTCGTGAAATCGCCGACACCTGTGAGATCAGTCAGGTGGAGGCGGATCTGGTCGTGCTGCTTCACAGCCAGGGCCAGGAGGGAAGCAACGACGGTTAGTCCGTCGAGTTGCCGGTAGACTCCCGGGGAGGGGGCGCGTCTTGTTCCAGAGCATTCAGCCAGGTGGCAATGGCGGCCAGCGCAGATTGTTGCTGCTGGTCGAGGAGGTTCTCCGGACGGAGCTCCGAGGCGGCCGCTGAAAAAAAGGGGTCCGAGTCAAGGGGGCACCCGCGCTCATCACTGCGCTTTTGGATCAGCGCCCCAAGCTCATCGGGTGCCCGTTCAGGCTTGTTCATCGATCAGTCCATCCCTTCCGGTGGTGGGGTTACGGGCGCGGTCGGTCGCAGGCCAGCCGTGATAGCAGGCAAGGGAGCCGGGCTCGAAACCGGCCTGTCGCAGCAGCGCGCCCAGTTCGTCGATGTGCGCGGCGAGATGCGTCGCGGTTTGCGGTCGGCTGGCCCAGCAGGCTGCATCGACGCGTCCCCGTCGATGGTACAGGGTAATGTGTACTGGCCCGAGGTTTTCCAGGTCGAGCCGTAGCTCGATCAGCCACCCGCCGTTCTCCTTCGGCTGCGCATGAAGCCGGGCTGCATGGAGTGTACGACCCCCCTGGAGAGGGAGTTCGACGGTCCAGCCGGGAGCGGTGTCAACGGTTAGAAGCTGCCCCGCCTGCAGTGATGCAATACGAGTCCCGAGCGCCCGAAAGGCACGGTGGAGACCGGAAGGCCCGCCCAGGTGGTAGAGAACGGAGTCCTGGCTGATGATGGCGGCCTTCAGGTCGTGCTCGGTTCGTCTACCGGCAGCCAAGCGGTGCTCGTAGAACAGGCCCGAGTTGACGATGGCGTCCTCTACGCCCTGAGGCGAACCGAGGTCTGATAGCGTCGGGCGACCGGCGAGAAAATCCTGGCATATATCGTGCATCTCCTTACGGCGTTGGTGCTCAGCGCGCCACGCTGTCGCCAGTCCGGAGGCACTGCCGCTATCCGCGATGCCTTGGCGGAGGGTGGCTTGCAAAGCGGGGAGGCGGCCGCTGTGATCAACGATCTCTAACTCCAGCGGGTGGCCGACCGCGCTGACATGGAGCGTAAGTCGGTCCCCCTCGGTGACCGACCGATCGGCGCGCACTGGAAGCCGGTGGCCGTCAAAGTCAAGAACCAGGCCTTGGTGAGTCCAGCGGGCGCGGGCTTCAAAGGTCTCGCCCTGGCGCAGGGACAGGTCGGAACGCTGGCTGGCCTCCGGGAAGTAAATCAGAGCGGTGCGACGTTCTTTTGGCATGTCAAAAGATTGACGCTCCCGGTGTGTCAAAAATGTGACGCCGTCAAAAGCGTGTCACTCTTCTCGCGGCTCAACCGACTCAAAAGAACGGACCCAAGTGCCTCGCTCCTGCAAGGTGCGCGGGAGTTCTTCCATCGCCGACCGGGCGGCTTCGCGATCCGAGTGGGATCCGTGGAGCAACACGTACCAGGTATCGCCGTCCCGCTCGGTTTCAACCAAGTGGGTCGGCTCATCGAGAGACACCTCCTCCAGGAACTGGATGAGCGTCTCGGGTTGTGACGCGGCGAGAAGCTGGATCGTGAAGCGCGAGCCGGGTTCCGCCTCGGCCCAGTCTGCCCCTTCGGCAAGCCGCTCCTGTAGCGGGTCGGGCTCGGGGGGGGGGTCGGGGTCGAGCAACTGCAGCGTGGGGGTCACCGGCTGCGTTTCGGGAGACTCGTCCGCATCTCCATTGGTGCTGTCGCCGAAGCCATAACGGCCCGGCAGATCGAGGCCGAAGGGTGTACCGGTGTCGTTCTCGGCCGGCTCGATCGATTCGCTCTCCGCCGCTACGGTCTCCTCTTCCGTCTCAAGCGCATCGTCGATGGCGAGTCGTTCGGTATCACTGGGCCCGGCCTCGAGATGTATGAAAAGAAACCAGAACGCCCCCGCACCGGCGGCGATCGCGCCGCCTCCGCCCGCTAGGAGCAGTTTAGCGACCAGTTTTTTGCGGTGTGCAGCTGATTCGTCGTGATGGCCGGATGGGTCGCCCTTCTTCCGCGGGGGCGGTTGTGCCTTGGCAGTAAGCTTTTTGGCCGCCTCGACGTTGATTTTCCGGGGGTGACCGCCGCTGGCATCGAAGATTTCGGCTATATCGTTCTCATGCAAGAGGTCTTTTGAAGCTCCGGCGGCCTGCAAATGCTGGGCAATATAACGGGCGGTCTGCTCGACCGTGAACGGGTGAAGCGTGGTGGCATGGACCCGTCCCTCGGGCAAATCCCTCGGGCGCACCCCGCCCCAGGCCTGGTCGCGCGCAGGATCGGCAGCCAGGGCTAGACTGAACGCCTCCTCATCGCGATCGAGTTCCTGCCAGGCGTTGAGCAGTTCGGCAATGATTGCCGGTTCCAACGCGTGGGCGTTATCGATGAGTAGCGCCGGCCGCATCCCGGAGCGGCGCGCTGCGCGCACGTACCCGCTCATTTGCTCCCGTCCAGGGGTAAAGTGGGTCACCTCGCCATCTTCAGCGGCGGCAACAAGCTCCCACCATAGGTCCTCGGCGCCCGAGACGTTCTCGCCGTCCAAGCGGCGTATCGTAGTCCCCGGGGGCTGAAGGGATTGCAGCCGCTCGAGGAATCGGGTCTTGCCTACTCCTTCGGCGCCTTGGACGAGCACAATCCGCTCATTGCTCTGTAGCAAGCTCAAGACGACATTGAGCTGGGTCACAATGGCGACGTCTTCGAACGGCTCGACGGCCGGGTCCGCGAAGGGCTGGCGCGCGAGGCCGAGTGCGCTGAGCGAACTCTCCGGAATTCGGGCATCGGGTGTTGGTGTGGTCATGGCGCTAAGGCTGCCCGCGTTTCGTGAGGATGGCAGTCTAGCAGACCCGCGCCGACGGTCGATTCCTGCAGTCGGTCGCCGCTGGCGTCTTGACAGCGAAGCGCGGGACCGGGTGCTGGCGCTCGCGGTTTTCGGCTATCGACACGCCGCCGGGGCAGGCGGTTGCGCTGTGAGCGCTTAGCCGGATTCTTTGCAGCGGAGGCGGCGGTGCTCGATAAAGATAGTAGGGCCAGGTGCCGGTTTGGTGAGCGGCTTTGGCAAGTTGTTGCGGAGAGCGGTCCGCCGGCAGCGAAAACTGCCTGGGAGAGTTGGCGTCCCCAACGGGATTCGAACCCGTGTCGCCACCTTGAAAGGGTGGTGTCCTAGGCCAGCTAGACGATGGGGACGTGGCTTTTCCCTCAAAAGCGAGCGCAATCGTACGGGTGCATGACTGACCTGTCAACCGATTCGCTACAATCCGAATGGTTGCGAAGGGTGGTCCTACCATCCGTCGTGTGACTCCCGCCTGATGGGGGGAGCCCAGGAAGGCAACGGGCGCGCACCTATGTCGGTTGCCAAACAACTCTTCGCACCCCATAAAGGGGGGGAGGTGGATCCCGCACCTACGCTCTTAGGAGGCTCACATGGCTAGCAAGCGGTGCTTCGGCGTCATCAGTCCGCAGGCCTATATGGAGCCAGCCTTGCAAAAGCTGGAGAGCGAGTGGGTTCTGCACCGGATCTACCCGGGGTCCCTGGATGCGGGGGAGTTCGAGGGCCTGGTCCGGGAGTGCATGTGTTCCGGGGTCGAGGCAGTGGCCGGCTTCGCACAGAAGGATGCCTTCGCGCATATTGTGCTCAACGCGGCACTCGGCAATGTCGTGCCCTCACAGGTTGCGTTCATGCACTGCATGAACAAGTACTTGATGCGGACCCTGGAGCCCGATCCCTTCTTCTTTGCCCCGGTATCCCCGTTACACGATACGGACGAGGACATCATCAAAAGGATCCCCGCCGAGGAGTGGCCGTTCATGCTCAAGAACACGTCACTCTCTCTTGGGCGCGGCATTTTCCGTATCGAGAGTGTCGAGCAACTGCGTCGTGTGCTCGCCGTCTATCGCCGGGACACGAAGCTGCAGGAGGAGATCGCACGGCAATACGCAGCCTATCTTGAGGGGGTTCCGCGGGCTGACGTTCCGCGGATTATGCCCCCGTTCGTGGCTGAACACCTGGTCGATATGAGCCGCGCCACTGAGTATTGCTACGAGGGGTATGTCACCCCGGAGGACGAGATCGTCCATTACGGTTTGACGGAGGAGGTCTACTTCTCCAATCACCAGGCGCTCGGATATCTCACTCCGCCCGTCTCGATCAGCCGTGAGATGGCAGGAGCAATCGAAGAGTGGGTCGAGCGTTACATGTCGGAGCTCGTGCGGCTGGGCTACCGCAACCAGTTCTTCAATTTGGAGTTCTGGGTGATGCCGGATGGCCAACTCCACCTTACGGAGATCAACCCGCGGGCCGCACACAGCTATCACTACAACTACGCTTTCTCTTTCGGCGGCGACCTCTACCGGGACAACCTTCTGCTCGCGGCAGGGGAACGCCCGGCGGGCCCGACTCCCTGGGAACTGTGGCGAGAAGGGGCCCCCCATCGCTATACCTTGATCGTGCTGATAACCGCCCGAGAGGCCGGCCGTGTCGAGGAAATCCTCGACTTCGATTACGTGCACAGCCTTCAGGAGCAGGGGGTTTTGGTCCGGACGATCAGGGGAGCTACCGACCTCGTCACCGAGGAGGAGATCTCTGCGGCCGGTGTAATGCTCCAGCAACTCTGGCTTACGGACGATCGCTTTGAGACGTTGATCGCCCGGGAGCGGGAGATCCGCGCACGCATCTACCGCCAACCCCAGGATGCGGTGGACTATCCGCCGTTCTGGCGCATCTGACGATTGGCCTAAAGGTGAATGATCTGATCCCGCAGAGACGCTCCGCGCTCGGTGAGGTAGACGAGCTTGCTGCGGCGATCCTGGGGATTCTCCTCAAGGCGGACCAGCCGTAACCCCTCCGAGCCGCGGCGATAACTCGGCCCCAGGTGCGCCAGATGCCGAGAAAGCGTTGACTTCGGGATCAGCAGTTCGTTCTCAATCTCCTGCGCGGGGCGCCCCTCGCGCAGGCAGGTCAGCACGAATACCTCCATAAGCTGGGCGGAGATGAAGGGATTGTGCGCTTTGAACGCCTGAAGAGCCTCGCGGAAGTCCTTTAAATCCAAGGCCGCCCCCTAACGCCAGCGTCCGGTATTGACGATGAGTGATTGACCTCAGCGTTATGTTGCCAGAGGTCTAACGGCGTTGGTCTACCTATGTAGCTGGTTGCCGAATCGGGACGGCCTCTGATAACCCCCAAAGACTATCATGGAGTTCCGGTTGTCGCAGCTGCGGCGCTACAGGACTTCCGTCCTCAGGCGCGACAGCGCGCTCCCTGGCCGGCGGCGTTCCGGCGTGCGATGGTGTAACGGGCACACGCAGTAACGAGGTGCGTCCCATGATTCATCGCCCGTTGCGAATCCTCCAGCTGGTGATTAAACCGTCCTCGGGGCCGCCAGGCATGCGCCGTGTGGCAGAGCTCTGGTTCCTGGCCGTGATGGGTTACCTGGGGCACTGGGTTTGGTGGTTCATTCAGTCGTGACCGATGGGAGGCACCCATGGGCAATTCGAAGGCCCGGCCTCTAGCGGAAGGATTGGAGCGTCTCGATGGGACGCGCTGGCGCCTGCCCCGGCGAGGGGGGATGCGTGTCGACGGGCTGATCTTCGCAAACGATGCCCTGATCGATGACATCATCGCCACTGATGCGGCTCGACAGGTTGCCAACGTGGCGTGCCTTCCCGGAGTTGTTGGACGATCGATTGGAATGCCGGACATCCATTGGGGGTTCGGCTTCCCGATCGGTGGCGTAGCAGCCTTCGATCCTGAGCAGGGGGGAGTGATTTCGCCGGGCGGTGTCGGCTACGACATCAATTGCGGGGTGCGCCTCCTGCGCGGCGACTGTTCCGTTGATTCGATCCGTGACCGACTCAAGCTCTTGACCGACGAGGTGTTTCGGCGTGTGCCCGCCGGACTAGGCCGGGGCCATGCCGGATCGGGGCTTCGCAAGGGCGACATTCGGAGCCTGCTTCACTACGGCGCTGAGTGGGCCGTTTCCGCCGGCTATGGTGTCCCGGATGACCTCGAACGAATCGAGGATGGCGGCCGGCTCAGTGGCGCTGACGCTCAAGCCGTTAGTGACCGAGCGATCGAGCGTGGGCGCGACCAGGTCGGAACCGTAGGTTCCGGTAACCATTTCATCGAGATCGGCTGTGTCGACGAGGTCTACGACCCGGCAGCCGCACGGCGTCTCGGCCTGGAAGCTGGAACGGTCACCGTGCTCATTCACTCCGGCTCGCGGGGCCTCGGGCATCAGGTCTGCGACGACTTCCTGCAGACGATGGAGCGCACCGCCGCCGGGCATGGGATCGAGTTGCCGGATCCGAAGTTGGCCTGCGCCCCTCTCGGTAGCGCCGTCGCACAAGACTACCTGGCGGCCATGCACGCAGCGGCGAACTATGCATACGCGAATCGCCAGGTCATGACTCACCGCGTCCGCGAGGCTTTCGAGCACACTCTCGGCGGTGGTGGCTCACTGGATCTTGTCTACGACGTTTCTCATAACATCGCCAAATTTGAGGAGCACTACGTCGATGGGTGCGCGCGCCGGCTGTGTGTTCATCGCAAGGGCGCCACCCGCGCGTTCCCCCCGGGGCACCCAGAGCTGCCCGAGGCGCTGCGTGGCCTCGGACAGCCCGTTCTCATCCCTGGCGATATGTCCCGGTACTCGTATGTGCTTCTCGGCACTCAGGGTGCGTACGCCGAGACGTTTGGCTCCTGCGCGCACGGGGCTGGGAGGCGACTCAGTCGCCGCCGGGCGAAGCGCCTCGCTGAGGGACGGGATCTCAACGCGGAGCTGACCCGTTCGGGCGTGCTGGTTCGTTGCTCGTCCCATCAGACGGTCGCTGAGGAGTTCGCGGACGCCTACAAAGATGCCGCCGAAGTCGTCGACGTTATCACACAGGCCGGTATTGGCCGCCGCGTCGCCCGCTTGCGTCCACTTGGCGTTGTAAAAGGATAGCCCCCATCAGGCACGCCCTAGAGACGCGACCGATGGGGGCTCGGGGACGGCGCTAATTGATCCGCAACTCTTCGCGGCTACCGCCGTGCTGCTCCCACTCCTGGACCCATCGCGGAGGCCGTCCGCGTCCACTCCAGGTCTTGCCGGGATCTTCCGGATGGCGAAATTTTGGCGCTATGCGCGAGCCGCCGCCGGCTGGTCCCTTTTTGCCGCTGCCGTTACCGACAACATCCTCAAGTTTGAGCCCGTATTTCGCAGCCACGAGGCGGATCTCTTTATGAGCATCTTCAACGCGGGTTTTCTCCCGTCTTTTCCGTTCGCGCTGAATGCTCTTCTCCAGTTGCGTAAGTTCGCTGTCGGTGAAGGCCTCAAGATTGATCGCTTCGAGTTGTTTGCTCATGGTCGGTTCTCGGATTCTTCCCTAGTATTTGTATCGCGGCCCCTCCGATGGGCCGGCGATCGGGGGTGGTAAAACAGGGTAGGATCATAGAGAGCACCGAGGCCGCTTGCAACAGAGGCCCACGCTTCTGGAAAGGTGGGTCCGCATTGCTGCGCCCGTGGCTGCGAATCTGGAGTGCCGGGGTGGCGCCTTCTTTGTTGAGCAATCCCCCGGCCGTGTTTTAGTCGTCGCTCTTCTTGCCTTGAAGTAGGTCCCCGAGTTGCGCAAAGGGGGTGTGGCGAGCCCGAGGGGTGCAACCCTCCGTTGAATTAATTCGGCTTGAGCCCTTGGTGCTGGACTGTATGCCTTGCTGGTGTTCTTGGTCGTGGCAGTACAGGCAGAGAAGTTCCCAGTTACTGCCATCGTCCGGGTTATGATCGTGATTGTGATCGATGTGATGGACTGTCAGTTCATGGAGATTGTGCCGTTCAAAGGTTCTGGTACAGCGCGCACATACCCAGGGGAAGAGCTTGAGTGCGCGAGCACGATACCCGCGCTCCCGTTCGGCGCGCTCGCGCTGAGCGCGAGCCACGATCTGATCCAGACGATCCGGATCCGGTTTGCCCATCGGCCAGCCTCCTCGACGTTGCCCGACGTCGGTATTGTGCGCCTGAATGGCCCCCCGAGCGCAACAGGCTGGTTTTCGATCGGGTCAGGGGCGCCGTACCAGCACCTGCAGCAAAGTAACCAGGATAGCGCTCTTTGACGGGCTTTGTGGCCTCGCCAGCCACGTAGGATGCGCCCATGAGTGCCGGGATCGGTTGCACGCCCGAGCCAAGGGCCATACCGTCGGGGTAGTCAATACCCGCAACCGGTTGGAGAAGACGATGGCTTGGCGTGTCTACCTTTCGGGAGAGATTCACACCGACTGGCGGGATAGGATCCGCAACGGTGCAGCGGAGCGCGACCTGCCCGTTGCTTTTACTTCCCCGGTCACCGATCACGACGCCAGCGATGCGGCGGGTGACGTGCTCGGCAAAGAGGACTCGGGATTTTGGCGCGATCACAAGTCCGCCAAGGTCAATGCTATCCGTACACAGAGCTTGATTGAGGCGGCGGATATCGTGGTGGTGCGTTTCGGCGAGCAATACAAACAGTGGAACGCCGCTTTCGATGCGGGGTACTGCGCGGCTTTGGGTAAACCGTACATCACGCTGCACGGGGAGGAAATCATCCACCCGCTCAAGGAGGTGGACGCAAGCGCCATGGCGTGGGCACAGACACCGCAACAGGTGGTTGAGATCCTCCAATATGTCACCACGAAAGACTGAGGGAGCCGAAACCTGCCTCCTGGACGACTTCGCCAATGGTGGCAATCCCTCGGCGATCGGTACCCAGTGGGAGGGGTTTACGGATCGTGTAATGGGGGGGTTGTCCCAGATGCACTGTGGTGTCGTCGACACCGACCGCGGCCCTGCCCTGCAGATGCGGGGTCAGGTGCGTCTGGATAACGGCGGGGGATTCATCCAGGTGCGGTTGCCGCTGAGTGCCTCCGGTGAGGCCATCGATGGGAGCGCATGGTCGGCTGTGGCCGTCGAGGCCCGCGGAGAGCCGGGCGCCTACTACCTCCATGCGCGTACCGCGGATACACGTCGTCCTTGGCAGCACTACCGGGCCCCGCTACCGGTTGAGGAGGACTGGCAACGTGTGGTTGTACCCTTTGCCCACTTCGTGCCGCAAGGTCTTGACGCGCCACTCGATCGAAGCCGTCTGCTGACGGTTGCAGTCGTAGCTTACGGCCAGGCCTTTGAGGCCTTGCTGGAGGTTCAGCGGCTTGAACTTACGACGGAATGCGAGCAGTAAGGGCCCAAGTCGCCGCGCTGATCCACGGGCTGCCTCAGATGCGGTCCCTTTTCAAGCGCTCCGCCGCGCGCCGACGCGCTTCCGCGCGAGATAATTCCTCGGTGGTGCGCTCCCGCTCAAGCATTTCAAGTCGTTCAGCCTGCTCCTCGTCACCGTGGCATGCTCGGTTTAACTCGTCGTTGTGATCGTGACTGCGCCTACGGCGCTGGAGGATTAGGCCCGCAACCAGTGCCAGCAGCGCAAGAGTAACGAGGGTGATCAGTTCAACAGCCAATTGGTCTTCCTCGATCTTCGCCGAGCACGGCAGGCTTCGGCCACGAAATGCTGCAGTTGCTGCTGGAGTCCACGGAAGCGGGGCAACCACAATAGCCCACCTTGGCGAACCGGGGTCGTATGTCTTCAGGGGCCAGGCTGGGTTCAATCGAGGTGGTATGCTTCCGTGCCCCGTGCACGTAGAGTAGCTCCGTCGGCGAGGGGCGATGCGCCGCCGACCGAGTCGGGATACCGCCGATGATTATACAACAAAGGTAGTACTGGAATGACGGATGCTCAAGGCAATCGGGTCGTGGTACTGGACGGTGGTATGGGGCAGGAGCTGCGGCGGCGCAGCAGCCGCCCGGCATCACCGCTGTGGTCCGCCCAGGTGATGCTGGAAGAGCCGGAGCTGGTGGTCGCGGCCCATCG
>PUNM01000030.1 GCA_003552625.1 Ectothiorhodospiraceae bacterium
GGCCAGTGGGGTCACCCCCACGGAGTTGGCGCGGGTCATGGAGGAGGAGATCAGCCTCTACCTGCGGGATCCGGTGGTGACCGTGATCGTGACCGGCTTCGCTGGCCCCTACGATCGCCAGGTCCGCGTCATCGGGCAGGCGGCAGAGCCGCGCTCGCTGCAGTATCGCGAGGACATGTCGGTGATGGACGTGATGATCGAGGTCGGCGGGATCACCGATATCGCGGCGGGCAACCGGACGGTGCTGATCCGGGAGGAGGATGGCGAACGCAGGCAGTACCGGGTCCGACTCCACGACCTGCTCAATCGGGGCGAGATCGAAGCGAACGTTGATATCAAGCCGGGTGACGTTCTGATCATACCGGAACGTTTCTTCTAAACGACCGCCACGGAACGGGGGCGCAGTGAGGCGCTCCCCTGGAGGCGTCAACGTGCGTTTTTTTGGCCACTTCGTGCCGCGCAAGGTCATGGTGCTGGTGGGTCTGGAGGGCCTGCTGGTTCTTGCCGGGTTGGCGATTATCTTCCCGCTCCAGTCCGGGGCCGTCGGCTCGGCCGGTTTGGAAGAGCTCCAGCTCAAGGTGGAGATGGTGGTTGCGGCCGCGGTGGTGGTGCTGAGCATGGCCGGCATGGGGCTCTACGACCCGGGGCAGATCACCATGCGCGACGGCGCGCTGATGCTCAGCGTGCGCCTGGCCCTGGCGATGCTGGCGGCAGCGGTCGGGATCCTGACCATCCTGGCCGTTGTGCCCGTGCTGACGCTGGAGCCCGGTCCGCTGATTGCCGCCATGGGCGCGGTTTTCGCCCTGATGTTACTCAAGCGCGTGGCGTATCAGCGGGTGGTCGCCTCGGACCGGCTCAAGCCGCGGATCCTGACCTTGGGGGTGGGCAGCCGCGCTGCCGCCGTCGCCGAGATGCAGGGCGAGAACCATCGCTCCGAGATGCCCTACGTCTTCCTCGGGTATGTTGCCACGCCGACGGCCCATCACGTGGATGTGCCCGCGGACGAGGTGATCCACCAGCAGGAGGGCGAACGGCTGCTGGATATCTGCCGGCGGCACCGGGCCGACGAGCTGGTGGTGGCGGTCCGTGAGCGGCGGGGTCAGCTGCCCGTGCGCGAGCTGCTCGACTGCAAGCTCCACGAGATCTCGGTGGTCGATATCACCGGTTTCCTGGAGCGGGAGCGGAGGCACCTGCGGCTGGACTCGCTGAACACGAGCTCGCTGGTCTTTGGCGAGGGATTCCGTCAGGACGGGGTGCGCACCACGGTCAAGCGGGTGTTCGATATCCTGGTCAGTCTGGCGCTGTTGCTGGTCACCCTCCCGATCATGGCAGTTACGGCGCTGGCCATCAAAATGGAAAGCCCGGGGCCGATCTTCTTCTGTCAGCAGCGCATCGGTCTGGCCAATGAGCCTTACTGGCTCTACAAGTTCCGCAGCATGCGCCAGGACGCGGAGAAGGACGGGGTGCCGGTCTGGGCGCAGAAGGATGATGACCGGGTAACCCGGGTCGGCCGCGTCATCCGCAAGTTGCGCATCGACGAGTTGCCGCAGATCCTCAATGTGCTCAAAGGCGAGATGTCGTTCGTCGGGCCCCGCCCGGAGCGGCCCCTGTTCGTGGATCGGTTGAGCGAAGAGGTGCCGTTCTATCGGGCCCGTCATACGGTACCCCCGGGCATCACCGGGTGGGCGCAGATCTGTTATCCCTACGGGGCTTCTATCGAGGACGCCCGACAGAAGCTGCAATACGATCTCTACTACGTGAAGAACCACACGTTCTTCCTGGATCTGGTCATCCTGATTCGCACTGTCGCCGTCGTGCTTTTCGGTCAGGGCGCCCGCTAGCGCCCGGAGGCGCATCATGCTCTCTGCTGCAAGCTACGCTGTAGCGCTGGCGGCATTCCTAGGGCTTGCCGGGGCCACTCTGTTGCTCTGGCGTGATCGGCCCGGTGCCGTTGCGCTGGTGGCGGCGGCGCTGCTCACCGCCGGGTGGGCGGGCGAGCACGTCTGGCTGTCGCTGCAGCTGGGCGACGGTGCGGTGGTTGTTGGCAGTGGCTTCTGGGAGGTGGTTCGGGCGGGTGGCTGGTTCGTGCTGCTGCTGGCCCTGATGGCGCGCATGCATGGCCACAGCCGCCGGGGCCAGCGGGCATTGCGCCGCTGGGGGGGTGTCCTAAGTGGCTTACTGCTGCTTGCCTTGGTGCCGTTGATGGGGCTCGGTTGGGGCTTGGAGCCGTTTTACGGGCTGGTGCTGCTCCTGCTCGCCATCACCGGGCTGGTCCTGGTCGAGCAGACCTACCGCAACACCCCGGAGCAGGAGCGCTGGTCGATCAAGTTCCTGTGCTTGGGGGTGGGCGGGCTCTTCGCCTTCGATCTCTTCCTGCTCGCCGATCGGGTGCTGTTCCAGGCGGTGGAGACGCCGACCATCCAGGCGCGTGGGCTGGCCAATGCCCTGGTGGTGCCGCTGCTTGCCATCTCCATGCAGCGGCAGCTGCCCCGGGACAAGGCCCCGGTGATCTCCCGGCACCTGGTTTTCCATACGGCGGCGCTCACCGGCGCCGGCCTCTACCTGCTTGCGGTGGGCCTCGCCGGTTACCTGCTCCGGGAGCTTGGCGGTGATTGGGGGGCGCTCCTCCAGGCCGCTTTGCTCTTCGGCGCAGCCCTGCTGCTGATCCTGGTCCTCTTCTCGGGCAGCTTCCGCGCCCGTCTGCGCGTGCTCATCAACAAGCACTTTTTCAATTACAAGTACGACTACCGGGAGGAGTGGCTGCGCTTCACCGAGACGCTCTCCAGAGAGCACCACGAGCTGCCCTTGCGCCAGCGGGGGGTCGGGGCGATCGCCGAACTGGTGGACAGTCCGGGGGGGTTGCTCTGGGCACAGGACCGGCAGGGCGACTACCGGCTGGAAGGGGTCTTGAACCTCGGCGAGCCGGAACAC
>PUNM01000082.1 GCA_003552625.1 Ectothiorhodospiraceae bacterium
CCGTCGGGCGAGCCTCGAGCCGCCGCAGGCCGATCTCAATGCCGCATTGCTCGCAGTAACCGTAGTCACCCTTGCGAATCCGGTCCAACGCCTGATCGATCTTGCGGATCAGCTTGCGTTCCCGATCCCGGGCACGCAACTCCAGAGCGAACTCCTCTTCCTGGGTCGCACGGTCCGACGGATCGGCGTGGTTGTTGGCGTCATCACGCATGTGGTGGACCGTGCGCTCGACCTCCTCCTGCAGCTCACGCTTCCAGGCTTCGAGTAGCTGGCGGAAATGCTCCAGCTGCTCGTCGCTCATGTACTCCTCGTTCTCGCCAGCCTGATACGGCTCGAACCCCCTGACCGGCATCGCATGTCTCGACGGAGCCATACCGCGTCCTCCTCCCTAGGGCCCCCGAGCTGCGGGGGCGTATCACACCGTTCGTCACCGCGTCGCGGCACCACTAAGGCGCAAGCTCTACACGAGTGCTTGCGTAGCGTCAATCATACAGAGCCTTCGCGTTCCGCCAACGCAGGCCCGATTTGCCGGGCAGCGTCACGCAGCACCTTCTCTGTGGTCTCCCAATCGATGCAGGCATCTGTAATCGAGACGCCGTACTCCAAGTCCCCGGGATCCGCAGTCAGTTTCTGATTCCCCCAACCGAGGTGGCTCTCGAGCATGACGCCATGGATCGAGCGATTGCCCTCGCGGATCTGGCGAACCACGTCCTCCAGCACCATGGCCTGTAGCGACGGATCCTTATTGGAGTTCGAGTGGCTGCAGTCCACCACGACCCGCTGCGGCATACCCGCGCTCTCCAGCGCCTGCTCACAAAGCCGGATACTCACAGAATCATAGTTCGGTTGTGAGCCGCCGCGCAGAACAACGTGGCCGTATTGGTTGCCGCGGGTCCGGATCACGGTGATGCGCCCCTCCTGATCGATCCCAAGGAAGCTATGGGGCGTCGACGCGGACTGGAGGGCGTTAATCGCCACAGTCTGGCTGCCGTCCGTGGCGTTCTTGAAGCCGACCGGCGTCGAGAGTCCACTGGCCAGCTCGCGGTGGGTCTGCGACTCGGTGGTGCGCGCACCGATCGCCGTCCAGGAGACCAGATCGCCGTAATACTGCGGGGCGATGGGGTCGAGGGCCTCGGTAGCGGTCGGCAGCCCGGTCTCGACAATCTCATGGAGCAGGGAGCGGCCGAGGCGCAGGCCTTTATCGATCCGGAACGAATCGTCCATGTCCGGGTCGTTGATCAGCCCCTTCCACCCGGTGGTCGTACGCGGCTTCTCGAAATAGACGCGCATCACCAGGTAGATCTCGTCCTTGAGCTCATCATGGAGCGCCTTCAGCCGTCGCGCATACTCCCGAGCAGCCTCCGGGTCGTGGATCGAGCAGGGCCCGACCACGGCGAAAAGCCGCCGATCCCTGCCATCGAGAATATCCCGCAACACCTGGCGGCTCTCCAGAACCGTCTGCCGCGCTGCATCGGACAGAGGGATCTCAGCCTTTACCTCCGCCGGGGAGGGCAGCCGCTCACCAGTGGCCACATTGACGTCGTTGACGTGATCGCTCTCTTGCATTTTGGCCCCGAGTCGCACCCGCCGCCTGCGGCGGGGTGAATGTCTAGCCGAGCAATAGTAATCGGGGGCACACACGCCCTTCAAGCGTCCCGGGGCCGCAGGGGAATGGAACGAATCAACCGGCCTCGAGGGCGCACTCGGCAAATTCGTAGTGCGGTGCACCGCCGTAGACCGCATCGGCGTCGAGGATCAGGCGGGTTACCGCACCCTCGGCAGCCGGGATGGCGAACATGGGCTCAAGCAGAATCTCCTCGAGCACTGAGCGCAGCCCGCGTGCGCCCGCCCCCCGTTGGCGCGCCCGCTCGGCAACAGCCTCAAGCCCGCTCGCAGTCACTTCGAGTTCGCATCCGTCCCGGGCCAGCATCGACTGGTACTGCCGGACCAGGGCATTGCGCGGCTCGGTCAGAACCCGAACCAGTTCCTCGGTACCCAGATCGTCCAGGGACTCCACCACCGGGAGGCGGCCGACCAACTCCGGCAGAAGTCCGTAGGCCTGCAAGGCAGCTGCCGGATCGTCTCGCCAGGCCTCCGCCGAGTTGGCGCCGTCCGCCACCGAGGCCACAAAGCCGACGCCCGGCTCCTCGCGCACGGCTGCATCCAGCCCCTGAAAGGCCCCGCCGCAGACAAAAAGGATTTGCCGCGTGTCGAGGGTCACTTCCTGTCGGCCCTTGCCGGGGATGGTGACAGTCACCGGCTGCCCCTCCAGTAGCTTGAGCAAGCCCTCCTGCGCGCCTTGGCCGGAGACGTCGCGTCCACCGGTGGCGCCGGCGCGCGCGGCCAACTTGTCGATCTCATCGATGTAGATAATGCCTCGGGCAGCCCGCTCGGCGTCATAGTCGCATGCGGCGAGGAGCCGACCCACGATGCTTGCCGCGTCATCCCCGGCAAACCCGGAGGCAGTCAGCGTGGTGGCGTCAACGGAGACGAAGGGCACGTCCACACAGCGAGCCAGACATTCGGCCATGTGGCTCTTGCCCGACCCACTCGGCCCGACCAACAGAATATTGCTCTTGGCGAGTTCCACCCCGTGGCCGCGGGCAGCCCAGAGCAGGCGCTTATAGTGGTTATAGACAGCTACTGACAGGACCTTTTTGGGGCGCTCCTGGCCGACGATGTAACAATCCAGATGGCGCCGCAACGTGCGCGGCACGGGCATGGCAGCCAGGATGCGCTCCTGACGGCGCTGCCGATCCTGCTCCAGGACCTGATTGCAGGAGCCAAGACACGTCTCGCAGATGAAGGCCGCCTCCCCCCCGATCAGCGGACCGGCCACGTCTTCCTCAAGCCCGCAGAAAGAGCATCGCCGATCCAGCTCCTGGGTGCTGTGCTCGACCGGATCGAAGGCCATCCAATCATCCCCGGAGACGTTGCCCCCCCAACTCGGCATAGTCCTACTCCCGCTTACTGCGTGGGCTTCACCCCTCTCAACGGCAGTCCCGCGGGATCCTTGAGAGTGCTACAATCGCGACCATGGACCGAAAACTACTCGAAATCCTCTGCTGCCCGATCACGAAGCAGCCGGTACGAGCGCTCTCGCAGCGGGAGCTGGAGATGCTCAACGGCCTGGTTCAGGACGGCCAGTTGCGCTATCTGGACGACACTCCCGTAGAGGCGCCCTTCGAGGAAGCGCTGGTGACCGATAACGGCACACGCATCTACCGTGTGGACGACGGTATACCGATAATGCTCGAAGAACGCAGCGTCTCCGGCTCCGCCATCGAGCGCAGCGGGCAACCCTAAGCCTCCGGCTCAAGACGGGCAGGCCCGGATCCCGATGACGGCGCGTCGATCGGTCACCGTCGCGGACGCTCTGCGCCAAGCGCAGGGAAAGCTATCCGCCAGCTCGTCCACGGCTCGCCTGGATGCGGACTGCCTTTTGGCCGACCTACTGGGGGTGGCACGCAGCCACCTCTTTACGCACCCGGAACGCCTTCTAACGCCGGAGCAGATCGACGCCTTCCGAGAGCGGATCGAACGTCGCGCTGAAGGCGTGCCAGTGGCGCACCTGACCGGCCACTGCGAATTCTTCGGCCTGCGGCTCCGGGTTGACTCCGGTTGCCTCGTACCCCGCCCCGAAACCGAGCACCTCGTCGAACTCGCTGTAGCCTTGCTGCCCCGGGCGGGTTCGCTGATCGACCTGGGGACCGGCAGCGGTGCCATCGCTCTAGCCATCGCCAGCGAGCGACCGGATGCGGTTATCACCGCAACGGACTCTTCGCCCGAAGCACTGGCAACCGCCGCCGCCAACCGTGACGCACTCGGGCTGACTCACGTCACGCTGGAGCAGGGGGATTGGTTCTCCGGGGTCGCCGATGGGCAGTGGGACGTGATCGTCAGCAATCCGCCGTATGTAGAAACAACGTCGCCCGAGTGGCGGAGTGGTGCCCTGCAGCATGAACCGGCACTGGCCTTGGCCGCTGGACCCGACGGGCTGGACGCCATACGTGCGCTCCTGTCCCCGGCCGTGACACGGCTTCGCACCGGCGGCAGCCTGGTCCTCGAGCACGGCGCAAGGCAGGGTGAGGCGGTACGCGGACTGCTCACCGCTGCCGGGCTATCCGGGGTTACGACCCACCGGGACCTGGCCGGCCTGGAACGAATCACCGTGGGTTTCACCGATGGATGACCAGCAGCTTCTGCGCTACAGCCGCCAGATCATGCTCCCCGAGCTCGATATCCGGGGCCAGGAGCTACTGCTGGCAAGCACCGTTCTCATTGTTGGCGCTGGCGGGCTGGGATCACCGGTTGCGCTCTACCTCGCCGGCGCCGGTGTCGGGCACCTGGTGATCGCCGACGACGACGCCGTGGAGACATCGAATCTGCAGCGGCAGATCGCCCATTGCGATGCCGATGTCGGCCGCAACAAGGCCGCTTCGGCCGCCTCGGCCGCGCAGGCCCGGAACGCGGATGTCCAGGTGGAGGTATTGGATCAGCGGCTCAGCGGCACCTCCCTGGAAGCGCATGTACGCCGCGCCGACTTGGTCATCGACGCAACGGACAACTTCGCGACACGCTTCGCCATTAACACCGCCTGTGTCACCCAGCATCGCCCGCTCGTCAGCGCCGCTGTCATCCGCTGGGAACTGCAGGTGACCACCTTCCTCGCTGGCGGACGCCCGTGCTATCGATGCCTCTTTGCGGAGGCGGACGACGGACGGCAGACCTGCAGCGAGACGGGGGTCGTGGGACCACTACCAGGGATTGGCGGCACGTACCAGGCCGTGGAAGCGATCAAGGTCCTCACCGGCGCGGGCGAGCCATTGCACGGCCGGCTCCTGCTCCTCGATGCCCTGCGCATGCGCCAGCGGACACTATCGGTGCCCGCCGACCCCGGATGTCCGGTCTGTGCGACCTCCCCGTCCGCCGGACGTTAGTGGTAGCTGTCACTTCCCGGGGCTGCGGCCACATCCGCCAGCACCTGCGCGACATCGACCGAGTCGTAGCGGTACCGGGCGCCACAGAACTCGCAGCGCACCTCCACGGCCCCCTCCTCGGCCAGCACCTGCTCGACCTCTTCTCTCCCGAGCCCGCGAAGTACCGCGGCAATGCGATCCCCCGAGCACCGGCAGCGGAAAGCGAGCGGCTGAGCTTCGAAGACCCGTACAGTCTCCTGATGAAAGAGCCGATGCAGGATCTCGTGGTGATCGCGCTCCAGCAGTTCACGATCGCTGAGCGTCTCCGCCAGATACCCGATGCGCGCCCAGGCATCGGGGTCACGCTCCCGCTCCACCACTGAGCGGGATTCGGGCGGCAGCTGCTGAATCAGCATGCCGCCGGCACGCTCGCCGTCGCAGGCAAGATGCAGCCGGCTCGGCAATTGCTCCGAGTCGTGAAAGTACCCCTCCAAGGTGGCAGCGAGGCCGTTCTCATCCAAACCGACGATTCCCTGATATCGCTGCCCGTTCTCCGGCTCGATCGTGATAGCGAGCCGTCCCGCGCCACACAGACGGGCGAGCCCACCCTCGCGCGGCTCCCCCTGGTAACGGACGGTGCCCCGAAGTGTGCCCTCCGGGTCGGCGTGGACCAGGACCATGGAGACAGCTGCCCCCTCCTCACCTTCGACCTGTAACGTCAGTGTGCCGTCGGTGCGGATCGTCGCCCGCATCAAGGCTGCCGCCGCCATTCCTTCTCCGAGCAGCCGGGCAATGGCTGCCGGGTAGCTGTGGTTAGCACAAGCGGTCTTCAGCGTCTCATCCAGCTGGACGACCTCTCCCCGCAGGTCCAGATCCTCGAAAAGAAACCGCTGACTGCTATCGCTCACGACGAAGAACCCAGCTTTTTCTTGAGCAGCTCGTTCACCTGCTGCGGATTGGCCTTGCCACCGGAGGCCTTCATCACCTGACCAACAAAGAAGCCAAAGAGCTTCTCCTTACCCGCCCGGTACTGCTCGAGCTGCTGCGGATTGTTGGCCAGCGCCTCATCCACGAGAGCCTCGATCGCGGACGTGTCGGTCACCTGCTTGAGCCCCTTGCTCTCAATGACGGTATCCGGATCGCCTTCGCCAGCCCACATCGCTTCAAAGACGTCTTTGGCGCCACGGCTTGACAGGGTTTCATCCTCGACGCGGGCGACCAACGTCCCGAGCATCTGCGGTGTAACCGGACACTCCGTAATCTCCAGCCCATCCTTGTTTAGATAGGCGAGCAGCTCGCTCATCAAAAGGTTCGCCGTGCGCTTGGCGAAACCACCCGACTCGCTCACCGCCTGTTCGAAGTAATCGGCCATCTCCCGCGTTGCGGTGAGGACCCCGGCGTCGTAGGCCGGCAGGCCGTACTCCTGCTCGAAGCGGCGACGCTTCTCATCGGGCAGTTCCGGCAACGTCTCCCGAACGTCCGCGATCAACGCTTCATCCACCTCGACCGGCAACAGGTCGGGATCCGGGAAGTAGCGGTAGTCGTTCGCTTCCTCCTTGGTGCGCATCGAGCGCGTCACGCCCCGATCGACGTCGTAAAGGCGGGTCTCTTGGACGACCTCACCACCGGATTCGAGAAGATCGATCTGCCGCTCCACCTCGTACTCGAGAGCCCGCTCGACGAACCGGAACGAATTCAGGTTCTTGAGCTCAGCACGGGTGCCGAACTCCGTCTGCCCCACGGGGCGGACAGAGACGTTGGCATCGCAGCGGAACGACCCCTCCTGCATGTTCCCGTCACAGATCTCTAGATAGCGCACGAGCGCATGCAGCTTACGCATGTAGGCCGCCGCCTCCTGCGGCGAGCGCAGATCCGGCTCGGAGACAATCTCCATCAGGGGGGTGCCGGCGCGATTGAGGTCCACCCCGGTCATACCGTGGAAGTCCTCGTGCAGCGACTTGCCGGCGTCCTCCTCCAAATGGGCCCGCGTGATCCCGATACGCTTGGTGCTGCCGTCCTCCAGGTCGATGTCGAGGTGCCCGCCTTCCACGATGGGCTCGTCGTACTGTGAAATCTGGTAGCCCTTGGGCAGGTCCGGATAGAAGTAATTCTTGCGCGCGAAACTCGAGCGCGATGTCACCTGCCCGCCCACGGCAAGCCCGAACTTCACCGCCATGCGCACGGCCTCGCGGTTGAGTACTGGCAGCACGCCGGGCAAGCCAAGATCCACCGGGCAGGCCTGTGTGTTCGGCTCTGCCCCGTACGCAGTCGGCGCGCCCGAGAAGATCTTCGTGCGGGTGGAGAGTTGGGCGTGGATCTCCAGCCCGATGACCGTTTCCCACTTCATTCGAAGCCCTCCGGCACCTGCTTATGCCAGTCCGTCACCTGCTGGTACTTGTGCGCTACGTTGAGCAGGCGCGCCTCATCGAAGTACCCCCCGATGAGCTGAAGCCCCACCGGCCGCCCCCGGGAAAAGCCCGCCGGCACCGACAGGCCCGGCAAGCCGGCGAGATTTACACCCAGGGTGTAGATATCGGACAGGTACATGGAGACCGGATCGTCGGCGCGCTCACCGATATCAAAGGCTGGAGTCGGCGACGTGGGCCCGGCCAGCACATCCACCTTCTCCAGCGCCTTGCGGAAATCGTCGGCCACCAGGCGCCGGACCTGCTGTGCCTTGCGGTAGTAAGCGTCGTAATAGCCGGCCGAGAGCGCATACGTGCCGATCAGAATCCGTCGCTTGACCTCGTCACCAAAGCCTTCGGCCCGGCTGCGTTTATACAAATCCTCAAGGCTCTGCGGCTCGCTGCAACGATGGCCGTAGCGAACCCCATCAAAGCGGGCAAGATTTGAGGATGCCTCGGCCGGCGCGATCACATAATAGGCTGGCAGCGCGAGCTCCATGTTCGGCAGGTTGATCTCGACCAGCTCGGCACCCTCGCCCTCGAGCGTCTTCAGCGCGGCCTCGACCCGACTGCGGACATCGGTATCCAATCCCTCGCCGAAGAACTCGGCCGGCACACCGACGCGCAGCCCGCGGATCGAGCGATTCAGCCCTTCGCAGTAGTCCGGCACCACATGATCGACGCTGGTCGAATCTCGCCCATCGACCCCCGCCATGGCACCCAGAAGAATCGCGAGATCCTCGGCAGTGCGCGCAAATGGGCCGGCCTGATCCAGGCTGGAGGCGAACGCCACCATTCCATACCGGGACACACGCCCGTAAGTCGGCTTGAGCCCACAAATCCCCGACAAAGCGGCAGGCTGGCGAATGGACCCGCCCGTGTCCGTACCGGTGGCGGCGGGAGCAAGACGCGCTGCCACCGCCGCCGCCGATCCACCGGACGAACCACCCGGCACGGCATCAAGATCCCAGGGGTTGCGCACGGGGCCAAAATAACTGGACTCGTTCGACGACCCCATCGCGAACTCGTCCATATTGGCCTTGCCGAGCATCACCGCGCCGGCACCGGCCATCCGCTGAACAACCGTCGCATCGTAAGGAGCCTGGAAGGGCTCGAGCATGCGCGAGCCGCAGGTCGTCCGCACCCCATCGGTGCAGAAGATGTCCTTGTGAATCAGCGGGACACCGGTCAGTGGCCCGCCGTCGCCGGAGCGCAGCCGGGCATCCGCCGCATCGGCGGCGTTCCGCGCTTGCTCCGCGGTGATCGTGATCAAGCTATTAATCTGCGGGTCCAGCTGCTCGATGCGGGCGAGCAGCTGCTCGGTCAATTCACGACTCGAGACTTCGCCGGCCCGCAATGCAGCGGCGATCTCAGCGACAGTATTCTGATGCATGGGCGTTCGGCTTCCGTTACTCGACGACGCGCGGAACGAGGTAGAGACCGGCCTCTACAGCCGGTGCGCCCGCCTGGTAGTGATCACGCCGATTCGGCTCCGTCACCTCGTCGGGGCGCAGACGTTGGGTTGCATCAAACGGGTGCGCCATCGGATCGACGCCTGCAGTATCCACTGCACCCATTTGCTCGACAAAATCGAGAATCCCGGACAAATCCCGGGCATAACCTTCGACAGCCGCATCATCCACCTGGATGCGCGCCAGATGCGCGATGGCCTGGACCTCTTTCGCCTCAATGGCCATAACCCTCTACTCCCCCCTCTGGTGCTGGCGCGATAGCAACCTAAAAACGTACCATACCCCCGCGCTTGCCCAAACCCCGGGGCACTGCTAGATTAGCCGACCTTCGACTTCAGGAACGCTGGCATGTTCAAAGGCATCCGCGGACTCTTCTCCAACGACCTCTCCATCGACCTCGGTACCGCGAACACCTTGATCTACCTTCGCGGGCAGGGAATCGTGCTGAGCGAGCCTTCCGTGGTCGCCATCCAGCAGGATCGCGATGGCGGCAGCAAGCGGATCGCCGCCGTCGGCGCCGAGGCGAAGCGGATGCTTGGCCGGACCCCCGGCAACATCCGCGCTATCAGGCCGCTGAAGGACGGCGTGATCGCCGACTTCACGGTGACTGAGAAAATGCTCCAGCACTTCATCAAGAAGGTCCACGAGGCACGGTTTTTCAAGCCGAGCCCCCGGGTCCTGGTCTGCGTACCCTGCGGCTCGACGCAGGTCGAGCGCCGTGCCATCCGGGAATCCGCCGCCGGTGCCGGTGCGCGTGAGGTCCACTTGATCGAGGAGCCCATGGCGGCGGCAATCGGCGCCAACATGCCGGTGGATGAGGCAAGCGGCTCCATGGTGCTCGACGTCGGCGGCGGTACCTCCGAGGTCGCCGTGCTCTCGCTCAACGGGATCGTCTACTCCGCCTCTGTGCGCCTCGGCGGCGACCGCTTCGACGATGCAATCGTCAATTATGTCCGTCGCAACTACGGCATCCTGATCGGCGAATCCACCGCCGAGCGGATCAAGCAGGAAATCGGCACAGCCTTCCCCGATACCGAGGTCCAGGAGATCGAGGTACGCGGCCGGAACCTCGCGCAGGGGGTACCGCGCAGCTTCACACTCAACTCCAACGAGATTCTCGAGGCGCTGCAGGAGCCGCTCTCCGGCATTGTCTCCGCACTCAAGACCGCGCTCGAGCAGACACCGCCGGAGCTCGGGGCGGACGTCGCCGAGCGCGGCATCGTCATCACCGGTGGCGGCGCCTTGCTGCGAAACCTGGATCGACTGATCATGGAGGAGACGGGGCTGCCCGTCTTCGTCGCCGATGAGCCGCTTACCTGTGTCGCTCGCGGCGGCGGTCGGGCACTGGAACTCATGGACGAACGGGGCGCGGACCTTTTCGTCAGCGAGTGAGGCGCCGCGTGCCGGGGCAGATGAGCGGCACCTGTAGAGTTCGTACAATGGCGCTAGCCGTCTGCTGAACGCTGCGAGGCTCGTTCAACCATTAAGCCGTTATTCTCACAGGGACCGTCGGCCACGGTGCGGCTCGTGCTTCTGGCCACGGTTTCGATTCTATTGATGACCCTCGACCACCGGGAGCACTTGGTCGCACCGGCGCGTGAGGCCGTCTCCAGTGTCGTCTACCCGGTTCGCTTTGTGGTAGACGCTCCGTTCTCCATTGCCGAACGCGTCGGCGAGCGTATCGCCCTTCGCCACCAGCTGATCGAGGAGAACCGCGCCCTGCGCGACCGCCAGCTCGAGTATCAGAGCCGGCTGCAGCGGATGGAAGCCCTGGAGCAGGAGAACCAACGCTTGCGCGAGCTGCTCGGCTCCTCCGAACGTCTGGAGACAGACGTGGCGATCACGCAACTCATGCGCATCGAGCTCGACCCTCACACGCACATCGTCGAGATCGATCGGGGCTCCAACGCCGGGGCGTTCGTCGGCCAGCCGGTCCTCGACGCGCGCGGGATCATGGGCCAAGTAGACAAAGTCGGTCCGCGTTCGGCGACCGTGCGCCTGATCTCTGACCCAAGCCACGCCATCCCCGTCGAGGTCAATCGCAACAGCCTCCGTGCCGTTGCCCTCGGCAGCGGCGACCCGCAACGCCTTGAGTTGGCCAACGTGCCCAGCAATGCCGATATCGAGGAGGGCGACCTGCTCACCGCCTCCGGGCTCGGCGGTACGTTCCCCCGTGGCTACCCCGTGGCAACGGTCACCGAGGTGGAAGTGGAGGCAGGTGAGCCCTTCGCCCGGATCTCCGCGGAGCCAGCAGCGGCCCTGGACCGCAGCCGCAAGCTCATGCTGGTCATCTCCGAGCAGGCTCAGCCTCCCGGGCCGGAGGCTGAGGCAGGCACCGACGCGGACGATGAAGACGGTGGGCAATCATGACCGGCCACCAACCGCGCAGCGGAGGGTTTGCCATCCTGGTCAGTTTTCTGATCGGCTTGATGCTGATCATCCTGCCGCTGCCCGGGTGGGCGCAGGACTTCCGTCCGGAGTGGGTGGCGCTGATCCTTCTCTACTGGAGCCTCGCCCTTCCGGAGCGTGTTGGCGTAGGGGTTGGCTGGCTGGCCGGCTTATTCCAGGATGCGCTGTTAGGGACGCTGCTTGGGCAACACGCGCTAGCCTTTGCGCTGATCGCCTTCCTCGCGCTGCGGCTTCACCAGCACCTGCGCCTGGTACCAGTGTGGCAGCAGGCCATCGTGGTTCTCGGGCTGCTAACCGTGGCGCAGCTGGTCGTCTTCTGGGTGAACGGAATTATCGGCCGGCCGGCACCGGACTGGCAGGCCTGGGCGGCGATACCCGTCGGCGCCGCCATATGGCCACTTATCTTTTTCATTCTCAGGGGGGTGCGACGTCGCTTCCGGGTGCAGTGACCGGGTACGGAAGCAACGATCCAGCGAGGCACGGTGAGAATCTCCATCGGTGATCAGCAGCGGGACGCACGCGCCATCCGGCGTCGGATTATCGTCGCCGGTGTGCTCTGCGTTCTCGTGGTCGCGGCCCTGATGACCCAGATGGTGCGCCTGCAGGTGGTCGACTACCACCATTACGCCACGCTTTCCCAGGAGAACCGGGTCAAAGTCACGGCCATCCCGCCGACCCGGGGCCAGATCTACGATCGTAACGGGGCCGTCCTGGCGGAGAATCGCGCCTCCTATCAGCTTTCGGTGACGCCGGAACAAGTTCCGGACCTGGAAGCGACCATCGACGAGATCGGCCAGGTCATCGAACTCTCCGATGGGCACCGGGAACGGTTCTGGCGCCGTCTGGAGGGATCCCGGCACTTCGAGCAGATCCCGCTGCGTACCCGTCTCAGCGATGAAGAGGTGGCCAAACTCGCCGTTCATCGCCACCGTTTCCCGGGTGTCGAGGTCGATGCCCGACTGGTGCGCCACTACCCGAACCAGGAACTCGGCAGCCATGCCATCGGCTACGTCGGCCGCATCACGCCGGAGGACGTGCGCCACATCGACCGCACCGCCTACCGCGGGACCAACCACATCGGAAAGAGCGGGCTCGAACACACCTACGAACGGGTCCTCCACGGCGAGGTCGGCTTCGAACGGGTGGAGACCAACGCGGCCGGGCGCGTCCTGCGCACAATCAACCGTCAGCCGCCGCGCCCGGGTGACGACCTGCAACTGACCCTCGACAACTCCCTGCAGGAAGTCGCCGAACGCGCCCTCGGGGATCAACGGGGGGCGGTGATCGCTATGGACCCCGAAGACGGCGGCATCCTGGCTCTGGCCAGCCGCCCCGATTTCGACCCGAACATCTTTGTCCGCGGTATGAGCCGCGAGCGCTTTCAGGAGCTTGAGGACGGCGGATGGCAGCCGCTGATCAACCGCCCAGTGCGCGGCACCTACCCACCCGCCTCCACGATCAAGCCCTTTGTCGGTCTGGCGGCCCTGGAGCACGGCATTATCGATCCGGATACGGAGGTACACTGCGACGGCGAATACCACGTCGAGGGCCGTGAGCGCCCCTTCCGCTGCTGGCGCGAGTGGGGCCACGGCGACGCCGACTTCGCCGCGGCCGTCGCTGAGTCCTGCAACGTATTCTTCTACGACACCGCATTCCGGCTCGGCATCGACCGCATGGCCGATTTCCTCAGGCCTTTCGGTTTCGGCGCCGCCACTGAGATCGACACCTCCGGTGAGCGCTCCGGCATCCTGCCCGACCGGGACTGGAAGCGCCGCACTCTTGGAGGGGGGTGGTTCCACGGCGAGACCGTTCTGACCGGCATTGGCCTCGGGTACTTCAGCGCGACCCCGCTGCAACTCGCCAAGGCCACGGCAACCCTGGCCAACCGGGGCCGGATCGTGGAACCCCACCTGGTTCGCTCAATCCGGGACGGCGAAAGCGGTGAAGCGATCCGTGCGGCGGACACGGTCCCTGAGGAGCGAATCGAACTTTCGGATGCACAGCACTGGGAGACGACCATCGACGCGATGCGCGGTGCCATTGAACACCATCGGGGAACGGCAAGGATCATCCAGGAGGGACTGAGCTATCCGATGGC
>PUNM01000103.1 GCA_003552625.1 Ectothiorhodospiraceae bacterium
CTCACGGATACCGCACCCTACCGCTACCCGCACTATCACTGCCCAACCGACACCCCAGAGCACATCGACTACGAGGCCCTAACGGAACTAACGGACGGACTCATCGCCATGGCGCGGAACTTGCTTTGAGCGAGTCTGAGCGATTCACCCAAGCAACACCAGCAGCCAAAGCGCGAGGGCATTGACGATCGCCACGAACACCGCTGCCGACCCCAGATCCTTGGCCCGCTCAGCCAGCGAATCCCAGTGCTCGCCGGCGCGGTCGACGGCGGCTTCGATTCCGGAGTTGAGCAATTCCGCCACCAAGATCAGCAGAAGACTGCCGACCAGGATCGCGCGCTCCGTCCCGTCCGCCCCTAGCACCAGGGCCAGCAGGCCGAGGGGCGGGATCACGACGATCTCCTCCCGGAACGCAGGCTCCTGACGCCAGGCGGCCTGCAACCCCCGCCAGGAGTTACGCAGGGCGCGCGCCATGCGCGGCACCCCGTGACGGCGAGACCGGCTCTGCTCGTCGCGCGGCATCACTCAGGCACTCGCAGTTGAGAGTCTCCGGCACTCCATCCCGCCACCCTATCACTCCGGGCGCCCCCACACCGGCGAAGGAGGTTTGGCAAAGCGCCCGCACCAAACCGCTTTCACCACCCCGCACTATCGGGCTGACTAACCACCGTGGCGCTCGAGGACTGCTCAGCAACCAACCGCTTAGCGCTCCTGCAGGAGTTCAGCGGGATCGTGCTCTGGCAGCAGGACCTGACCACCGGGAAACTCGCCCCGGCCCTGGCCAGTGGCATCCTCGGCATGAGCGCCTCCCTCGCCGCGGCCCGACGCCTGCTGCTCCGAAGCAGCTTGTTGTCCGGCCTGCGGAGGCTCGGCATCATCCGACCCGGCGGTCAGTGCCGGCGCCGGCAGGCCGAAAGCCAAAACCATGGCCAGCGCCATAAGCTTGGGGAATCGCCTACTGGGTCGTCTCATGACACATTCTTCACCCGCCGTCGTCTGCCTTCCGGACAACCCGCAAAAATATTGGTCGACGCCTGCGGTGTCCTGGCGTTCGATGGCCATCTGATGTCATGGGTCATTCAAGCCCGACCCCGACCGCCAACGTGAGGGGCGGCGGAACAACAGCTGCAGACACCACAACCCACACGATGGACTATGATCAGTGGTCGGGGCGGAAGGATCGGTGCAGGAGCCCCGAGCAACCACGCATAGTTTGAGACCCACCCGGCTCACACGAGCCTTGCACGTGCCATCGGCCGCCGATGAAGGAGTCAATCGGCATGCTTCGAACGACGACGATTCGAATCGCTGCTTGCGCGGTGATGTCACTCTGCACGACGGCCATGGCACAGCAGCCGGTTCCTGGCTCGCCCTACGTCGGCGGGCAGATGGCTCTCACCCACCTCGACCTTCACGACACGGACCAGGATGCGAACCTCACAGCGCTCGTCGGGCGGGCCGGCGTCCATGTCAACAGGCATTTCTCCTTCGAAGGCCGCGCAGGGTTTGGCGTGGACGATGACGCACTTGTCGGCCGAGTTTTGCTGGCGGGTGAAGATGTTGAAGTCGATATCGAAATCGACTACCTAATGGGCGGTTACTTGCGCGGCCACATCCCCATCGCAGACCTGATTTCCCTGTACGGCGTAGTCGGCGTTACAAACCTGCGTTTCTCGGGTGGCGCAAATGGGGGCAGTGAGACCCAGAAAGAGTCGAGCGCCTCATGGGGTGCAGGTATCGATTTGCACGCCCACGGCCGGGCGACGTTGAGTTTTGAATATATGCGCTACCTGGATAAAGATGACTTCGAACTCAACGCCTTTGGCATCGGGTTCGGCGGTCGCTTCTGAGCCTCGCAACCTCTCCGTGTTCAGGATTCAAGTCCGGGGGCGGTCGTTTTTCCCTCGGCTGAGCCCGCTTGGCGAGGGCCTTCGGCCCCGCCGCGATCACCGATGATGCTCGCCGGAGAGCTCGTGTTGATACAGAGACCTGTGGCCGATCTCAAGATTCGGGGGACGACACCCCGGGGCTACAGCCGCATTCCATGCACGCTGATTGCCCCCCACCCATAGCACGCACGCCTCTCTCGTGGGTCGTAGAGGCCGCGTTAACCGCGCCATGGACGCCGCACCCCGATCCGGGTAGCGTCCCAGTTCAACGGATCCGGAAAAGGCGCGAGCGCGACCATGTGGGACGAACGCTACGCAGACCCCGACGAGTATGCCTACGGCACGCAGCCGAATACGTTCTTCGCCATTGAGGCCTGGCGCATCCCCGACGGCCCGGTGCTCTTTCTGGCCGAGGGCGAGGGGCGCAACGCGGTGTGGCTGGCCGAGCGCGGCCACGCCGTTACCGCGGTGGACGGCTCTGCCGTGGGGCTGGAAAAGGCACGCCGGCTCGCGGCTGATCGCGGGGTGGAGATCGAGACCGTCCACGCGGATCTGGCCAACCACCCCATAGAGCCCGGGGCCTGGGCGGGGATCGTATCGATCTTCGGCCACCTGCCCCCCGACATCCGCCGGGAGGTGCATCGACGCGCTGCACTCGGACTTCGCCCCGGGGGCCTCCTGCTGCTCGAGGCCTATACACCGCGGCAACTAACCTACGGCACCGGCGGACCACCGACGGCGGAGATGATGATGGACCTGGAAGGCCTGCGCGCCGAGTTGCCAGGCCTGGAGTTCCTGATCGGCCAAGAGATCGAGCGCCGGGTTGAGGAGGGGCGCTACCACAGCGGCCTGGCCCACGTCGTTCAGGTAGTGGCGCAGGCCCCGTAGCGTCGAGCGGGATCGCGGGCAGCCGCCGCCGCGCCCCCAGCCGCCGAAGGCGCCCGAAACCGGACGACCACCAGGGCCGGCTCTTCTGATCAACGGGAGCACCTCACTCAAAGCGGTA
>PUNM01000001.1 GCA_003552625.1 Ectothiorhodospiraceae bacterium
GATCCCGCTGGTTGGAGAGGAGGTAACGCGCATCCTCCATGGCGATGTTGGCCGTACGCATCAGCCCTGCGCGCTGCTCCTGGCGCTGTGCCACCGTGGCAACCGTTGCCTCGCCCGCCTCGATGTACGCCTCCATTGCCTCCTGCGCCTCGCCGGCGAACTCGACCACACGCCCCGACCCCTCCTGCCGGAGGGTCTCAATCTGGCGGGCGGCCTCATCATGGAGCGCCACCGCGCGCCGGGCGTCTTCCTCCTGAAAGTCGAGCGCGAAGGCGAGCCAGTGCTCCGCGCCCTGCTGGACCCGCTGCTCGATCAATCGGGCACGCAGGAGATCCGGTAGCACCTCCTCGCGGACCTCCGTGGCGTCGTCGTTGATGTTCGCCATCTGCCACAGTGCGGAGCCCCCAAGCACCGCCGTCAATCCGATGACGACGCCGAAACCGCCGGCGAGCCTCCATCCGATGCGCATACGTCCCCTTACCTGCTGCCCGGTATCCGAAAAGCCGACAATCTACGTCTACCGGCCCGGCCGCACAACCGTGGCGCAGCGCAGCAACCGGAGGTCATGAATGCGCCGCGACAAGCTGGTACAATCCACGGCCAAGCCGGGATGGCGGAATTGGTAGACGCGCTCGACTCAAAATCGAGTGGCCATCGGCCGTGTGGGTTCGAGTCCCACTCCCGGCACCAGCCTCTCCAACGCCGGACGCCAACGCCCGCCGCAAACACCTACCAGGCGTAACCGACCCCGAAGTTCAACGCAGCCTCGGTGAACTCCACCTCCAGGTCCTCGTCGAAGAGATCCTCGTCGCCGTAGCGGTACCAGTTCCCTTCCACGCGCATCATCACCGGCAGCTGGGTGGACCGGTACTCCAGCCCAAAGCCGACCCCGACCCCGTTGAAGGTGCTCGAATCGGAATCCGAACCGTCGCCGTCGGCCTGGATCTCCAGGTCCCGCACCTGATAGGAGAGCCGACCGTAGAACATGCTGGTGCCCTCTTCGAGGACCCCGCCGATACGCACCGACAGGCCGTACCCGTCACTGATCTCGGCAGTCAGACCGTCCACAGCCTCCAGAGCGTCGTCGTCGATGGCGTGGCCGAGGGTGTAGTTCGCTTCCACCCCGTAGTGGATGCCGAGGTCGTTCTGCAGTCCCGCACCGACAAAGAGTTCGCCGCGGGCTCCCAGCGCATCCGTCCCGAAGCTCAGGCTGGCGTCTTCGTCTTCGAACCCCGCGTCACCCACATCAAAGCTGGCTTCCCTGACCTCCATGGCCACGCCCGGCGAGGTCATCGCCCCCTGGAACCCCAGATAAGGCCCCTCAAAAGGCAGGGAAAGATCGAAAAAGGTCTCTTCCTGAGCGAACTGGGCACTGGCCAGCCCGGGCAGGGCCAGCCCGGGCAGGGCCACCCCCAGCACCGCGGCCACTGCCGCAATCGCTCGTCCATTCGCCGTCGCGTCTCGCATAGCTGCTGCCTCCCGATCGGATTCACGACCTCCCCACGTCCTGAGAGGCCGCTTTCTTCCGGGCTATCGGCCGGGCGCATCAACCCTTGACCCACGATTGCCGGCACGCTACCCGTCAAGTCCGGCCGGGCGGGGCCGACACCCTCGATAGAATCCTCGGGAGGAGCAACCGTGCGGAAGTGGAGCGCCCTGTTCTGTGCAGCCGGCTGCGCGGCCCTGGTGGCGGCCTGTGCTGCCCCGGGGGACCAGCAGACGCCGCGGCGCCTGGTCACCCCGGGGGAGTTCTACGTGGACCAGGTGGAGTGCATGATCCTGGCCCGTTCGGCGGACGCGCGGCCCCAGGAGGCTGTCACCCCCCGGCAGGAGGTCGGCCGCCACTCGGAGAATCCGCGCGAGCGCTTCGAGGCGACCATGAACGAGCGTTACGACCTCAGTGGGCACGAGCGTGATGAGCAACGCTACGCGATTGTCGTTGAGGAGGCTTTCGAGGACTGCATGCGCGCCAAGGGGTGGCGCTGGTACCTGGAACGCCTCCGCGCACTGCGCTAACCCCTGGCTAGACGATCAGCATGGCATCGCCGTAGCTGAAGAAGCGGTACTCCGCCGCCACAGCGTGCCGATAGGCGGCCATCACCGGCTGATACCCACCGAAGGCGCTAACCAGCATCAACAGCGTGGACTCGGGCAAGTGGAAATTGGTCAGCAGCCCGTCCACGACGCGGAAACGATAGCCCGGGGTAATGAACAACTTCGTCTCCCCGGTGAAGGGCTGCAGCCGCCCTTCGGCGGCGGCGCTCTCCAGCGCCCGGACCACGGTCGTACCCACCGCGACGACCCGTCCGCCCCGCTGCCGGCACGCGTCCACCTCAGCGACCGTCTCGGAGGAGACCTGGAGGCGCTCAGCGTGCATGGAGTGCGCCTCAAGATTGTCGCTGGTGACCGGGGCGAACGTCCCGGCCCCGACGTGGAGCGTCACGCAGGCTACGCTCACCCCCAGGCCACGCACCCGCTCGAGCATCGCCTCATCGAAGTGAAGGCCCGCTGTCGGTGCGGCCACCGCCCCCGGGCGCTGGGCGAAGACCGTCTGGTAGCGCTCCCGGTCCTCGGGGTCATCCTCGCGACGGATGTAAGGCGGTAGCGGTACGCGGCCGACACGCTCGAGATAACCCCACAGGTCAGGGCCATAGTCGGCCAGCTGCAGGTGGAAGAACCGCCCTTCCCGGCCGGCGACCACCGCGCCGGCACCCTCCGGCAGCGCAAGCTCGGCGCCGGGCCGGGGTGCCCGGTTGGCCCGCAGCTGGACGAGCAGCGTCCCCGCCTCGGCATCGATGACCCGCTCGATCATGACCTCAACCCGGCCACCTGTGGCCTTCGCCGCTTCCAGTCGCGCCGGAATGACGCGGGTATCGTTGAGGACCAGCAGATCACCGGGCCGCAAATAGCCCGGAAGGTCTGTGAAGCGGCGATCGGCCCGCTCCCCACTCTGCCGGTCGATGACGAGCATGCGGCTTGCCGTCCGCTGGGAAGGCGGCCGATGGGCAATCAAGTGCTCCGGGAGTTCGTAGTGGAAGTCGCTGCGGCGCCAGTCGGTCACGATCCCTCGGTTCGGTTTTCAGGAATTGCTGGAGTCCCGCAGGAGCCGGGCCAGATCGTCGTGGCCGGCTTCCTCCGCCTCATCGATGGGGCTGCGCCCGTAAACGGTTTCCTCCGCGCTCGGATCGGCGCCCTCCTTGACAAGCCGCCCGGCCAACTCTTCAGCGCCCGTTCGGGCGGCCAGATGAAGGGCGGAGAGCCCCGTCTCGTCGGTGGCGGCCGCATCGGCGCCCTGGTCAAGCAGCCAGTCGGCGAGCTGAAGATGCTCGCGCTGCAGCGCCCGCATCAGGGGCGTCGTCCCGCACGGCTCCTCGGCATCGAGATCGGCGCCGAGTGCATGCCAGACCCGGGCCTGGAACTGGTCTCCCTCATAGGCGGCCACGATCAGCGGCGTACGATCGTGGCCGTCCCGTGCATGGGGGTCCGGCAAGCCGATCCACGAAACCAGGGCGAGCACGCCGAGCACCGTGACCAGTACGCGAAACGGGTGGTCAGCCACCTGCCGCTTCAACCAACCCAATTGCACACCTCCCTGACGAACCGACTCCACAAGCCTGAAGGTTGTCCGCTAAGCTGAACGCAGCGAGCCGCCCACAACGCTTGGAGATTGTATGGCTTTACCCGAGCCTCTGCCCGTGGATCGCCTCTATCGCACCTGCGATCCCGAGCAACTCGACTTCGAGACCACCGCGGAACTCGATCCGCTGGAGGCCCCGCCCGGTCAGGAGCGGGCACTCGAAGCTCTGGAACTCGGCGCCCGGATGCGCGCCCCCGGCTTCAATCTCTTCGTCATGGGGCCCGACGGCGCCGGCAAGAACGCCATGGTACAACGCCTGCTCCACGAGCGTGCAGCGCAGGAGCCGACACCCTCCGACTGGTGCTACCTGTACAACTTCGACGAGTCCACGCAGCCGCGTCTGCTCCGGCTCCCACCGGGCCAGGGTTTGCGCCTGCGCCATGACCTCGAGCAGCTGATCGAGGAACTGCGCAGTACCATCCCGTCCACCTTCGAGAGCGACGAGTATCAATCGCGCCTGCAGGAGCTGCAGCAGCAGCTTAACCGCCGCCAGCGGGAGGCTTTCGAGGCGCTGCAGCAGGAGGCGGAGCAGTACGACGTCACCCTGCTTCAGACCCCGTCCGGGTTTACCTTCGCGCCGGTCAAAGACGGGGAAGTCATCGACCCGGAAAAGTTTCAGCAACTCCCGGAGGACGAGCGCCGGCGGTATCAGCAGGCCATCGAACACCTCCAGGAACGCCTCCAGGGGGTAGTCCAGCAAATCCCCAAGTGGCGCAAAGAGATTCAGCACCAGGTGCGCCGGCTCAACGAGGAGATGATCCTGCTCGCTGTGGGCCAGCGCATCCAGGAGCTGCGTCAGCGCTACGGGGAGCTGCCCGTAGCCGCCACCCACCTGGACGCCATTCGCAACGACATCATCGAGAACGTCGACGCCTTCCGCTCCGGTGAGCAGGAGCACATGGAATACATCCTCAACCGCTACCGGGCAAACCTGATCATCGCCCGGGAACCGGACGAAGGGGCACCGGTGGTCTATGAGGATATGCCAACGCACCAGCGGCTAGTCGGCCGGACCGAGCACCACGTGCACCAAGGGGCGCTTTTGACCGACTTCACGCTCATTCGCCCCGGATCCATGCACCTTGCCAACGGCGGTTACCTGATCATCGACGCCCAAAAGATCCTCACCCAGCCGCTGGCCTGGCCTTCGCTCAAGCGCACCCTGTCCGCCGGGGAGGTGCGGATCGAGTCCCTGGAGCAAGTCCACGGGTTCTGGACCACGGTCACCCTGGAGCCGGAGCCGATGCCTCTTCGTACCAAGGTGGTGCTCCTCGGCGACCGCATGCTTTACTACCTTCTGGCCGCCTACGATCCCGACTTCCCGGAGCTATTCAAGATCGAAGCGGACCTGGAGGACGACCTCCCCCGTGATGATGCCAATCAGGCGCTTTACGCCCGCATGATTGCGACAGTGGCAGCACGGCAGCAGCTACGTCCCCTGAGCCGGGGGGCGGTCGCCCGCGTGATCGAGCACAGCAGTCGCATGGCCGACGACAGCGAGCGCCTTGCCGCCGGCGGCCGCGCCATCAACGATCTGCTCGAAGAGGCGAACCACTACGCGGGCGACGCCCAGGCGGAGACCATCGAACGCACGCACATCGAGCAGGCCCTGGCGGCACAGGAGCGTCGGGCCTCGCGCCTGCGCGACCGCAGCCTGGAAGTGATCCGGCGCGGTACCGTCGTCATCCCCACCCAAGGCCGCCGGACCGCCTCGGTCAACGGGCTCTCGGTCCTTCAACTCGGCGAGTTCGCCTTCGGCCGGCCCACGCGCATCACCGCCACAGCACGGCCGGGCCGCGGGCAGCTGGTGGATATCGAGCGCGAGGCGAAGCTCGGGGGCAAGATCCACTCCAAGGGAGTCATGATCCTGTCGCGCTACCTGGCCAGCCGGTTCGCTGCGGACCGCGAACTCTCGCTTTCGGCGAGTATCGCCTTCGAGCAATCGTACGGCGGCGTCGATGGGGACAGCGCCTCGGTAGCCGAACTCTGTGTACTGCTCTCGGCTATCGGCGAATTGCCCATCGACCACGGCATCGCGGTCACCGGTTCGATCAACCAGCTTGGCGAGGTCCAGGCCGTGGGCGGCGTCAACGAGAAGATCGAGGGCTTTTTCGAGGTCTGCCGGCAGCAGGAGCTGACCGGCGCGCAAGGCGTTGCGCTGCCCGCCACCAACGTCCCACACCTGATGCTCCGGCGCGAAGTTCGCGAAGCGGTCGAGCGCAGTCAGTTCCATATCTACCCGTTGCACCACGTTGATGACGCCCTGGAACTGCTCACCGGCTACCCGGCCGGCACAGCCGGCGAGGACGGCTCCTTCCCGGCGGGAAGCGCCAACCGCGCAGTCGCCGATCGCCTTGCGCGCTTCGCCGAGACGCGGCGACGGGATGCAGATGAGCACCACGGCACCGGCGCCCCCGAGGAGGAAGACCGGGATGAGTAACGCCGAAGCCAACGGTCGGCGCCCCCGCCGTATCGTGGTCCTTCTGGATGCTTCCCACGCCAGCATGGCGGCACTCGAGGCGGCCGTCGAGTTGGCCGCCCACCGGAATACCGAGTTATTGGCAGTCTTCGTCGAGGAGGAAGAGCTGCTGCGTTGCGCCGGCTACCCATGGACCCGCGAAGTCGGCCTCTCCGGGGCCGTGCGACCCATCGAGACGACCACGGTGGAGGAGCGCATGCGCGACCGGGCTGAAGAGGTCCGCAGCGCCTTGCAGCGGAGCAGCCAGCGCCGCGGCGTGGCCGCGCGCCTCCAGGTCTGCCGTGGGCGTGTGGTTCACGAGGCGCTCGCCTTGGTGGGGAGCGGCGACTTTCTGGTCCTCGGCAAGGTCGGTTATGCCCGTTGCCGGGGCCTGCGGCTTGGATCCACGGCGCGCGCCATCGTCCACGGGGCACCGGGGCCGGTCATGGTCTTCGAGGAGTCGGCAAGGCGGGAACGCGCCCGAAACGTGGCTGTGGTCGTAGCCCCCGGCGAAGCGGGGCTCACCACCCTACGCTACGCTCAAGCCCTGCTCGGGGACCGCGAGACCCTCAGCCTCGCCATCCCCGATGCCCCCGAAGACGGTCACGCACTCCGGCAATCGGAGGCTGCCCAGTGGCTCCGCACGCACTACCCGCAGGCGCGCTGGCTGGACGAGGCGGCCACCGACGCGGAACACCTTGCCGCGGCGCTGATGGATGGCGGTGTCGAGAAGGTGATCGTCAGTCGGCGGAGCACCCTGCTGGCGCACCACGGCCCCCGTTCACTGATCGAATCCATTCGTATCCCCGTGATCGTAACCCCCTAGCTGCACCCACGGCTGCTCCCCTCACCACCCCCGCTCTTACGGCCACCGGACTCATCGGGTGCGGACAGGGACGCGGAGCCAGAGGTCTGCGGGGACCACCGGGTCGCCGCTGCCAACGCCTCCTGATACTCGTGCTCGATCTCATCGAGCCGCTGCTCGTAGGCGTCACGCAGCCCGGCCTCGAGGGCATCGATCTCCCGTTGCTTGCTCTGCCGGGTGTGTGCGAAGAGGGTGCCATCGACCGGGACGGAACCGGCGCGCGGTTGTTCGTAGAGGCGCACCTCGGCGCCGGCATAACGGTCGACCCAGGCAATCTGGCGCAACGCCTCGACGGCCGACTCTCCAGCCGCGGGGGCCAATGCGTGCAGCAGGATGGTCCGACGCTCCCCCTGCTGCTCGGGACGGAAACGGCGCCGCTGGCCATCAGCCGCCTCCGGATCCGGGCGCTGGCGCCAGCGCTCGACGCTACCCTCCGCGAGGGCCGCATCGGCCTGCCGAGCCAGTGCCTGGGCCTCCTGGAGAGCCGGTGCGTACGCCTCCAGCGCACGATGACCCACCGCCACTCCAGCGCCGGCGAAACCCGGACGATTGCTGGCATCACGGCGCGACTCCAGGACCCCGATCAGATCGAGCAGACCAGCCTGGCTACCGCATTCGTAGTGGACCACGCGACGGAAAACGACGGTCTCACCGGGCGCCGGGAGCGCCTGCGAATCGCCCCCCCGCCCCCGGAACTCCACCATTTGCGGAGCGCTCATGAACTCCGCCAGGGCCCCGTCACCGTGGACGGCTAGCCCGCGACGCGTCGCGAAGACGCAACGTCCAAGAAGACTCGACGGACCGACACTCATGGCCTCAACCACTGGAGCAGCCGCTGCCACCCGGTAGCCTCCGGCCGGCCACCCGTGAACTGCTCATAGATCCAGGCAAAGATATCGTGGATATCCGCGTAATCCGCCCGTTCCAGTCGAACGCTCTGATCCTCCGCCGCGGTGGCCAGTTCACCCAGATGGAGGGTCATCAGCTGCACACGCTGCTGATCGGGCCACCCGTCGAAGATCCGGTAGGTCCGCGGCGCAAAGCGCTGCACATAGCACTCGCAGAGCTCCGCGCTAAGCTCTGCGTAGCGCTCGAAGGCTGGTTCAGCCTCCTGAAGACGCCGCAGGGCCTCGTGCGGTTTGGAGACAAGCACCCCGAGTGAAGTTCGCTGGCGCAATTTCGGGAAGTGAAGATCGAGAAAGGCAAGAAGGTTCTGGAAGAGGATGTCGTTCTCTGCCTCCCGCTCGGGATCGACCACCAGCACCAGCAGCATGCGCAGCTTTTCATTAGCAAAGTAACGGTTGAGCGTCTCGATCAGGGTCGGGTCGCGAAGACGGTCAGCGACCACCTGAGTCATGAGTTCACCGGAAGCCTCCAGGAAGCTGAAGTCGACCGTCTGCCCAGACCCCTGCAACGGCCGCACCCGGAAACTCAGCTCGCGGATCTCGCCCTCATCCACCGGGTTGGCCGGCGGGAAGCGCCCTTCCCCCCAGATGCGCATCCAGTCATTGAAGATGACCATCGGCTCCCAGCCCTGGGCACTCTCCTCCGGAGCGACCTGCGGGTGCGCCTCGAAGGGCCCGATATGCGTAACGTAATAGGCCAGGAAGGACTGGAACGTGGTTTTTCCCGAACCCGGCAAACCAAAGGCCATCAGATAGTTGCCGGTGCGCTCCTCCAGGTTATCGGCCAGCAGCGGCCCACGGCTCGGCGTCTGTGGATCGACGCCGAGCTCCGCGTCCTCCTGCGCCGACGGGGCAGCAAGACCTTCCGACGGCTCGGAACCCGCCTCTTCCTGTTGAGGCTCCCCCTGGGGCCGTCGGCCTTCCTCGTCGCGGCGCTCGTAATAACGCCGCAGCTGCCAGCGGTTTTCCTTCGGCTCTGCCACCTCGGCGCCCTCCCTTCAGCGCGTGGCCACCCGACTGCGGCCCCGACGAAAACTCTCCACGCCACGGGCAACGCCCCGCTCGCCGCCGTTGCCGGCGCCCGCTGTCGCCGGCGCGAAAATCAGCCATGCAAAGAGCACCGGCGCGATATCCACGAAGACGGCGAGGATGGCCGAGACGGCGGTCACCCCGGGGTTGGGGCGCTCCAGAAAGCCATCACGAAGACTGACCGGAATCTCGCCGAGCTTATCGAGATCGGAACGAATCGGTGTGTGAGTAGCGGCCCGATCCTCCGGCAACAAGGCATTCGCACGCCGCTGCACCTCCCGGGATTCGGTGCGCAGTTCAGCGATGATGGCGAAATCGCGGCGCTCCAACAGCGCCCGGTTGCGCTCCGCCAGCTCCTCCGCCAGGGCTCGGTAAGGGTCCGAATGCCGATCCAGGAGCGCTTCAATGCGTCCGACCAGAGCGCGCACCTGCTGGTAGGCGTCAGGCACTACGCCGGACTCGAAGTCTTCGATCACGGCGGCGCGGAAGTTCTCGTACCATCGCTCCAGAGACTCGGCGTCAGCATCGGGGCTGGGGATGGCGAGATCCGTCGGCGGACCGCCGAGCTGCTCGTGGATATCCTCAACATGGGATCGGCACCGCGGTCCACAACCCGGTCGCAGGGGGTCGTTGATCTGCGTCTTCAGATTGTCGAGGCTGCGCTGCAGGTCTCGGCGCTGCTCCCGAACGGAGTCCACCACTGGCGCCGCCAGCAGGGCACTGCGGGTTTCGATCAGGTCATCGCGGAAGACGGCGAATTGCTCGCTGACCACCCGCTCCGCCATATCCCGCTCCATGAAGTTGGTATACAGGAAATTGAAGTTACTGGCACCACTGAACGCGGCGACAATGGCAAAGAAGATAAGGGGCTTCAGGGGATTGCGCCCCTCCAGGCGGAACCGGCGCAGGAGCAGATCAGTACCGAACAGGAAGATACCGAGCAGCGCTGCGAAGAAAATCGCCAGCTCTTGCAGATGGCTGTAGTAGCCATAGTAGGAGAGGTAGACACTGATCCCGACGCAGATGGCCGTCGCCACCACGTACATCAGGGTATACAGGCTGCGACCCGACATCAGCACGACCTGAAAGACGCTCGCCAAGGAGCCTGGGACGGAAAGGGTAGTCTCCTACACGCACGGGGACCAGAGCCAGTACCCGCGTCATACCGGCACGGTCCGCCCAAGGCGCGCACGTGCTGGCCTCAGCCCTCGAACAGGCTCCAGTAGGCGCGGGCATCGAAAATGGCCGTGATCCCCACGATGCGTCCGTGTTCCACCCGCGCCCAATGGGCGATATCGACCTGCTGCTTGTCCGAGAGCTGGATCCAGTAACGCAGGATATGACAGACATCCGGTCCGTCAACAAAGCACTTGATGGGCTGGCGCTGGTGCACGATCGATCCGCCGATCATTGCGTGATCCAGCAGATCATCGGCTCGACTGTAGCTGGCGATGGGGCTGACATAGCTGAACCCGCGGTCCGCAAGGCAACCGCGAGCCGCATCGTAGTCCCGGTCCTCAAGAGCCTGCAGGTAGGCCTCGACCAGCGCCTTCGGGTCCCTCACGTCCATGCTCGTGCTCCCCATGCACTCGGACCGGCTGCTAGTAAGCGTACTCCGTGAAGATCGGCTCCAGGGACCCGCCCCAGCGCCCGTGGTAGGCCTCCAGTAAGTCTTCCGCCGGGGTGGTCCCGGTCTCCACGATCTCCCAGAGTCGCTCCAGGTGGCGACGCTCGTCGCGTCCCTGATCGTCCAGACGCGCTCGGTTCCGCAGGCCGTCAGCGGCGATGGTCAGTACCTGCCGCGCCAGCTCCCCCACGGTCGTCCCGCGGAAGGGGGTTTTCAAGGCGGTCCGCGGCACCTGATGGCGCAATGCGGCCATCTCTTCCACGCTCCAGTCGCTGATCAGACTCTCCGCGGCAGCCAGCGCCGCGTCGTCATAAAGCAGCCCGGTCCACAGCGACGGCAGCGCACACAGCCCCCGCCAGGGCCCCCCGTCCGCTCCCCGCATCTCGAGAAAGCGCTTGAGCCGCACTTCCGGGAAGAGCGTACTCAAGTGGTCATCCCAATCACTGAGTGTAGGCCGTTCCCCGGGTCGTTGCGGCAACCGCCCGGCGAGAAAATCCCGAAAGGACTCGCCGGCGCAGTCAATGTAGCGCCCTTCGCGGTAGACGAAATACATGGGGACATCGAGGGCGTGCTCTACATAACGCTCGAACCCCATACCGGCGTCGAAGACAAAATCGAGCATCCCGCAGCGGTCCGGGTCGGTGTCCTCCCAGACCCGGCTGCGATAGCTCAGGTAGCCGTTGGGCTGCCCGTCGGTAAACGGTGAGTTCGAGAAAAGCGCAGTGGCAATGGGCTGCAGGGCCAGCCCGACACGGAACTTGCGAACCATGTCGGCCTCGCTGGAGAAGTCCAGGTTCACCTGGACTGTGCAGGTGCGCAGCATCATATCCAGGCCGAGGTTGCCTACCTGGGGCATATAGCGGCGCATCACCCCGTAGCGCGCCTTGGGCATCCACGGCATCTCCTCGCGGCGCCAGACCGGATGGAAACCGAAGCCGGTCAGGCCGACATTCAAGGCACTCGCCACCGTATCCACCTGGCGGAGATGATCCCGAACCTCGCGACAGGTCTCGTGGAGGCTCTCCAGCTGCGCTCCCGAGAGCTCCACCTGGCCACCGGGCTCCAGGCTGACGGAAGCCCCGCCCTCCCGCTTGAGGGCGATCACGCGCCCCTCTTCCAGCACCGGTTCCCAGCCGAACTGGGTAAGCCCCTCGAGGAAAGCACCGATCCCGCGATCGCCCTCATAGGGAACGGGGGCATAATCCTCCAGCCGATGCACGAACTTCTCGTGCTCGGTGCCGATCCGCCATTTCTCGCGGGGGCGGCTCCCCTTCTCCAGGTGTTCGACGAGCTGACCGACCTCGGTGACCGGTTCGCCCGACTGGCTCGGGATGCCTGACATCTTGGGCCTCGTATAGACGGATCAGGAGCCGCGTATCTTACCCGTCCGTGTCGACGGTTTCGACGTAGCCGCGCTCGGCTTCCGTCGGCTCTTCAACTTTGAGTAATTGGGCATCCAGCACCGCCTCGTCAGCCTCGGATGGATCGCGCCCCTCCGTGAGCCGGGCGCGTAGTCGCTCGCGCAGGGTCTCTTCAGCAGCGCGAACATGGAGAATCCGGAACCGGCAGCCAAGACGCTCGGCAAGCTCCATGAATGGACGCCGCTGCGCTACCCGGAGGAAAGCGGCATCCACCACCACCGAGTAGCCAGCCCCCAGCGCCGATTCAGCGAGGTCGAGAAGACGGTCGTAGGTCCTCTGGGTGGCCTCCGGGGTATAGAGGCCCCCGTCGAGTTCGGAGCCTGAGCGCTCCCGCGGCTCCAATCCGAAGAGCCGTTTGCGCTCCACGTCGGAACGCAGGCGGATGAAACCCCGCTCCTCGACCAGCCGTCGGGCCCGACGGCTCTTGCCCGAACCGGACAGCCCGAAAGTCAGGACCAGCTCCGGCAGCTGATCCTCGGTGTAGCTGCCGGCCAGCTCAACGTGCTCTTGCAGGGCAGCCCGTGGCCGCTCACCCCCGCCCTGGGCGGCCTCGTGACCATTGATCTTGGCCCGGACCAGGGCGCGGTAGACGGTATAGAGCGGCAGCAGAGCGAGCGCCGCATAGTCTCCCGTCTGCTCCAGGTAACGATCCAGGAAGCGGTACCGCAGGCGGCGGGCGCCCTCGTAGTCCAAATCCATGACCGTGAAGGCGATCTCGCTGGCGGTATCGATCCAGCGCAACCCTTCATTGAACTCGATCCCGTCGAAGACAATGATCGCGCCATCGTGCCAGGCCACATTGCCCAGGTGGAGATCGCCGTGGCATTCACGCACGAAACCGGCATCAAGGCGTCCCTGCATAGTCCCCTGAAGCCGCTCGAGTTCGCGTTCCACCCACCGTTCAAGGGCTCGCAGCTCGCCGCGCATGGGGCGCGCCGCCTCCATCGGCTCAAGCTGGCGGAAGTTCTCGCGGATGGGAGCGGCTGCCGCCTCCGGCGTCCCCCAGCCGCTGTCCGGCTCGGTGGCCGGCACCCGCTGGTGAAAATC
>PUNM01000149.1 GCA_003552625.1 Ectothiorhodospiraceae bacterium
AGCCCCGAGAAGAAGACGTCGAAGAAGCGCTGCACGAAACCTCCTGTTCGTCTATCGCTGGCTGAACCGCTCCGGCGGCTCGAAGCCGATGTCATCCGGTTGTCGGCCCGCGGCGAAGAAGTCCCGGTACCACTGCACCGTGCGCTCGACGCCCTCGCGCCAGGGCACTTGCGGCTCGTAACCGAGCTCCTCCCGGCACTTGGTCAGATCCGGGCAGCGGCGGCCTACCGAGCCGGGGTAGGTGGGGGCGTGCTCGTAGTCCCCGGTGTAGCCCATCAGCTCTCCCACCGTGCGGGTCAGGGTCTCCAGGCTGATCTCCTCATCGTTGCCGACGTGGTAGATCTCGCCTGCGGCCGCCGGGGTCTCCATGGCGCGGACGGTGCCGTCCACCGAGTCGGTGATGTAGCAGAAGGCCCGGGTCTGGTCGGCCCCGTAGATGCGGAAGGGCTCGTCGGCGGGGTGGTCCCAGAAGCGCTGGACGAGGTGCGGGATGACGTGGCGAAAGCCCATGCAGGGGCCGAAGGCGTTCTGGTAGCGCACCACCGTGGCCTCGAAGCCCGCCGCCGGTGCCGTGTGCAGGAACGCCGACTCGCCGAGCATCTTGGTTACCGCGTAGGTCCAGCGCGGGTGCTTCATGTCGCCGATCGTCAGCGGCACCGTCTCCGGTGTGGGGATGGGTGCATCGAATAGATCCGTAGTGGCGGCGTAGTTCTCGCTGCTGGAGGCGAAGACCACGCGCCCCACCTCGGCGCGCTGGAGCCACTCCAGGGTGTAGTGGGTGAGCGCCGTGTTCACCCGGATCACCTCCTCCGGGTGCTCCAGCGTTCGGTTCACGCCCACGATCGCTGCCATCATGTAGACGTGATCGTAGTGATCGGCGAGCTTGGCGTAGGCGCGTGGGTCAGTGAAGTCGTCCTCGATGACCGTCAGCTCGGCCCGCTCGTCGGCATCGAAGTACTCCTCGAGCCGACCGCGGTAGCCCTTGTCGGCCAGCGTGATCGTGTAGCCGCCGTCGTCGAGCAGGCGGCGGGCGATGTTGATACCGATGAAACCGCCGCCGCCGAGGATGAGCACCTGGGTCACTTGGGATCTCCATTGGGGATATTGGGGGTGGCACGAGCCAAATGCTCAGCCCCGGGTTACTCTGCGCCGCGGCTGAGCTTGCTCGGGACAAAAAGCGGGAGTGTTACATCCCGGATGGGGGAGCGACTCGTGACGTTCTGGACAAGCTCGCGGAAATAAGGCCAGGCGTGGTAGGCCACACACCGCACGTTGAAGTGCTCTTGTTCGGCTTCGCTCCACTGCCCAGGGATGACAACGCGATAAACCAGGGAATAGCGGGCCCGAAGGTAGATCAACAGGCCGTCTTCGATCTGACTGGCGTCCGCGGAGGGCTCGGGTGCGTCATCCGGGTAGCCCTGCACAGTGATCTCCGCGGAGGCCAGGGCGGTGCCTCCAGCCTCGCCAGCGAGGGCCTCATGATCGTGGCCGATATCGAACCGGAACCGAAGCTTGCCCGATTGCGTCTCCGGCTGTTCGGGCGTGTCCATGTGGAGGCTTGTGAGCGAGATGCTCTCCAGTTCCAGCGCCTCGGCCAGATCGCAAGCCTCCGAACTCGTCTGCGTTGCGTCAGCCGTCATTGCTCATGACCCATGTATGGCTAGTCCCGCCAAACGTATGGGGGGTCTCGTAGGTGTAGGTTTCGCCGTGGAGTTGCTCGACATCCAGCGTGATTGGTCTTTCGCGGTTTCGTTGCCTGGGTGCTGTAGACAGGCTGACCGGCCTCACGCGCCCGAAATGCTCGAAAGCCAGCGCCCGCAAGAGGCGATCCGCGGAGGGCGGGACTTCGCTGTGCCCGGTTTCCCACCGGCTGAGGGTGACTGCATGGACCCCGAGCAACTCCGCCAGCTCTTGTTGCGAGTGGTTCAGCGCATGGCGCACGAACGCAATCTCCTGACCGGCAAGCCGGGAATCCAACTGGCAGAGCAGCTCAACGGCCTGCCGGATCAGGCGACGATAGGCTGGGAATTCCTCGAACCCCTCGCCGCAGCGACCGCACTCCAGGAACGGCACGTTCACGAGCCGGATCGACGCCAACCCCAGACCGTTATCCCGCTCAACGTGGCTGATTTCGACCTCAGTCGAACCACAGATTGGGCAAGTCAGAGCAGTCATGATCTCCTCCTGCAATTAGATGACCGTTACGACCAGCAACTGACTCTCTTGGGGGATGGTTACCGCAAGGTCAACCCGGTCGTAGGTATCGTCCAACCGCATACGGTACGTGTGGTGCTGATGGGGGTTCTGAGGCTCATCGGCTCGTATGACCGCTCCTCGGGACAAGACATCGTGGACCCACGCGTCATGGACTCCGCGCTCTTGCTGACGGTCTCGCGCGTGCCGTGTAAACACGACACTTGTCTCCTCCGACCGCGCCATGGCGTTGATGACGCGAGTCGCGAGTGCCAAGTCAGTTGGTGCCTTCCGTAGCCGATCAAGCATAGCTTGTTAGCAAAGTGCTAAGTCGTCAAGCGCGGTTGCAGCCATCGCGGCAGGGCTGGTCGTCACAAGTCCCCGCGCCCCAACACCTTCACGGTATGCCGCTCGCGCAGCCGCACGATCTGCTCCGCCGAGAGCACGCCGATGGTGTCGTAGATGAACAGGCCCTTTAAGGCCATCAGGGCGTCGATGGTCTCGGGCCGTTTGTAGAGCTGATGGCCGGTGGAGATGGCCACGACCTGCGGCTGCTCGGCCAGCGCAGCCTGAAGGTCCTGGTGCACCTCCCGCTCCTTCTCCGGCCAGTACGGCACGTAGGGGTCGTGGAGGGTCAGC
>PUNM01000120.1 GCA_003552625.1 Ectothiorhodospiraceae bacterium
ACTCCGAGGTGGTTGTCTCGAGGGCATCCTGGGAGCGACGCATGGATTCACCCTGCATCTCGAGGCGGTAGCTGTTGTGCACCACCCGATCGAGGATGGCGTCGGCCAGCGAGTGATTCGAGTCCGTAGTCTGTTTGAACCGACGCGCCGCGCGGGCCCGCAGGCCCTGACGCCGCATGCTCTCGGCGACGGTCTTGCGGTTCACGATCCATCCCTCGGCAGCCAGTTCCGCAGCAATGCGTGGATAGCCGTACCGGCGCTTGCAGGCCTCGCAAACGCCTGCAACCCGAATATCCCGCTCGAGCCGGGTGGCTTCGCGTCTGCCGAGATGACTACGACGGCCTAGCCAGTCGTAGTAACCGCCCCGGGGGGGGCTTTGAGGGCCCGGCACTGCCTGGAGACACTGTGCTGCTCGCGGTGCTGGTGGATGGCGGCGTACTTCAATCCAGCTTCTTTGCGAAGTGCGGCGCCGACTTTTCCAGGATCTCGACCTCTTCGGTCTTGTCGGCGAGCTGGCGCTTGAGACAAGCGTTCTCCTCTCGGGGCTGGCGCTCCCGGTCACTGACCGACTGCTCCTGCGCGGCCTTCGCACGCCACTGGTAGATCTGCGTGGCGTGTGTCCGAGTTCGCCTGCGGCGGTCACTACACCAATGCGCTCTGCGAGCGCCAGGGCCTCCTGGCGGTACTAAGCGCTGTAGCGCGAGCGCGTCTTCGTCTTCTTCGACATTGGGTCGGCTGCTGATGACATGGGTCACCTCCAGTCTACAAGTTACTGGGGTGTCCGCTTCCGCTGGGGAATATCAGTCGTTTTGCCTGCCCTCCCTCCGTGACGTCCGTGACCTGAACTGTTGCACCCGTTTTTCATGCTTGTATTATACCTAAGCACAACCTATGAAAGATACGTATGCTGAACGATATCCCCTACTTTGAAGTCATAACCGGGCACGCCCCTTACCCCTGGCAGCGCCGTTGCTATGCGCTGCTTATGAAAGGCGTGGTGCCCCGCGAGTTGACACTCCCCACAGGCGCTGGCAAGACCTCGGTGGTACTCCTCTACCTGCTCGCTTTGGCCCAGGGGGCACCCCTGCCACGTCGTTTGGTGTACGTGGTCGACCGACGCGCCATCGTGGATCAGACCACTGCAGAGCTTCAGGCATGGATCGAGGCCTTTGCCGAGATTCCCGAGCTGCGTGACGCGCTGGATTCTATGGCCGCGTTCGACCGTCCAGGGGGAGCAACGGTGGAAGTCGGTACGCTGCGCGGTGGCCTGCTCGATACTGGCGAGTGGCGGCTCGATCCGGCGAAACCCGCTGTGCTTGTCGGCACGGTGGATATAGTCGGCTCGCGGTTGCTTTTCCGCGGGTATGGCGACGGGCGCAGTCGACGCTCGCTCCATGCGGGCCTTCTCGGAGTCGATGCTACGGTACTGCTTGATGAGTCGCATCTAAGTCCGGCCTTTGAGAAGACCCTGCGACAGGTAGAAGATCTCCATACCGGAGCTTTTGCGCCGAAATTCCGGACCTTGACCATGTCTGCCACCCCCCGGGAGACCCGGGGGGCTGCCCTGGAAGCGGCCGACGAAGCGCATCCGGTCCTCGGGGCGCGCCTGCAGGCTGCGAAGTACCCGACCCTTTACGAGGTCGAGGGCACCGCACAGTGGCGCGAGCAGATGCTGGAGTGCGCGTTGGCGCATGAGCAAGGCACCGTCCTGGTGTTCTGTCGCTCAGCGCGGGAGGCCCAGCGGCTCTATGGGGAATTGGTCAAGGCCCTCGGAGAGGGCGGAGAGGCACGTGTGGGTCTGCTGACCGGCACCCTGCGCGGTACCGAGCGTGAACAGCTCACGCAGCGCCCGCTCTGGCGGTGCTTTACGGACCCGCAAGCGTCGCGAGATTTCGATGGTCCGGTCTACCTCGTGGCAACGGCAGCCGCCGAGGTGGGGGTCGACCTGGATGCCGAGCACATGGTCATGGACTTGGTGCCCATGGACTCGCTGATCCAGCGCCTCGGTCGACTGAATCGTTCCGGTCAGCGCAGCCACAGTTCCGTGGCCATCGTCTACACCGGAGCCGACACCACCTACAAGTCCGACAAGGACGACTGGAAAAACCGCTTTGCGGCCGCCTGTGCGCGGACACTGGAACAGCTCCAGGGGCTGGAGAGATTGGCTCCGCAGGATCTGCTGGGGCTGCCAGTCGATGTCATTCGGGATGCCTCTTCTTCGGCACCCGGGCTGGTGCCTCTGGAGGCGGATCGCGTTGAACTGCTGGCGGCGACCAGTGCGCGCATGGAGCTTCCACCGGTTGAGCCCTTCCTGCGCGGTATCACCGACGAGCAGGATGCAGCCGAGGTTCAGCTGTTCTGGCGCTCGGATCTGGAGCGGCTCATGGAGCGTGGGCTGGAGGCCTGTGAGGATGCCCTGGCCATGCTCCCACCCCGTCCGCGGGAACTGCTCAAGGTCCCGGCCTATGCCGCTGCGCGGGATCTTGCGCAGATCGCCAAGAGGGTCGGCCCGTTCCAGTGTCTTCTGTTCGGTTCAGACGGGGCCACGTCCGTTCTCGAGGTGACCGCGGATAGCCGGGGGCTGCAGCGCCAGCTCGCTTACGCCACATTGGTCCTGCCCGCCCGGGTTGGTGGCTTGTCGGAGGCCGGATTCCTGGAGCCGAAGGCCGCTGGCAAGAGCGTCTCCGATCTTGCTGACGATGACGAGGGGCTGCGTTTTGAGCAGCACGGTGATGAACCACCTGCCGATCTGCCCGAGTGGGTTGCCGGAGCCGTGCAGTGGCGAATCGCGCTGCACGATGAGGATGACGAGGAGGCTGAG
>PUNM01000163.1 GCA_003552625.1 Ectothiorhodospiraceae bacterium
GAACGGTCTCCGGCAACTCATCCACTTCCTCGACTTCCATCATCGCCAGCGGCTGGATCAGCAACTGCGCAATTCGGTCGCCGGGCTCAATGTCCACTGGCTCGCTGCCGTGGTTGATGAGCGCCACCCGGACCTCGCCCCTGTAGTCCGCGTCCACAACGCCCGCGAGCACGTCTACGCCATGCTTGACGGCCAACCCGGAACGGGGCCAGATCAGGCCGACCGTGCCGGGCCACAGGGCGATAGCAATCCCGGTGCCAATCACCGCACGCTCGCCCGGATTGATCGTGCCGCCGTGGTTGGCGTAGAGATCCAGGCCCGCAGCATGGTCGCTGCCGCGGGTCGGGATGGTGGCCTCGGGGTGTAGCTTGGTTACGTGCATGCTGTGTGCTCCATATCCGCTGTGATTCTCACCACGCGCTCCAGGCGGTGATGAACGGGATGTCGTCATCCCAGTCCTGCGCGGGAGGGTCGTTGGCCGGAGCCGGGGCCCCGCCGCTCTGCTGCTTGTCCTTGACCGAGAAGCACGACAGCACAACGGAGTCACGGTCCTGCGGGTTCGGCACGCCTGCCGGGTTGAACCAGCGGTGCAAGATGATGAACTCGCCGCCGTCGTCGCCCTTCATCAGGGCGCCCACGTTCTGCCAGCGGCCTTTCTCGTTGCCCTGGTTGTCCTGATAGGTGCCGGTTTTCACTGCAACGTCACGGATTTTCTGCGGCATTTATGCTGCCTCCTTCATGGGTGTAATTCCGCGCTCTGCGAGCGCATAACGCTTGCTCTTGATCGCCTCCACCAGAGCATCCAGCCGCCCACGCAACGCCTTGATGAACGCCTCATCCCGCTCCACACGCACGCGCACAGGCGGCATGTCCGGGTGGTAGGCGAGGAAGTCGCACCACTGCCGCTCAGCGATTAGTAACTGGCCTTGCACCTGGGGCTTGTACTTGTCCGGTAGCTCGGCATTGAGTAGGTACTCGACGTGGACGGCAGGCGATGGGCACTTGATCTCGAGCAGCCCGTCATCCCCGACCAGCCCATCCGGCGAGCACCCGACCCAGCCGTCATCGCGGGTGATAAAGCCGACTTGCTCCACTTCGGCGTCGGCGTCCATTTCGTAGAAGCTCCGGGCCTCGGGCTCGAGCGCAACACCACGATTCATCCAGGGCGTCGGCTCCATGCCGCCGGGCTGTCCTGTGAGCCATTCGGAGACGAGCAGGTTGGCGTAGGCGTCCATCTGTGTGCTGGCCTTGCCGGTTGGTGTAATCACCTTGTCGAAGCTGCTGGCCGTGGGCAGGCCGAGCCGTAACGCAAACCACTCGGCCTCACCTTGGGCGACGTTATGCACTTTCACTTGTGGCCTCCTTCGCGGCTTCCTGCTGCTTGCGCTTCAGCGCTGCCATGCCGCGCTCGTACTGCTTTTCGGTGACCTCGATCAGATCCGATGCGCCAAGCCACTTGAGGAACTTCGCCAGGTCAGATCCGGTTTCGTCGATCATCGCCAACAACTCGGATTGCTTGTCCTCGCTGATGCGAGCGATTGGCTTTAGCTGCTCCACACGCGATTCCTCATCTTCGCCAGTCTCCAGCGAGAACAGCTTGAGGATGGCGTACTTGGTCGCGTAGCTGATGGCCTTCCCCGGCGCCTTGTCGCCCTGGTCGTTGGCGTGCGCCTCAATGTCCACCACCACAGACTCGTCGGGCTTATCGATGTTGACGAAGGCGATGGAGTACCAGCCGGCGTAGCGAATCATCGTCGCACCGCCCTTGGTCTGTCCGATCTCGGTGATAGAGCTTTCGCGCTGCGTCGGGACAATCACCACGCCGTGCTCGAGAAGATGCTGGCGAATCGCCGCCGTCACCATGTCGTGCGTGACAGCCCGGTAGCCCTGGACTTCCTTGTCCTTGCGGATATACGCAACGGCTTTGCGCACGGCGTTGATGCGCTGATAGATGTTGGCTTCACTCATTGCCTCTCTCCATCCTCTCTGCCGCATCCCGCAGATAATCCGCGGCCTCAAGCAGCGCCTTCTGTGCGGCGTAGTATTCGCTCGGCCGCTCGGTGATGACCCGCATCCTCTTGACCATTGCCGCGGCGCGGTCAGCGAGCCATGTGTAGTGCTGTGCGGCTGAGCGCTGCTGGATCACCCCGTCCACGTCAGGCCGGATCGGCCCCGGTGTCAGCGCCTCGTGCTCCTCGTCAAACGTCAGGTCATTGACCGGCCCGCTGTAGTCGAGATCCGAATCAAACATGTCCTGTCTCCTATGCCGCACTCGGCCCGTCCGGCTCGTGACTCGTCTGCCGCCCCGCCTGCAGATCGCGGCTTATACGCCGCATGGCCTCTGGGCTCAGGGTCGGGTATGTCGGTCCGGGGTTGCGCAGCCGCTCCAGGTTCTCCCGGCGCACGGCTGTCTGGTCCGGGTGCTCGGTCACTGCCCCGGTCTGCGGGTCGACGTAGCGGCCGAGTTCTTCCAGGTGCCGCCATGCGGCGGCGGTGCGGCGCTGGGGCATGCCCCGGAGAATTTGTACTTTGCTCATGACTTCTCTCCTCTTGCTTTGGCGATGGCGGCGTGCGCCTGAGCAACCCATTCCGGGCAATCATCATCCGGCCCGTTGTATTCCCAAACAGCCGTCTCCAGCGCCTCCAGCAAATCCGGCGCGGCGGCGATAAGGTGGGCGTTGGCTTCTTGGTCTACGCCGTCAGACCATTCCATGGTCCAAACTTCATACCATCCGTCATAGTCTCCATGGCATGTAGCAACTTGCCCTGTGTGCGCGTTTTCCTTGTCGACATTCCAAGGCCCCGGCGTATACCGCTTCTC
>PUNM01000127.1 GCA_003552625.1 Ectothiorhodospiraceae bacterium
TGCCGCGCTACTTCATCGAGCGCAGCAAGTTCGACCACGTGATGTGGAAGCGGCGCATCGCGGCGATGCTCGCCGGGCGTGAGGATGTCGATCACCGCGAGCTCACCGACCACCACGCTTGCCGCCTGGGCAAGTGGTACGACGCGGTGGAGGAGCCGTGGATCCGCAAGCTGCCGGCCTTCGTTGCGATCGAGACGCCGCACCGCGCCGTCCACGAGCACGGCAAGCAGGCCGCCAAGCTCTACAGTCAGGGCGAGGTGGATGCCGCCGCCGGTGAGTTGGAGCAGCTGGCCGACAACTCCCGCGAGGTTGTGGGTCTGCTCGAGCAGCTCGCCGATGAGATGGACCGGGCGCGCGGGGAGCGGAGATGAGCGCAGCCGGATCGCGCGTCACCTGCTTTCTGAACCAGAAGGGCGGGGTCGGCAAGACCACCTCCTCGGTGAACGTCGCCCACGCCCTGGCCCGGGCCGGGCGCGACGTGGTCGGCATCGACCTGGACCCGCAGGGCCACTTTGCTGCCAGCCTCGGTCTCGAAGGGCTCGATCCGGGGCTCGATGACGTGCTCTTCGACGGGGTGCCGCTGGCCGAACGCCTGCAGCCAGCCCGCGAACGGATTCGCCTGGTGCCGCCCGGGCCGCGCCTGCCCGAGTTGGAGCAGATGGCCGGCGGGCGCGAGCGCGGCTGGCTGCTGCAGCGGGCTGTGGCGGGGCTCGACCCGTTCCCGGACTATGTGATCATCGACTGCCCCCCGTCGTCCGGGCTGCTGGCGATCAACGCGCTGCTCGCCACCGACGAGGTGGTGATGCCGGTCTCCTGCGACTACCTGGCCCTGGAGGGGCTGGCCGGGCTCATGCGCACCCTGATGCGGGTCGAGCGGGGGCTAGGTATCCACACCCGCAAGTACGTCCTGGTGACCCGCTACAACGGCCAACGCCGTCTGCCCAAGGAGGTGCTCGGCAAGCTCAAAGAGTATTTCCCCGGCCAGGTCCTGAAGACGGCGGTGCGCGACAACGTCGCCCTGGCCGAGGCTCCCGGGTTCGGGCAGACCATCTTCGAGTACCGCCCCGAGAGCAACGGGGCGAAGGACTACCGTGCGCTGGCCGAGGACCTGGAGCAACACCGGGTCTTTGAGCCGGCGGCCGAAGCGTAGAGGAGGAGCAGCCGTGGCGAAGAGCAGCGGATCGAACGGCGGCGACAAGAAAAGTGGCGGCGAGAAAAAACTCGGTCGCGACCCCTTGGCCTGGATGAAGGACGACAGCGAGGAGGCTCAGCCGCAGCACCAGTCGGGGGGGGCACCGCCCCCAGAACCAACCCCCACCGGGGGCGGAGAAGAGCAGCAGCCAGCGCAGGCCGAGTCAGAGAGTGGGAGCAAGACCATGGCGAGCAGCGACCAGAAAAGAACGATCACCGTCGACCGGGAGGAGTACATCGAGTACTACCGGGCCAAGAAGGCCATGCACACGGCGACCACGGCCTTCCTGATGACCGACCCGGACGGCACGATCCACTACGTCAACGAGCCGATGCAGGCTATGCTCGCGCGGCACGAGGCGCAGATCGTTGCGGTCAACCCCGGTTTCACCTCGCGGGACCTGGAGGATCGGCTCTCGCTCTTCGATCTGTTCCCGCAGCTGCGCTCGGTGGCCGGGCAGATGCAGCGGATCCGCGACGAGGCCCTGCACCAGGAGCTGCACGTCGGCGAGCTGCGTTTCAACGTCTACATCACCGGCGAGGACGACGAGCAGGGCAACTTCCTCGGCAATACGCTGGAGTGGTTCGACATCACCGAGGACTGGCACCGGCGCGCCAACGAGAAGAAGGCCCAGCACGATGTCGAGGCGCTGATCGAGCGGATCCAGGCCGGTGAGCTCAGTCACCGGGTGGAGACTTCGGACATGTCCGAGGGGTTCATCCGGACCCTCAGCGAGGACATCAATATGGTCCTCGACGTCACCCAGGCCCCGGTGCGGGAAGTCATCCGGGTCATGGAACTGGTTTCCAAGGGGGATTTGACCCAGCAGATGCAGGGCGAGTTCAAGGGCGACTTCGGCCAGCTCCAGGACTGGGTCAACTCGACCATCGATGTGCTGCGCCGGACCGTGGACAGCGTGCGCGAGACGGCCAACGGTATTGCCAGCGCCTCCTCGGAAATTGCCCAGGGCAACCAGGATCTCTCCCAGCGGACCGAAGAGCAGGCCAGCTCCCTGGAGGAGACCGCCTCAAGCATCGAGGAGCTCACCTCGACGGTCAAGCAAACCGCCGACAACGCCCGCGAGTCCAACCAGCTTGCTACCGCGGCCCGGGAGCGGGCCGAGCGCGGCCAGGAGATCTCCGGCCAAGTGGTCGAGGCCATGGGGGCGATCAAGCAGTCAAGCCGCGAGATCTCCGATATCATCACGGTCATCGACGAGATCGCCTTCCAGACCAACCTGCTGGCCCTCAACGCCGCTGTGGAAGCGGCGCGTGCCGGCGAGCACGGGCGCGGCTTCGGGGTGGTCGCCGCCGAGGTGCGCAACCTGGCCCAGCGCAGTGCCACCGCGGCCAAGGACATCAAGAAGCTGATCAACGACAGCGGCGAGAAGGTCGAGGATGGCACCCGCCTGGTCAACGAGTCGAACGAGACCCTCAAGGAGATCCTGGAGGCGGTGCAGACGGTGACCGACAAGGTCGCCGAGATCTCTGCCGCCAGCGAGGAGCAATCCTCGGGCATCGACGAGATCAACAAGGCGGTCAGCCAGCTCGACGAGGTCACCCAGCAGAACGCCGCCCTGGTGGAGGAGGCCGCCTCCGCGGCCGAGTCCCTGGACGAGCAGTCGGACA
>PUNM01000052.1 GCA_003552625.1 Ectothiorhodospiraceae bacterium
AGCCCCGACGGGACTCCGGCGGGACGTACCCTGCTGATCGGCGGATCGCGGAACGAGGTCATGTACGCGCAGATCGCCTGCCTGGAGCGGGAGCTGGAGGCCTTTCTGCTGCCGCTGGATCCGGACCGTATCGTTGTCGAAAGCGAAAGGGCTCTGTGGGACTATGCCGCCCGCGCCCGTGAAGCCGCCCCCGGGCAGCCCATCGTCGCCTACTCCGCCCACGGGGAGGTCAGCCCGGCCCTGCGCGGCCGGGAGGGCCCGGGAGCGGCCGAAGTTGCGGATCGCATAAGGGAATTTTTGGGCCGGCTGGCCGAAGAGATCGTCTCCGCGCTGGAGATCGACACCCTGATCCTCACCGGGGGAGATACGGCGGTCGGCGTCTGCCGCAGGCTGGGCATCGAGAGGCTGTGCGTTAGAGATGAGCTCCTTCCCGGCATTGCCCTTGCGGAGGGGAGAGCGGGAAAGGGAGCGGAGGCAATGCGGGCAGGAACCGGCAAGATGCAAGACAGGACGGATGCGCCGCAGGAAAGCGCGGATGCGGCCGAGATCGCGGCGCAGGGTGGCTGTCGCGCCCGGAGCTTAAGGATAGTCACCAAGGCGGGTGGTTTCGGTGCGGAGGACGTGCTGGTGCGGATTATGGAGCGGATAAGAGAATGATGGAGCGGATAGTGGAGGAGATCTAGCCGGGGACGAGCGGCCTTCGGGACGCGTGGACTTTTTGGAGTCGCGATTCTTAACGCGAAGGGAGATTTGAAGATGGACTACGAAGTTGGAGTCCAGAGCTACACCTACCGCGAGTTTTCCGTGGAGGAGATATGCAGCGAGCTGAAGGGCACGGGAATTTCCGCCGTTGAGTTCTGCGGTGTACATATCGAACCCGGGGCGGGGGAGGCTGAGGTTGCAAGGATGAAGCGGCTCTGCAGCGAAGCCGGGCTTGCGATCTGCGGCTACGGAGTGCACAACTTCGCCCACGCGGATGCAGACATTGTGCGCGGGACGCTGGAGTTTGCAGCGGGTCTGGGTGCGGACTACGTGTCCGTAGATTTTCCACCTGATGCGGAGGATACCGCATCCGCCCTGATCGACGCCGCCGAGGAGTTCGATCTGCGTCTGGCCATACACAACCATGGCCCCGGGGCCATGTATTCCACCGTGGACGAGGTGCTGTCAGTGTGCGAGAAGTACCCGCCGCCGCTCGGGGCCTGCGTGGACACCGGCCACTACCTGCGCTCGGGACAGACCCCGCGGGAGGTCATATCCCGGCTTGGGGACAGGGTTTACGCCCTGCACCTCAAGGATTTTAACGCCGGGGGGCAGGAAGTGGTCCCCGGGCGGGGTGAGGTCGACCTCCAGCAGGTGCTGGAGCTTCTCAGTGAGCACACCGAGCTGGGAGCCCCGCTGGTCATCGAATACGAGGAGGACCCGGAAGACCCCACGCCGGCGGTCCTGGAGACGGTGGATAGGCTGCGAAGCCTTTGATGCGCGGGATGCGCCGGATACGCGGTTTGGGTATACTCAACCTGTGCGGAGCTGGAAGCTTTCCTGCACCTGATGGAGAGAGTGGGGAGAGGCTGCGGCGCGTTTGATATCCGACCGTCCGCGCCGCGCCGGAATGTGAGTTCACAATCCCAAAATTTCGAAGGGGGGCAGTCTGCGAAAGGACCCTCGTGACCCGCATGCTGTATGGGGTTCAGGGGTCCGAGTAGCAGGTACGGTTATGGGCAGCTTCAAATGGGGTATTCTCGGCCCGGGATCTATCGCACGCACTTTTGCCACGGGGCTGCAGGCTGTGCCCGGGGCGGAGATCTTTGCGGTGGGTTCGCGCTCCGAGGAGCGGGCCGAGTCCTTTGCCGACGAGTTCTCCGCTGCGAAAAGCTACGGCAGCTACGAGGAGCTGGCCTCGGACTCCGAGCTGGACGCGGTTTACGTCGCGACCCCGCACTCCCACCACGCGGAACACAGCATTATGTGTATGGAGAAGGGCCGCGCCGTCCTCTGCGAGAAGCCGCTTGCGGTGAATGCCCGGCAGGTGGAGAGGATGATCGCCTGCGCGCGCGAGAACGGTGTGTTCCTTATGGAGGCGATGTGGACCCGCTTCCTTCCCGTCATGGAGAGGGTCCGGGAGTGGCTGGCGGAGGGGGCGATCGGCGAGGTGCAGATGCTGCAGGCCGACTTCGGCTTCCGCGGTGAACTGGATCCGGGTCACAGGCTCTTCAACCCCGAGCTCGCCGGCGGTGCGCTCCTTGATGTCGGGGTGTATACGCTGGCCCTGTCCTACATGGTCTTCGGGGAGGATCCGGCGGAGGTCAAGAGCATGGCCCACGTGGGAGAGACCGGAGTCGACGAACAGTCGGTGGTGCTCATGGGCTACGCCGGGGGGCGGATGGCGCTCCTCTCCTGTGCGGTACGCACGAATATTCCCCACAACGCGCGTATAATCGGGACCAAAGGCTCAATATTCATTCCCGACTTCTGGCACGCCACCACGGCCACGCTCGTGTCCGGCCGCGGGGAGGAGGAGATACACCTGCCCTTTGCGGAGAACGGATACGAATACGAGGCCCGGGAGGTCATGGACTGCGTCGGGGCCGACCGGCAAGAAAGCGCGGTCATGCCGCTGCGGGAGTCCCTGCGCATCGCCAGGACCATGGACGCGCTCCGCGAGCAGTGGGATCTGCGCTATCCCTGCGATTAGAGCTGCTGCACGGGCTGCTCCGGCTGCGCTGGTGGTCCGGCGGTATTCTGTACTGTGGAGCGCTGGGGGAATCACAGGGCCGTCACCAAAGCCTG
>PUNM01000125.1 GCA_003552625.1 Ectothiorhodospiraceae bacterium
TATGAGAACCGCGTTTACATGGTCGGGGTGGAGGAGGGGCCCGCCCTGGTCGCCAAGTTCTATCGGCCCGATCGCTGGAGCGACGCGCAGATTCATGAGGAGCACGCCTTCGCCCGGGAGCTGGCGGCTGCCGAGGTCCCCGTTGTCCCTCCGCTCTCCGGCCCGGAGGGGTCCTTGGGCAGGCGCCACGGTTTTCGGGTTGCCCTCTACCCAATGCGCGGCGGCCGCATGCTGGAGGTGGACAATGAACAGGTGTTGCGCCGTCTGGGCAGCTACATCGGCCGGATCCACGCAGTCGGTGCGCCCGAGCCCTTTACCGAGCGTCCGCCGCTCGACCCTGGAGACCGGGGACGCGAGGCCCGGGACCGGGTTCTTGAGGGGGGCTGGATCCCGGTCCACCTGGAAGAGGCCTACCGCTCGCTGACCGAGGATCTCTTCGTGGCCATGGAAGCGTGCTGGCAGCGCGCGGGTCCGGTGCAGTCCATTCGCCTGCACGGTGACTTCCACCCGGGTAACGTATTGCAGACCGAGGACGGTTTCCACCTGGTCGATCTGGACGACACCCGCACCGGGCCGGCTATTCAGGATCTGTGGATGCTGTTGCCGGGGGAGCGGGAGGAACGGGAGGCGGCGCTGGCGGCGGTCCTCGAGGGGTATCGCCTTTTCTGTGCTTTCGATCCCCGCGAACTCCACCTGATCGAGCCGCTGCGGACGCTGCGCCTGCTCCGCCACGCGGCTTGGCTGGCCGAGCGCTGGGACGATCCGGCGTTTCCCCAGGCTTTCCCGTGGTTTGGCGAGGCGCGGTACTGGGAGGAGCACCTGCTCGCACTCCGCGAGCAGCTTGCGGCGCTGGCCGAGCCCCCACTGCAGGCGCCGTAGTCGTTCTCAGCGCCCCGGCGAAGAGCTGACACGCTTGGCAGCCGGCTCCTGACAGTCCGGGCAGAGCCCGAAGAATTCCAGCGTGTGGCTGATGGCGGCGTAACCGCGGGCGGCCACAGCCGCCTCCAGCGACGGATCGGGACAGGCGCGGATCGGGTCCTTGCGCTGGCAGCGACGGCAGATGACGTAGTGGTCGTGGCTGCCGTCCGGCTCGTTGAGCTGATAGCGTGCGCTGCCGTCGCCGAACTCGTGGCGGTGGACCAGGCCGAGGCGTTCAAAGTCGGTCAGGCAGCGGTAGACCGTGACCGGGTCGCACGCCGTGTCCCCGAGCAGCTCGTGGAGCTGGCGCGGGGTCATCGGCTCCGCGGCCGAGGCAAGTGCGGCCAGAATCTGGCGGCGTGGCTGCGTCAGCCGCAGCCCGGCGTCCCGCACGGCCTGCAGGGCGTGCTCTTCGCTGGTTCCGTTGGTCGGGCTCATAGCGCTAGTTTTGCATCATTGCCCGGCGGTTTGCAGCTGTTCGTTGACCTCCCGGATCACCTCCTCGTCCACGGCAAGTCCCGCGGCGGCCTGCAGGCGCACGAAGTTGAGCAGGTAGTCGTAGCGCGCCGCAGCGAGGTCGCGCTTGGTTTCGAAACGCTGGCTCTGGGCATCGAGGACATCGGTGGTGGTGCGCGTACCGACCTCCTGGCCGCGGCGTACGGAGGCTTCGTTGCTGCGCGCCGAGACCAGGGCTTGCTCCAGCGCCCGGACCCGTTGCAGCTCGGAGGTCAGTCCCAGGAAAGCCGAGCGTGCATCCAGGGCAGCGGCCCGGCGCTCGTCGATGAGCTCATCACTGGTGGCGGTGCGCTCCGCCTCCGCAGCGCGCACACCGCTGGTGATGGCGCCGCCGGTGTAGAGCGGTACCGAAACCTGCAGACGGATGGAGCGGGTGTCGACGTAGCCATCCTGGGCGGTGACGCCACCCCCCTCTCCCCCGGCGAGCTGCTCGCGTTCGCCGTCGAAGCGCGACAGGCGACCCTCCAGGTCCACCTCCGGCCAGCGCTCGGCGCGTTGTGCCTCCACATCGTGGCGGGCGAGCTCGTCCTGGCGTTCGGCAAGCTGGACTTCCAGGTTGTAGCGCTGGGCCATCTCGACCCACTCGTCGGTATCGGCCGGCTCCACCGGCTGGGGGTCGAAGTCCTCGACCAGGCCGGCCAGCTCCCCGGGGTATTCCCCCGTGATCCGGCGCAGGCTCTCCCGGGCGACGTCGTATTGGTTCTCGGCTGCTACCTGCTCGGCCCGGACCCGGTCGAAGGCGGCCTGGGCCTCATCGACGTCGGTCTGGGTGCCGGTGCCCACCTCCAGGGCGCGCTGGGCGCGGCGCAGCTGGCTCTCGACAGCGGCCAGCTCCGCCTCCACCAGGGCCTGCTCGTCCTGGGCGAGAAGGACATCGAAGTAGGCCTCGGTGACGTCGAGGACTACCTGCTGCTGGGCCACCGAGAGCTCGACGTCGGCGGTGTCCACCGCCGTCCGGGCCCGCTCCATGTCGATGAAGTTGCCGCGCCGGAAGATCGGTTGGGTCAGGGACAGTGAGGCGTCCCAGCCGGAAGTATCCAGATCCGCCGGGAAGTCCTCGATGTCCTGTGTCTCGTCCTCGTAGCCGGCTGCGGCGGTGATCTGCGGCAGGAACTGGGACCGTGCCTGGCGGATCTCTTCGTCGGCGCCGCGGCGGCGGTTGAGGGCTGCCGATAGACTGCGGTCCGCCTCCACGGCGAGCCGGTAGATTGCGAGCAGGTCCTGCTGCGGATCCCGTTCGGCGACCTCAGCCGGGGCGAGGGCGTCCTCCGGGTCCTCAACGGGAACCGGGGCATCAACCACGGCTTCTGCCGGGTCGGTCTGGCCGTTGTCCCCGTTTTCCTCGGCGGTTGCGGGGCTCGCTGTCAGTGCGAGGAGCGCCACCAGCGTCCAGCCCGTAGCCCGGTGGGCCGTGCGGAGGGTCGGCATTGCGTTGCCTCGGCTCATCAGTATCCGTCCTTCTCTGCGGGCGGAACCGGGGGAGGCCCCCCGGGCTCCGTCAACCGAAATAGTCCTCGGCGATCTTGCTCAGCCGGCCCCAGCCCCGCCTCGAGAGGAAGCCCTCGAGCAGGGAGTAGGCTGCCGGGATCACCGCCAGGGTCAGCAGCATGGCCGTGATCATACCGCCGATGATCGCCGCTGCCATGGGTGCGTTGGTCTCCGAGCCGGCACCGAGGCCGGCCGCGGCCGGGATGAGGGCCAGGATCAGCGTCAGCGAGGTCATCAGGACCGGGCGCAGACGGATCGGGCACGCCTCGGCCAGGGCCTCGTTGATCGACAGGTCCCGTTTCTCCCGGTACTGGTTGGTCAGATCCACCAGCAGGATGCCGTTCTTGGTGACCAGGCCCATGAGCAGCACCATGCCGATCATCGAGTAGATGTTCAGCGTGAAGCCGCCCACCCACAGACCGAGCAGTCCGCCGATCAGTGCCAGCGGCTGTGCCGCCATGATCAGCAGCGGCTGGACGAAGGAGTTGAACTGGCTGGCCAGGACAATATAGACGAGCGTCGCCGCCAGGAAGAGCACGAAGAGCATGGCGGTGACGGCCCGTTCCATCTCCTCGGCCTGGCCGACCAGCTCCACGTCGAAGTTCAGTGGCAGGACGTCGTCGGCCACCGCGTTGAGCTCCTCGACGGCCTCGGCCAGGGGCAGCTCCGGGTCGGCGTAGAACTCCGCCGAGTAAGAGAGGTTGTGGCGGGTGATCGCCGCCGGCCCCAGGGTCTCCTCCATGGTGGTCACCGCCTCCAGGGGGACCATCTCGCCGTGCTCGGAGAGGAGCTGGATCCGCTGCAGATCGTCGATGTCGCGGATCATGTCCTCCTGGGCCTTGAGGCGGATGTCGTAACGCCGCCCGTCCTGGCCCTCGGGGCCGTCGTCGAAGCGGGCCACATCGAAGCCGCCGGCAAGCACGTTGATGGTCTGGGCGATGTCCCGGGCGTTCAGGCCGAGGCTCCGGGCCTGCTCCCGATCCACCTCGACCTCCACCTGGGGCAGCTCCAGGTCCAGGTCCAGGTCGATGCTGCCCATGCCCTCGACGTCTTCCAGGCGCTCCTGAATCTCCCGGGCGTGTTGGCCGAGTTCTTCGACGTTGGGCCCGGTGACCACGAACTGCAGGGGCTCACCGCGCTGGCCGGGGACGAAGGGCACGTCGGAGGCGAAGGCGCGGACCCCCGGCAACTCGGCAAGCTGGGGGCGGACCTGCCGGACCACCTCCTGCTGCGAAGCCTCCCGCTCATCCCGGTCCACAAGTCGAACGAAGGCGATGCCGCGGTTGACCTGGCCGCGGTCGCCGATGCCGATGGCCGAGAAGTACCGGTCCACCTCGGGCTGCTCGTCGAGGATGGCCTCGATTTCGCGCATCTGCCGGTCGGTATACTCGATCCCGGAGCCCAGTGGCGTCTGGAAGTTGACCATGAATTCCCCGGTGTCTTCGTCCGGGGCGAATTCGCCGCCCAGGCGCGGAGCGATGATGGTAGCCACCGCGACGGCAAAGACCAGCGCCAGGCCCAGGGTTGTCCAGCGGAAGCGCAGGATGTAGCCCAGAGACCACCGATAGACCCGCTCGATGGCCTTGAAGCCCTGTTCCAGTGCCCGGTAGAAGGCTCCCTCCTGCTCCGGTACGTGGAGGAAGCGGGAGGCGAGCATGGGGATCAGGGTCAGGGCGACGATGCTCGAAGCGAGCACGCCGAAGGCGACCACCACCGCGAACGATTCGAAGAACCGTCCGATAATCGCCTCCATGAAGATGACCGAACCGAAGATGGAGATCAGGGTCAGGGTGGAGGCGATGACCGCGAAGAAGACCTCGTTGGAGCCGGAGATCGCCGACGCCATGGGGCCTTCCCGGTACTGCTGGCGGTGGCGGTAGATGTTCTCGAGCACCACGATGGCGTCGTCCACCACCACGCCGATGAGCAGAAGCATCGCCAGCATGGTGATTGAGTTCAGCGTGTAGCCGAAGAAGTAGACCACGGCGACGGCGGCCATCAGCGAGACGGGGATCGCCAGCGAGACGATGGCCGTCGAGCGCAGGTTGCGCAGGAACAGCCACATCACCAGGGCGGCGAAGAGGATGCCCAGAGCGATGGTCAGGTAGAGCGAGTCGATCTGCTCGAGGATGAACTGGGACTCGTCCGTGGAGATGTGCAGCTCCAGCCCCGGCGGCAGCTGGGGACGGATCTGCTCATCGAGCCGTTCCTTGACCTCGTCGATAATAGCGACGGTGTTCGCCCCGGAGATCTTCACCACGCCCAGGCCGATCGTCGGCTCCCCGTTGAAGCGGGCAAGCTGGCGCATGTCGGCCAGGCCGTCCTCGACCCGGCCGATGTCGCTAAAGCGCACGCGATCGTCCCCATCCTCGGCGACGATCATCTGCTCGAGCCCCTCGGCGTCGTGGTATTCCACGTCGAGCTTGAGCATCTCCTCGGTATCGCCGCCGACCAGGAAGCCGCCCGGCATCTGGGCGTGCTCCTCCTCAAGGGCCTGCATGACCGACTGAGCGTCAACGTTGTGGGCGGCCATGCGGTCGGGATCGACCTCCAGGCGCATGGTCCGCTCCCGCGCGCCGCCGATCTGCACCTCGCCGACGCCGGTGATGCCCTCCAGCTGCGGGCGCACCTCGTTGCGCGCGTAGCGGTCGAGATCCTGCGCCGTGCGATCCCCCTGCAGGGAGAGCCACATGATCGGCTGGGCATCCATCTCGACCTTGTCGACGACGGGTGCCTCTGCGTCCTCGGGCAGATCCTGGACGATCTCGGAGACCTTGGCGTTGACCTCGTTGAAGGCCACGTCCACGTCCACTTCCAAATCGAACTGGATGGTGACCACCGAGGTCCCGGGCAAGGAGACCGACTGGATGTCGTCGATGCCCGGGACGGTGTTCACGGCCCGCTCGACCTCGTCGGTGACCGCCGAGTCCATCAGCTCCGGGTCGGCGCCGTCCTGGTGGACGGTGACGCTGACCATGGGGAAGTCGATATTGGGGATGCGGTCGGTGCCGATATCCTGGTAGGCAATCGCGCCGACGAGCACGATCAGTGCGCTGATCATCACCGCCAGCACGTGGCGGCGTATAGAGAGCTCGGAGAGCGTCATGGTGCGTTACTCCGTGTCCGCGTCGTCGCCTTCGTGAGCAGCGGCGTCCACGGGGGCGCCATCGGTGAGGAACCCGGCCCCGTCGACAATGACCCGATCGCCGGCCTCCAGGCCGTCACGGATCTCGGCGCGATCCCCGAAGCGGGTGCCCACCTCCAGAGTGCGCTCCTCGACCTGGCTCTCGTCATCGCTGAGCACGTAGGCGACTTCGCCGGCAGGGCGGCGCACGACACTCTGATTGGGGATCACGATGCCGTCGCGGACATCCAGGACCACTTCGGCCTCGGCACTGGCCCCTGGACGCCAGCCGCCGGGGTTGTCCACCTCGGCGATCAGCTGCAGCGAGCGGGTCGCGTCACGGATTCCGGGGCGCAGTTCGGAGATGGTCGTCTCCAGCTCCGGCTGCAGGCCGGAGCGGCTGCGCAGGATCAGGTCGGTGCCGCTATCCAGGCGGGGGGCTAGGCTCTCGGAGACCGGCAGTCGCACCTTGAGCCGATCCATGTCGATGAGCTCGAAGACCGGCTCGCCGGCGTTGATGTAGTCGCCTTCGCTGATGTGGCGTTCATCCACCACGCCATCGACGACGGCGCGGACCTGGGTTCGCTCCAGATCGCGCTCGGCTCGACGAAGCTGCGCAAGGGCTGAAGAGAGCTCCTCTTCACGGGCCTCAAGCTCCGCTTCGGCGTTATCGAGTTCATCCTCGGAGATGTGCTCGTCCTCGTAGAGTTCCTGTGACCGGGCCACGGTCCGCTCCTGGACCCCGACCATCGCCGTCAGCCGAGCCACGTCCGCAGCGGCGGCGTCCCGGTCATCGACGTAGTCTTCGCGGTCGATCTCGGCGAGGATTTTCCCCCGCTCGATCCGCGAGCCCTCGTCGACATGGACGCTGTCGATGACCCCGCCGACCTCGGCGGCAAGAAGAGGCCGCGATTTGGCCTCAATGCTGCCGACGGTGTTGCGGACCTCGCGGACTTCCTCCTCGGCCGCCTCCATCCAAGTGACAGCGAGGGCGTCGTCCCCGTTGTTCTCCTCGCCGTTGTCGTTGTCATCCGCACAGCCCGCGATGAGCACAGACAGCGCAGTGGCAGCAGCCACTGCGCGCAGCGTGCGAGCCCGGATCGGCGACGGATCGGATGAATGGAGTTGTTGCGTTTCTGTCACTTACGCCTCCTTCCGGATCCCGTCGAGGAGGATATCCACGACGTGGTCCGCATAGCGCTCCGGATCGTCCGCGAAGTCCACGCCGGGGAGCTGGCGCAGGACTTCACGATGGGAGATGAAAAAGGTGTTGGCAGCGATCATCAGGGTCGCCACCACGGCCGGGTCGATGTCGGTCCGCCAGGGGCCTTCGCTGGACTGCCCGGCGGCCAGGACCTGCGTGAAGCGGCGGAAATCTGCCCCGAAGACCTCTTCCACCAGGGCGCGTGCGCGTTGCGGGCCGGCGTTGAACCCCTCGGCAATGAGCAGCAACGAGCCGTCGGTGTCGTCGCTGGCCTGGCGCAGGTCGTCCCGGAAGAAGCTGCGCAGCTGGTGGGCGGGGCAGGGGTGCTCCTCCCGGAAGGCTTCGAGAAGGGCTCGCGCGGCTTCGCAGGAGCGGCGCAGGGTCTCCAGGTAGAGCTCTTCCTTCGAGGCAAAGTGGTGGAAGATGTTGGCCTTGCTGACCCCCGCAGCCTCGGCGATGTCGCGGATCGACACGCTGCCGTACCCCTCGCGGGCGAAGAGGTGCTTGGCGGCCTCGAGGATGCGCTCTGCAGCTTCGGTGCGCCCCGCAGCTTGCGGCATGCGTTTGCTCCTGATGGGCGTGGGCGGTCCAGGGTGCGGCGTGAACACCAACCGATCGAACGGTCAGTGATCGTAGTGGATTTTCCCACCGATATCAATTGCTGTTGGGGAAGGGCGCACCGCTGATGCGGTGCGCCGGTTTTACGCGCTGGCGACTAGCGGCTGCGCTTGTCCTGCTCGATCAGGGCGAAGGCGGAGTGGTTGTGGATCGACTCGTAGTTCTCCGATGTGACTGTGTAGGCGGCGATGCGGTCGTCCCCGTTGAGCCGCCCTGCGATGTCCCGAACCACGTCCTCGACGAACTTCGGGTTATCGTAGGCGCGCTCGGTGACGTGCTTCTCGTCCGGCCGCTTGAGCAGGCCGTAGAGCTCGCAGGACCCCTCCTGCTCCACCAGGTCGATGAGTTCCTCCAGCCAGACGAAGCCGTCGAAGAGCGCCGTAACCACGACCAGGGAACGCTGGTTGTGCGCGCCCCGATCGGAGATCTGCTTGGAGCAGGGGCAGAGCGTAGTCACCGGGACAGCGACGCGGACCCACGTCTCGTGCCGGTCGTCGTGGATCTCGCCGATGAAGGTGACCTCGTAGTCCATGAGGCTCTCCACCCCGGTCACCGGCGCCCGCTTGTTGACAAAGTAGGGGAAGCTCATCTCGATATGGCCGGAGCGGGCCTCGAGTCGCTCGGTCATCTCGGCGAGCATCTCGTGGAACGACTCCACCGTGATCTCGCGATCATGCCCCTCCAGGATGGCCACGAACCGGGACATGTGCGTGCCCTTGAAATGCTGCGGCAGGTTTACGTACATGCTGAAAGTGGCCACGGTGTGCTGATCGCCGCCGGTGCGATCACGGACCCGGACGGGGTGCCGGATATCCTTGATGCCGACCTTGTTGATCTCGATTTGCCGGCTGTCGCTCCGGCCCTGAACATCTTCCATGGTGGTGTCCTTGATATCCGGCGTCGTGACGTGCGGATGGCAGGTGGGGTTGAGCATGATTGTGCAGCCTCAGTCGCGCTACCAGGCGGTACGGATAAATTTGGAAGGAGTATAAAACTCCTGTAAAGGGTTCGCCGAGCCTGTAGGAGAAGGGTTTTTCAATCGTTGCGATCAATTAACCCTGACGCCGGATACAGTAAGCCGCCAGGCCACGCAGGACATCGGCACCGCTGTCGAGATCGGCGAGGGAGTCGATCGCGTCAGCGGCAAGCCCCTCGGCGAGTTCCCGGGATTGACGCAGCCCCAGGATCGAGGGGTACGTGGGCTTATCCCGGGCGGCGTCTGCGCCCTGCTCTTTGCCGAGGGCCGTGGCATCCCCCTCGACGTCGAGCACGTCGTCGTGGATCTGGAAAGCGAGGCCGACGCACTTGGCGTACCGGTCCAGCGCACTGAGCAGTCGCTCATCCACCGGGCCACAGGCGAGGGCGCCGAGCTGCACGCTGGCCCGGATCAGTGCGCCGGTCTTGTGGATGTGCATGTCCTCAAGTTCGGCGGCGTCGAGCTTGCGCCCGACGGCGGAGAGGTCGATGGCCTGGCCACCGACCATGCCCCGGGAACCGACGGCGCGTGCCAGGGCAGCAACCATCTGCGCGCGCGCAGCCGGCGAGTCGGCGTTGGCCTCAGAGGGGCGGGCCAGGGTCTCGAAAGCCAGTGACTGCAGGGCGTCGCCAACGAGAATAGCTGTCGGCTCGTCGTACGCGCGGTGACAGGTGGGCTGTCCGCGGCGCAGATCGTCGTCGTCCATCGCCGGCAGGTCGTCGTGTACGAGCGAGTAGGCGTGGATCATCTCCACCGCGCAGGCCGGCGCATCGAGGGCGCTACCGCAATAGCCCAGGGCGCGCCCTGTGGCGTAGACGAGTACGGGGCGCATTCGCTTGCCGCCGCCGAGCACGGAGTAACGCATTGCCTCGTGCAGGCGTGCCGGGTGCGACCCGCCGCTCGGCAGCGCCGCCTCAAGGGCCCGCTCGGCGCGCTCGCGAAGGCGTGGCAATGCCTCTTCGAGGGCTTCAATGGTTGTCGGGTCGAAACGGTCCGACATCGGACTCCTCGCTGTTCTCGAGCAGCTGTTCCACTTTCTGCTCGGCGTTTTTCAGTGCCGTCTGGCAGTGCCGGGAGAGCTGCACCCCGCGCTCGAAATCCTTCAAAGCCTCTTCCAGCGTCTGCTCGCCACGCTCCATGCGCTCGATCAGGGCCTCAAGCTCTGCCATGGCCTTCTCGAAATCGGGCAGGTCGCCGGAGTCCTGAGCCGTATTGTCGGTGTTCTCGCCAGTCATAGCAGGGCAAAACTACCGGACGCAGATAGGGGGGTCAATCGGCCGGCCTGCGGCGGTGCGCGATCGCGGCGTGCCCTTGTCACCGGCCGGCTCTGCCCCGAAACTGCCGCGCGGAAGAGCAAGACTACACCGAAGCGCGAAACCCTGTACGCTGCCCCTGAACCCTGAACGCTAACGGATCATGGCCACGAAGACGCAGACGACCTACGACGCCTCGGATATCGAGGTCCTCACCGGCCTGGAGCCCGTCCGCCGGCGCCCGGGCATGTACACCGAAACCCAGCGCCCTGACCACCTGGCTCAAGAGGTGATCGACAATAGCGTGGATGAAGCCGTGGCCGGCCATGCGCGCCGCATCGAGGTCACGATCCACGCCGACGGCTCGCTGGAGGTCTCCGACGACGGCCGCGGCATGCCGGTGGACCAGCACCCCACCGAAGGAGTCCCAGCCGTGGAGGTGATCCTGGGCCGCCTGCACGCCGGCGGCAAGTTCTCCAGTAAGAGCTACCGCTACTCCGGGGGGTTGCACGGGGTCGGGGTCTCGGTCGTCAACGCCCTGTCCACCCGTCTCGAGGTAAGGATTCGCCGGGAGGGCAAGGAGCACACCATCGCCTTTTCTGCCGGAGAGCGGATCGAGCCCCTTGAGGTCGTCGGCAAAAGCCGCACTACGGGGACCACCCTGCGCTTCTGGCCGGATACAGCCTACTTCGATAGCCCGCGTTTCTCCCGCTCGCGGCTGGAGCACCTGCTGCGCGCGAAAGCGGTCCTCTGCCCGGGGCTGACTGTGGTGTTGCGCGACGCCACCGGTGGGGATGGACCGGACGAGCTGTCCTGGTGCTACGAGGACGGCCTGCGCGACTACCTGGCGGGAAGCCTGGCTGAGCTCGAGCACTGGCCTGACCCGCCCTTTACCGCCCGTCTTGGCTCCGAGCATGAGGAGATGGAGTGTGCACTGACCTGGCTGCCTGAGGGCGCCGGTCCGGCCGAGAGCTATGTGAACCTGATCCCGACACCCCAGGGCGGCACCCACGTCAACGGGCTGCGCACCGGCCTGACCGAGGCCATCCGCGAGTTCTGTGAGCTGCGCAACCTGCTGCCGCGGGGGGTGCGCATCGCCCCGGAGGATGTCTGGGAGCACATCAGCTACGTCCTCTCCGTGAAGATGCACGAGCCGCAGTTTGCCGGACAGACCAAGGAGCGGCTCTCCTCGCGCAATTGTGCCGCCTTCGTCTCCGGTGCGGTGAAGGACGCCTTCAGCCTCTGGCTTAACGAGCATACCCAGACCGCCGAGCACCTTGTGGACCTGGTGGTACGGGCTGCCCAGCGCCGCCAGCGGGCCGCCAAGAAGGTGACCCGCAAGCGGGTGGGCAGCGGCCCGGCCCTGCCGGGCAAGCTGGCCGACTGTACCGGCCAGGATCCGGCGCGCAGCGAACTGTTCCTGGTGGAGGGCGACTCCGCCGGCGGTTCGGCCAAGCAGGCCCGGGACCGGGAGTACCAGGCTGTCATGCCCCTGCGCGGCAAGATCCTCAATACCTGGGAGGTGGCCCCTGAAGAGGTGATGGCCTCGCAGGAGGTCCACGATATCGCCGTCGCCCTCGGTGTCGATCCGGGCAGTAGCGATCTGTCCGGGCTGCGTTATCACAAGGTCTGTGTCCTCGCCGACGCCGATCCGGACGGTGCGCACATTGCCACGCTGCTCTGCGCGCTCTTCCAGCGTCATTTCCCGGCACTGGTCGCCGGCGGCCACGTCTTCGTCGCCATGCCGCCGCTCTACCGGATCGACGTGGGCAAGGCGACCCACTACGCCCTGGATGAGGATGAGCGCCGCGGTATCCTCGACTGGATCGAGGCGGAGAAGGTCAAGGGCAAGGTCCAGGAAACCCGCTTCAAGGGGTTGGGTGAGATGAACCCCGTCCAGCTGCGCGAGACGACCATGGCCCCGGATACCCGGCGCCTGGTTCAGCTCACCGTGGACGATGTGGAGGAGACCGACCGCTTGCTGGCCATGCTCCTCGGCCGTGGCGCCGCCGCCCAGCGCCGGCAATGGCTGGAGAGCAAGGGCAACCTGGCGGAAGTTGTCATCTAAGCCTGAACCTCAGCCCCTGACCCCTCAAACCTGAACCCGAAAAACTATGTCCGACAGCGTTGCCCCCGATTTCGAGACCCAGCCGCTGCGTGAATTCACGGAGCGCGCCTACCTCGACTACTCCATGTACGTCATACTCGACCGTGCCCTGCCGCACGTTTCCGATGGCCTGAAGCCGGTCCAGCGGCGGATTGTCTACGCCATGTCGGAGCTCGGGCTCTCGGCGGCGGCGAAGTACAAGAAATCCGCGCGCACGGTCGGTGACGTTCTCGGCAAGTATCATCCCCACGGGGATGCGGCCTGTTACGAGGCCATGGTCCACATGGCCCAGCCCTTTACGTATCGCTATCCGCTCATCGACGGCCAGGGCAACTGGGGCTCGCCGGACGACCCCAAGTCGTTTGCGGCCATGCGCTACACCGAGGCGCGGCTCACGCCCTACGCCCGGGTGCTGCTCAGCGAGCTGGGGCAGGGGACGGTGGACTGGATCCCCAACTTCGATGGCGCCCTGCAGGAGCCGGAGCGGCTGCCGGCACGACTGCCCAATGTGCTCCTCAACGGGGGCTCCGGGATCGCTGTGGGCATGGCCACCGATATCCCGCCGCACAACCTGCGCGAGGCCGTGGACGCCTGCGTCCACCTCCTCGACCACCCGGAGGCCGATACGGCCGAGCTTTGCCGTCACCTTCCCGCCCCGGACTTCCCGACCGCCGCCGAGATCATCACCCCTCGAGCGGAGCTGCAGCGGATCTATGAGCGAGGCCACGGGACGGTCAAGGCGCGTGCCCGCTGGGAGTACGAGCGGGAGGGGGCGCAGATCGTCATCCACGCCCTGCCTTACCAGGTGGCCGGGGCCAAGGTGATGGAGCAGATCGCTGCGCAGCTGCAGTCGCGCAAGCTCCCCATGGTCGAGGACCTGCGCGACGAGTCGGATCACGATGCCCCGGTGCGGATCGTGGTACAGCTTCGCTCCAAGCGGGTCGACCCGGAACGGGTCATGGATCACCTCTTCGCGACCACCGATCTGGAGCGCGGCTACCGGGTCCATATCAACGTAATCGGCCTCGACGGCCGCCCCCGGGTCTTCTCCCTGCGCGATCTTCTGGCGGAGTGGCTGGCCTTCCGTACCGAGACGGTGCGCCGGCGCCTGACCTGGCGTCTCGAGAAGGTCGAGGATCGCCTCCATATCCTTGAAGGCCTGCTCACCGCCTACCTCAACATCGACGAGGTCATCGCCATCATCCGCGAGGAGGATGAACCGAAACCGGTGCTCATGGAGCGTTTCGGGCTCACCGACGCCCAGGCCGAGGCGATCCTGGAGCTGCGCCTGCGTCATCTGGCGCGCCTGGAGGAAATGAAAATCCGGGGCGAGCAGGGCGATCTGGAGCGCGAACGCGATGAGCTGCGGGCGATCCTCGGCGACGAGGCGAAACTGCGCGAGCAGGTCAAGCAGGAGCTGCTCAGCGACGTGGAGAATCACGGCGACGAGCGCCGTTCCCCCCTGGTCAACCGGGAGCCGGCGCGGGCGATGGACGAGACGGAGCTCATGCCCAGCGAGCCGGTGACCGTGGTCCTCTCCACCAAAGGCTGGGTCCGGGCCGCCAAGGGCCACGAAGTGGATCCGACGAGCCTGTCCTACCGCTCCGGCGACGGTTACCTGGATCACGCGGCAGGACGCTCCAATCAGCCGGCGGTCTTCCTCGACTCGACGGGACGGGCCTATGCGCTGCCGGCGCACTCCCTGCCGTCGGCGCGCAGCCAGGGCGAGCCGCTGACCAAGCGCCTGAGCCCGCCGGAGGGGGCGCGCTTCCAGTCGGTGCTGGCCGGGGAGTCCGAAGCGCGCTTTCTGCTCGCCTCCGATGCCGGCTATGGCTTCATCGTCCCGCTCGGCGAGCTGCACTCGCGCAACCGCGCCGGCAAGGCCGTGCTGACCCTGCCTGACGGTGCCGCGGCCCTGCCCCCCCTGGCGTTACCAGAGGAGCGCGGGGAGGCGGAACTCGCGGTGGCCAGCTCCGACGGACGGCTACTGCTCTTCCCGTTGGAATCGCTGCCGGAGATGGCGCGCGGCAAGGGCAACAAGCTGATCGGCATCCCCGCCCAGCGGGTCCGGGACCGGGAGGAGATCGTCGTGGCCCTGGCAGTGGTCCCGCCCGGGGCCGCCGTGAAAGTTCTCGCCGGCGGCAGCGGCAAGCGGCTGACGGCCGAACAGCTGGAGCCGTTCCGGGCAGCGCGGGGGCGACGCGGAGTGCAGCTGCCACAGGGGCTGCGCAAGATCCGCGGACTGGAAGTGGAACCGGGGCGTTGAGGCGCGGGGAGTTGAAACTTCTGCGTCTCAACCCAATCGAAAGGCGAGGGCGGGCGAGCATGGCGCAAATGTTCGTGCCCGTGCCCCGGGGCCCGCGTTGCGCGGTCCTGAGGGCGAATCGCCTGCATCGGTTTTAGGCTCAAAGGAGAGGAAGCACAGATGCTGACCCGTATCGCCCTGCTGCTGGCTACCAACATTGCGGTGGTGCTGGTGCTGTCGATTATCCTCAATCTGCTTGGGGTCGAGCAGTTCCTGCGCCAGCACGGCATCGACGCGGAGATGGTCACGCTGTTGATCTTCGCCGCCGGTATCGGCTTTGCCGGTTCGTTTATCTCGCTGGCCATGTCCAAGACCATGGCCATCCGCATGATGGGGGCGCAGGTCATCGAGAACCCGCGCGGCGAGCGGGAGCAGTGGCTGGTCCAGACCGTGCGCGAGTTCGCCAAGCGCGAAGGCATCGGGATGCCCGATGTGGCCATTTACGATGCCCCGGAAATCAACGCCTTCGCCACCGGCGCCCGGCGCAACAGCGCGCTGGTTGCGGTTAGCTCCGGGCTGCTGCAGAACATGACCCGGGACGAGGCGGAGGCGGTGATCGCCCACGAGGTGGCCCACATCTCCAACGGCGACATGGTCACCCTGACGCTGATCCAGGGCGTGGTGAACACCTTCGTGATCTTCCTCTCGCACGTTGCCGGGCGCTTCGTCGACCGGGTGGTGTTCAAGAACGAGAGCGGTCACGGGCCTGGCTTCTGGATCACCATGATCTTCGCGCAGATGGTGCTCGGCGTGCTGGCTTCGATCATCACCATGTACTTCTCGCGCAAGCGGGAGTTCCGAGCCGATGCCGGTTCGGCGAAGCTCGCCGGGCGCGAAAAGATGATCGCCGCGCTGGAGAAGCTCAAGCGCTCGGTGGAGCCGAAGAACATGCCTGATGAGATGGAGGCTTTCGGCATCAATGGCCGGATGGGTGGCTCGTCGATCAAGCGGCTGTTCATGTCGCACCCGCCGCTGGATGAGCGTATCGAGGCCCTCAAGGCCCGGGCTGCCTGATCAGGCGATGATCCGCTTGGCCGCGGTGCCGGGTTCCTCCCGGGCCAGCCGCGGCACGAGATAGCCGGGTAGGCGGTGGTGGAGCGCGCTCCACAGCTGCCGCCCGGTTTTTTCGTCGACATCGAAGTGGGCAGCGCCTTCCACCGGGTCGAGCAGGTGGAGGTAGTAGGGCAGGACGCCAGCGGCGAAGAGTTGCTCCGAGAGTTGGGCGAGCGTTGTGACGTCGGCGTTGACTCCGCGCAGCAGCACCGCCTGGTTGAGCAGCGCGCTGCATGCCGGGCGTAGGCGGGTGAGGGCGGCGACGACCTTTGTGTCGATCTCCCGCGGGTGGTTGATGTGCAGCACCAGGATGTTCTGCAGGCGGCTACTGCCGAGAAGCTCCGTGAGGGCCGGCGTGGCGCGGGTCGGAATGACCACCGGCAGGCGCGTGTGGATCCGCAGCCGCTTGACTCCGTTCAGCTGCTCCAGGCGCCGGATGAATGCGGCGAGTGCCGTGTCGTCGAGGAGCAGCGGATCCCCGCCGCTGAGCACGATCTCCTCCGGAGCGCCGTGTCTTTCCAGGTACTCCAGCGCAGGGCGCCAGCCGGCGTGATCGGTGTAGGGGAAGGCACGCCGGAAGCAGTAACGGCAGTTGATGGCGCAGGCGCCGGTGGCGACCACCAGGGCGCGTCCGGCGTATTTATGCAGCACACCGCTGCCGGAGCACTGCGCCTTCTCCTGCAGGGGGTCGCCGGTAAAACCGGGCAGGCGCCGGGCCTCGGCGGCCAGGGGCAGGACCTGGCGCAGGAGCGGGTCGTGGGGATCCCCGGGCCGGATACGCCCCAGGTAGGGGCGCGGTACGCGCAGCGGGAACAGTCGTGCCCCTCGCTCGGCGGCATCCAACAGGTCGGGCGGAAGCTCCAGGCAGCGCAGCAGCTCGGCCGGGTCGCGCACGGCGCGGGCAAGTTCGGTCTGCCATGGCAGCTCGCCGCTGGCGGTGGTTGTCCCGGTGGCGTTGGTCACACTCATGCGCTGGCCTGCCGTCTCGGCGGCTTGGGCTGTCGTGCCGGATCGGTTAGCATCCCGACAACTTCGCACACCTGAGGGGATTATGGCGACCTACAGCACCAACGAGTTCAAGGGCGGGCTTAAGATCATGCTCGACGGCGATCCCTTCACGATCGTCGAGAACGAGTTCGTCAAGCCCGGCAAGGGGCAGGCTTTCAATCGCGTCAAGCTGCGCAACCTGAAGACCAACCGGGTCGTGGAGAAGACCTTCAAGTCCGGCGAGAGCGTTGAGGCGGCCGACGTCATGGAGACCGAACTCCAGTACCTCTATAACGACGGTGAGTTCTGGTACTTCATGGATCCGAAGAGCTTCGACCAGAAGGCGGCACCGAAGGCGGCTGTCGGTGATGCGGCGCAGTGGATCAAGGAGCAGGATCTGTGCGTGGTGATCCTGTGGAATGATGAACCCCTGCAAGTGGAAGCCCCCAACTTCGTCGATCTGAAGGTGGTGGAGACCGATCCGGGCGTGCGCGGCGACACCAGCAGCGGTGGCAGCAAGCCGGCAAAACTGGAGACCGGCGCGACGGTCCGGGTACCGCTGTTCATCGAAGAGGGGGAAGTCCTGCGTGTCGATACCCGCAAGGGCGAGTACGTGGGGCGCTCCAAGGACTGATGGCTGCGGACGGTCCGTGCCGGCGCGTCGATGCCACGACGCTGCGCCGGGTGGGGCAGGAACTGGCACGGATTCGTCGCTTCTTCGCTGCCCGCGGGGTGCTGGAGGTCCAGCCGCCGTGCCTGGGGCCGGCGGCCATGGAACCGGCCCTGGCGAGCATTCCGGTGCCGGGAGCCGGTCGCGACGGCGGCACGGCCTACCTGCAGACTTCGCCGGAATCGGCGATGAAGGCGATGCTCGCCGCCGGTAGCGGCGATATCTACTACCTCGGCCCGGCGTGGCGGGGTGGGGAGTGCGGGCGCTGGCACACCAGCGAGTTTACCCTGCTCGAGTGGTACAGAGTCGGCTTCGACCACCACCGCCTGATCACGGAGGTCGCGGAGCTCGCTCAGGCGGTCCTCGGCCGGCGGCCGGTTGTGCGATTGACCTACCGCGACGCCTTCGTTCGCTATGCTGGGGTCGATCCACTGGCTGACTCCGAGGGTGTCCTTCAGGCTGCCCTGCAGTATCAAGGCATCCATGTCCACGGCGCCGCGCCCGGCCGGGACGAGGCGCTCGACCTGCTCCTCTCCCACACGGTGGGGCCGGCACTGGGCCAAGGCACCCTGACCTTTCTGGAAGGCTTCCCGGCCAGTCAGGCCGCCCTGGCCCGCCTCGACGACGGCGACCCGCGGACGGCGCGGCGTTTTGAGCTTTTTGTCGACGGCCTGGAGATCGCCAACGGTTACCACGAGCTGACCGACCCGGCGGCGCAGCGCGCCCGTTTCGAGGCCGAACAGGCGGAGCGCCGCCGTAATGGGCAACCGGTGCACGAGTTGGACGAGCGACTGCTCAGTGCACTTGAGCAGGGCGTGCCGGACTGCGCCGGCGTGGCGCTCGGGGTGGGTCGCCTGTTTGCTGTGGCGATGGGGGCGGAATCACTTCACGAGGTGCAGGTGTAAGGCTTCGCACACCGTTTTGTTCGGCGCAGTCTGCGCAACGCGCCCTCAATCCGCTTTTCGGTCATTGTGGCTCCCCTTCGTCTTTGTAGCGCCAGTGCCACGGCTCAAAGTCAAGACCGTGTTCATTATCCTCTGGGTAAGACAGACGGAAGCCAAGCTCCGGGGCTTTCGTCTTGAGCCACGCGTAAGCCTCCGTCTCCGCGAAGGCCTTATCGAGGCCATCGACCTCCGGGACGGTCACGTCGATGGCCTCGCCGGTGTGGTGTTCACTCAATCCCGGGGCCGTGCTGGTCTTCAGGATCTCCTCCATCGATACCCCCTCATCCAGGCGGCCACGGATGAGCTGCTCCTGTTCCTCAACACTCCGGAACGTGGAGACGATGATCAGTTCGTGGCCGGCCTGCCGCGCCTCGGCCTGGAGACGGAGCCAGGCGTCCGCCGCATCGGGACTCATGCAGAACGGGCCGCGCTTGGGGTCGATGGAGACCGGGACCAGCGTTGCCGGGTAGGGCTGGCGGCTGAGTCCGGTCTCTTCGGCGTACCCCTCATCGATGTCGAGCCGGTGGTGGGCGGCCCTGACGGCCACCTCTTCGGCAACGATCGATGCCATGCTCTGTGGCGTCGGGCAATGCGGTGGCACCGTCCCGGGCCCACCGAGTGCCAGTCCCAAGGTGGTGATCGCCACAGGCTGTCCATCAGTTCCCGGCCACCAACTGGAACAGGCCGAGCACCAGGGGCAGCGTGATCACGGCGGCTGCCGTCTGCAGAGTCAGGATCGAGGCCATTAGCGGGGCGTCCCCACCCAGTTGCCGGGCCAGGATGTAGCAGGACGCGGACGCCGGCACCCCGGCGAAGAGAACCAGCACTGCTCCGGTTACCGGATCCAGGCCGAGTGCCAGTGCCCCGGCTCCGACCCCGGCCGGTAGGACCAGGAGCTTGATCACCGAGGCTGCGCCGAGTAGCCGCGGGCTGCGCGTGAGCTCACCCCAATAGAGTCCGGCACCGGCGGCCATCAGGCCGAGCGGTAGGGCTGCCTGGCCCAGCCCGTCAAGGAAGGCCGATATCGCCGCTGGCAGAGCAATGGGCGCGAAACTCAGTGCCAGTCCGAGCAGGCAGGCCATCACCAGCGGGTTACGGATCACGCTGGCGAGAAAGCTGGGGCGCCGGTCGTGGGGGGTGTTGCCGAAGCGAACCAGGGCGGCGATGGCGATGATATTCACCACCGGCACCATGACCGCCAGGCTGATTGCGGCGAGGGTCAACCCCTCGCTGCCGTAGAGTGCGCCGGCGGTTGCCAGGCCCACGTAGGTGTTCGGCCGGAAGGTGCCCTGCAGTGCCGACGTAAAGCCGGGGCCGCGGCCGCCGAGGCCCGGCGCGATGACCCAGAGGATTCCACCGGCGGCGGCGATCCCGCCGATGAGCAACACCGCGATGGGCAGAAGCGGTAACTCGCCAAGGGGGGCTTCTGCGAGCCGCACGACGAGCAGGGCCGGCAGTGCGAGGTAGTAGGTCAAGCGCTCGGCCCCGTCCCAGAAGAGCGGGGGGACGAAATCGTGGCGGCGCAGGAGATGGCCGAGCGCAATGAGGCCGAAGACGGCGACGAGTGCGCTGACCATCTCCCTTTCCGCGTCTGCCCGCTAGTTCCCGGGCTGCAGCACCGGCTGTCGCGAGGCGTACCGGTACTGCCAGGCCATCAAGGCGGCCCCCACGACCACGCCGCCGAGGTCGGTGTAGACGCCGCCGTAGATCATGGCGATGGCGCCGCCGAGCAGGATGCCGCGCAGCAGCCACGGCACATGCCCGAAGAGCCAGCCCTGCACCGATGCCGCGAGCAGGAAGATACCCACGGACGCCGTTGCCGCCACGCGCAGGATCTCGTACCACTCGCCGCCGCCGAGCATCGCCGGGCTGTAGAAGAACATGAACGGCACGATAAAGGCCGCCAACCCGATCTTGAAGGCGGTGACCGAGGTCTTCAGCGGGTCCGAGCCCGCAATGCCGCCGGCGGCGTAGGCCGCCAGGGCCACAGGTGGTGTGATCGCCGAGAGAACGGCGTAGTAGAACACGAAGAAGTGGGCAACCAGCGGCGGGATACCCATCTGCTGCAGCCCGGGAGCGACCACGGACGCGGCCACGGCGTAAGCCGCCGTGGTCGGCATCCCCATGCCGAGCAGGATCGACAGGCACATGGCGAAGAACATCGCCAACAGCATGGAGGCGTCCGCAACACCGAGCAGCATGGAGGCGAAGCGGGAACCGACGCCGGTGAGGCTGATTACGCCGACGATAATGCCGGCGCAGGCGCAGACGGCCACCAGGGGGATAACCATGCGGCCGCCCATCTCCAGCGCACGCAGAATCTTGCGCACGCCCATGGCATCCGGCGTCAGCCAGCTGATGACCACCGCAGCCATCATGGCGAGGGTGCCGGCGCGGATCACCGAGTAGCCCTGGAAGAGTGCGTAGATGAGCACCACGATGGGAATGAAGAGGTAGATCTGGCGAAGCATCCGTCCCAGACCGGGGAGCTCGGCGCGCGGGATGCCGCGCATCCCCATCTTGGCCGCCTCGTTGTCCACCATGAAGTAGACCGACAGGAAGTAGAGTGCAGCCGGGATGATGGCGGCGGCGACGATCTCCGTATACGGGATCCCGGTGATCTCTGCCATGATGAACGCGCCCGCTCCCATGATCGGCGGAACCAGCTGTCCACCGGTGGAGGCGGTAGCCTCGATGGCCCCGGCACTCTGCGGCCGGTAGCCCACCCGTTTCATCAGCGGGATGGTCAGGCTGCCGGTGGCCACCACGTTGCCGGCGGAGGTGCCGTTGATCATCCCCATGAGACCGGAGGCGAAAACCGACACCTTGGCCGGTCCGCCACGCGCCCAGCCGGCGATGGCGAAGGCGAAGTTGACGAAGTAGTCGCCGACGCGGGAGATCTGGAGGAACGCGGCGAAGGTGATGAAGAGGATGATGTAGGTCGATGAGACGGCGGTGGTTGGCCCGAGAATCCCGCTGTCGGTATAGATGTAGGTAAAGAACCGCGTGAAGGAGTAGCCCCGGTGCTCCAGGAAGCCGGGCAGCCAAGGGCCGACGAAGGAGTAGACCAGGAAGACGCCGGTGATGATCACCAGGGCTAACCCGGCGATGCGCCGCGTCAGCTCCATGATCAGCAACACGCCGGCGGCGGAGATCCACAGTTCCTGTGCGCCGGCGAAAGGCGTCCCGGCGGCCATCTGCCAACGGCCCAGCGCCATGACGATATAGGCGCCGACCATCAGTGCGCCGAAGCCGAGGATCCAGTCCGGCCAGTGGACGCGATTGTTGGGGCTGCGGAAGATCCACGCCGCTACGGTGGCAATAGCGACGCTGCCGAAGAGGGTGTAACCGAACTGCTTGGCCAGCCACTGGGGCAGCTGGGTCGACGACATGCCGTCGATCTCCAGCAGGTAGCCGATGTACCCCAGGGCGCCGAGCGCCCAGAGCATCAGCCCGACCGAGGGAACCAGTATCAGCCACTGGAGCATGCCTTTGGGGGCGGCCGGAGCCTCCCGGTCCAGCGTGCGCGCTGCGGTGAGCGCAAACCCGATAAAGAGGCCGCCGGCGACGTGGAGGATTCGGAAGGTCCAGGTCTCCAGGGGCGCGACGTTCAGCGTAAAGATGTGGAAGGCCGTGTAGATGGCGCAGGCCCAGAAAAAGAGGGTGCGCTGCCAGCCGGTCAGGGCGCGCTCACTCGGACCCATGGGGATTTCGGTCTCCCCTTGGGATTCAACCTTCTTTTCCAGCTCGGTGGGTCGCTCGCTCATTGGGGGGTGCCTTGGGATCGTTCCTGTTGCGGGCTCGATGGGCCGGCCCTAAACAGCCCGCCCCCGTCCGGTCAACGGGCGGGGGCGGGGCGGGCTAACGGGCGGGCTGGATCAGTCGCGCAGCTCCGCCGGGATCTCGTAGCCGTTCTCCTCGAACCACTCCACGGCGCCCGGGTGCCACGGCATCCAGTCGTTGTGCTCGTAGTTCTCCGGGACGGTTTCCCAGGCCGCGTTGTGGATGCTCTGCATCCGGTCGTGGTTCTCCATCACGATGCGGGTGACCTCGTAGACGAGGGACGCCGGCGTATCCTGGTGCGTGATGGCGAAGTTCCAGATGGAGATGGCCGGGATCGCCTCATCGAGCGAGTCGTAGAGGTCGGCGTCCAGCTCGCCTGCCGAGAGTTCCGGGAAAGCCTCCAGCAGCTGATCCTGTTGATCCTCGGTCACCGAGAAGATGTTGGTGTCGATCTCCGCCTCAAGCTGGGAGAAGGCCGAGATCGGAGTGCCTGCAGCGAAGGCGAAGGCGTCGATCAGCCCGTCCTGGAGCTGGCCGGCCAGGTCGGAGGCGCCGCCATTGCGGACGCGCACATCGATGCCGAGCTCGTCGAAGAAGCGCGGGAAGTAGGTGTCCGCGGTACCACCGGAGGGGCCGACGCCGACCCGCTTGCCTTCCAGGTCCTCCATGGAGGTGATGTCATCGCCCTCGCGGGTAATGACGTGGAAGCTGGTCTGGTACATCGGGAAGACAGCGCGGATGTTGCGATGCTCCATGCCCGGTGCGAGCTCACTCTCGCCGTCCCAGGCCTCTTTCGCCGGGCCCATGGTGACCAGGCCGAACTCGTGGTCGCCGGTCTCGACCAGCGTGACGTTCTGCACCGGGCCGCCGGTTACCTCGCCGCCGGCGCGGATGTCCAGCTCGCCGGCAACCATGTCCGCCCAGCCGGAGCCGTAGATGTAGTAGGTGCCACCCTGGCTGGCGGTGCCGACCGTGAAACTGCTCGGCCAGTCCGCACGGTCCGCCGTGGCCGTGGCCGACAGGGCCAGAGCCGAGGTGGCAGTGACTGCGGTCATCCAAGTCTTGAAGCTCATGTCCGGACTTCTCCTCGATCTCGGTCCCTGGGCCGCGCCCGATTGTGGTTATAAACGATAATGCTCCGCCCTTCCTGGCCGGGAGCGCGCTTTATGACAAGGCTTTTGAAGAGTGTCAACCTGCAGCGCAACATGAGCCGGCCATCACACGCCCGGATAAGCGTTACCCACGGGGCACCGTCTGGGTCTCCACGAACTCGAAGAGCCCTTCGATACCGCCCTCCCGGCCGTAGCCGGAGAGCTTCATGCCGCCGAAAGGCGCTTCCGGTGTGGGCCCGCTTCCGGTGTTCCAACCCACGTGCGGAAACTGCAGGCGCGGGATGAATCGCTCGGCGCGCTCGCCATCCCCGGTGAACAGGTAGGCGGCCAGGCCGAAATCGGTGTCATTGGCCATTTCAAGCGCCTGCGATTCGCCCTCGAAGGGCGCCATGGGCACGAGCGGGCCGAAGGTCTCCTCCTGCCAGCAAGCCATATCCCGCGTTACTCCGCGCACAACAGTGGGCGGGAAGAACCCGCCGTGATCCTGCTCCAGCGGGCCGGGGTCATCCCCCAGCACCGACACGGCGCCGTTGGCCAGCGCATCCTGTAGATGCCGACGGACCTTTTCGTAGCCGCTGCGGTCGATCAGCGGGCCGAGATCGACGCCGTCCTCCATGCCGTCGCCGACGCGCAGCCGCGCGGCCCGTTCGGCGACCTTCTCCGAGAAGCGGTCGATCACGCTCGCCTCGACCAGAATCCGGTTGGCACAGACGCAGGTCTGGCCGCCACCGCGGAATTTGTTGGCAAGCAGTTGATCGGCGGCATGGTCCAGATCGGCATCAGCGAAGACGATGAACGGGGCGTTGCCGCCGAGCTCGAGGGTCAGGCGCTTGCAGTCGTCGGCGCTGCCGCGAATCAGCTCCTGGCCGACGCTGGTCGAGCCGGTGAAGCTGAGCACACGCACACGGGGATCACCGAGCAGCGCATCCCCGATAGGACCGGCAGCGCCGGTGACCAGGTTGACCATCCCCGGGGGCAGACCGGCCTCACGGTGCAGGAGGGTGAAGAGCGCGATCATGGTCAGCGGCGTCTTCGACGACGGCTTGACCACTGCCGGAGCGCCGGCGGCCAGGGAGGCGGATAGCTTCTTGGCGATCATGCCGATGGGGAAGTTCCACGGCGTGACCAGGCCGACCACGCCGGCCGGGCGGTTGTGCACCGTCCAGGTACAGCCGCGGGGCTGTTCATCCAGCTCCCGCGGTTTCAGGAAATCGATGTGCCGCGCTGCGTAGTTGAAGAATCCCGCGGCGTAGAGGACCTCGCCAGCCCCCTCGGCGTGGGGCTTGCCGTGCTCCAGGGTAAGGATGCGGCCAAGCTCCTGCTGATTCTCACGCAGTGCTGTGTCGATCGCCTCCAGCCATTCCCGGCGGGTTGCCAGGTCGGCGTCCCGATGCAGGGCGTCACTGGCGGCGGCGACGGCCCGGTCGGTCTCTCGCGGGCCGAGGGCGGGCACTTCGGCTAGCAGGGCGCCGTTCGCCGGGTTGGTGACCTGGAACGCGGTGGCGTCATCGGCGCCGACCCACTCGCCGCCGATGTAGGCCTGGATCCGGGGTAGAAGCGGTGATTCGATCATGGGCATAACCTGCTTCGAGCGTGTCAGAGCCCGGAGTCGTGCCCGACCCGGGCGGGACGGATGTGGGTCAGCGGTGCGGCTTGCTGGTAGGCGTGAGCAGCGCGCAGCACCAGCCCGTCCGCGTGGCGTGGCCCGACGAGCTGGAGCCCGATGGGCAGCCCCGCCTGTGTGAAGCCGCACGGGACGGAGCACGCCGGCTGACCGGTCATGTTGAACGGGTAGGTGAAGGGGGTCCAGCTGGGCCAGCGCCGGTCGTGCCAGCCCTCCGGCACTTCGAGGCCGGCCGTGAAGGCGGGGATCGGTAGTGACGGCGTCAGCAGCAGGTCGTAGCGCTGATGGAAGCGGCTCATCTGCTCGATCAGTGCGGCGCGTTCGTTCATCGCGGCCAGGTAGTCGAGCATGGAGGCGTCCCGGACGCTGCCGGCAGCTTCGATCAGATTCGGGTCCATCTCGCTGTGGCGGGACTCCGGAATGCTGCGCAAGGCGTTGGCCGCCCCGCCGAAGAAGAGCAGGTCGAAGGACTCCCGCGGATCCGGGAACCCGGGATCAACCGCCTCCACATGGGCGCCAAGGGCTTCCAGCGTGCGGGCCGCCGAGGCCACGGCAGCGGCGATCTCCGGATCGACGTCCACGTAGCCGAAATCGGGGCTGAAGGCGATCCGCAGGCCGTTGATACCGCCTGCCAGGGCGGCCACGTAATCGCCCCCGGCGGGGGGGAGCGTCGGGTCACGCGGGTCCGGCTCGGCGATCACATTCATCAGCCGCGCAGCGTCCTCGACGGTCCAGGTCATCGGCCCCGGGTGAGCCAGCTGCCCGAACGGGCTTGCCGGCCACAGCGGGACGCGCCCCTGGGTGGGCTTGTGCCCGACAATCCCGGAGAAACCAGCCGGGATGCGGATCGAGCCGCCGGCGTCGGTGCCCAGGGCGAGCGGTCCCATGCCCAATGCCACGGAGGCGGCACTGCCGCCGCTGGATCCTCCGGCAGTCCGCGAGGGGGCAAACGGGTTCCCGGTGACGCCGTAGCAGGGGCAGTCCGTGACCCCCTTCCAGCCCAGCTCCGGCGTCGTGGTCTTGCCCAGCGGGACAAAGCCGTGACGGCGCAGCGCGGCGACAGCCGGGGCGTCCTGCTCCCAGGGACCGGCGGGATCGACGGTCTTTGAACCCTTGAGGTTCGGCCAGCCGCGGGTCAGGAAGACATCCTTGATTGCCACCGGGACACCGTCGAGCTGCCCCATGGGGCGGATCTGCCGGTAGCGTTGCTCGGCGGCGCGGGCCGCCTCCAGCGTGGTCGCCTCATCCACCAGGCAGAAGGCATTGACCGCCTTGTCGTGATCGCGAACACGCTGCAGGGCGGCTTCGGCGGCCTCCACCGGGGAGAGCTCGCCGCTGCGGAAACGGCGGAGCAGGGCGCTGGCCGTCAGGTCGGCGATGGGGGTGGGGTCGTGACTCATGTCGGGATCTCCGGTGGTACGTATCCGCGTTGCTTGTCGACGACGTTGCGCAGGGGGTAGCCCCCGCTCCAGCGCTCGAAGTTGTCGATGAACTGATGGATCAGGGCCTCCCGCCAGCCGACGAAATCCCCCGCCATATGGTGGGAGATGAAGACGTTGGGCATGTCCCAGAGCGGATGGGCAGCCGGCAGCGGTTCCTCCTCAAAGACATCCAGCGCCGCCCCGGCGATCACGCCTTGATCCAGCGCGGTGACCAGGTCGTCGGTGACGACGATGGGGCCGCGGCCAATGTTGATCAGCCGCGCGCCGGGATCCATCGCCGCGAACGCTTCGGCATCGAAGAGCCCCCGCGTGGTCTCCGTCAGCGGGGCGGCGATGACGACGTAGTCGGCCCGCGGCAATTGCTCGTGGAGCGCGTCGGTGCCGTAGACGGTGCCGAAATCGGGATCGTCGGAGCGCGGGCGGCTGGCGATGCCATCCACGGCCAGGCCGGCTCCGTCGAGGATCCGGGCGATCTGCCGGCCGATGGAGCCGGCGCCGACGACCAGGGCCCGCTTGCCCTGGATGCGCTCCGTCTCCCGGTGCCGCCATTCGCGCCGCTCCTGGAGGGCTAGCGTGGTGCGCATGTCCTTGGCGAAGAGCAGGATCATGCCGAGGACGGTCTCGGCGATGGGGCGGTCGAAGATGCCGCGGGCGTTGGTCACGGGGATCGAAGACTGGATGAGTTCGGGGAAGAGCAGGGCATCGACCCCGGCGCTGGTTGCGTGTACCCACTCCAGGCGCGTGGCGTGGGGCCAGGCGTCACGCACGAAGCGGGTGCGAAAGTCGGTCACGAGCAGGATCTGCGCCTCGCCAACGGCTTCGATCAGGCCCTCCCGCGTGGTCGCGTGGCGGATCTCCGCGCGCTCCTCCAGCCGGTCCAGCCCCGGTGGCGGGGCCTCATCAGGCGCGGTGAGCAGGGCAATCGTGGGGCGCTCGGCGGTGTCCATGCGTGGCGACTCCTCGGCTCGCGGTCCCGCACACGTTATCCGTAGGCCCGGGTCGTTACAAGCTGCCGCGGTGCTTGTAACCGGTGCTACCGTGATGACAACGTATCATGGACCGCCCCGGCCCGACTGGGCCGGAACCATCTGCGAAGACTCGGAGGAGCGCGCCGTGGCCGCCCAACCTGAAGATATCGATGTGGACGACGTGCGCGAGCCGGTCTGGAGCCCCTCCGTCCGGGCCCTGCCGATCCCCGGCATCCGCAAGATGGTCAACATGGCCGCGGAGATGGACGACGTCATCCATCTGTCCATCGGCCAGCCGGACTTCCCCGTCCCGGAGCATATCCTCGAGGCCCACATCCAGGCCCTGCGCGAAGGCAAGACCGGCTACACCATGGATGCCGGGCTGCCACAGATGCTTGAGGCCGTAGCGGAGTACTACAGCCACCGCTACGACCGCCCGCTGGAGCCGGAGAACGTCCTCATTACGACGGGCGCCACCGAGGCAATGTACCTGGCCATCGCAGCCACCGCTGCCCCGGGGCGTCAGTTCCTGGTGCCCGATCCGACCTTCCCGCTCTATGCACCGCTGATCCGCATGAACGGGGCGGAGGTCAAGGCCATCCCGACCCGCGCCGAGCATGGCCACCAGCTCGATCCCCAGGAGGTGATCGACAACATCGGGATGCGCACCTTCGGGATCATCCTCAACTCGCCGAGCAACCCAACGGGCACCGTCTATCCCAAGGAGACGGTGGAGGCCATCGTCCAGGAGGCCGCCTACCGCGGGGTGTATGTCTTCAGTGACGAGGTCTACGACCACCTGTTGCTCGACGAGATGGAGTACCCCAGCGTCCTGCGCTGTACGTCGGATCTGGACCACGTCATGGCCGTGTCGAGCCTGTCGAAGACCTTCAGCATGGCCGGGTTGCGTATCGGCTGGCTGATCTCCAGCCAGGGGGCGATCAAGAAGCTCCAGCGTTTCCATATCTTCACCACCACGGTGGCGAATACTCCGGCCCAGTGGGCTGGGGTGGCCGCCCTGCGCGGCGGCATGGAGTGCGTCGATGAGATGCTGGAAGCCTATCGGGCCCGGCGGGACCGGATCGTGGAACTGGTCAGCAAGACCCCGTTCATGACCAGCTACCGGCCCCAGGGCGCCTTCTACATCTTCCCCTCCCTGCCGCCGAATACCGACGCCACCAACGTGGCGACCCGCATGCTCAAGGAGACGGGCGTCTGCGTCGTCCCGGGCGATGCGTTCGGTGACAGCTGCCCGAACTCCCTGCGGATCAGTTACGCCGCCTCGATGGATGACATCGAGCGGGCGTTCGAGCGCATCGTCCCGTGGATGGAGAAACAGGATTTCTGACGACGCTACCGGGTGTGGCGCGGGCTGAGCACTCCTGCGGGAGGCTCGGCCCGGTCCAGCTCAGAGCAGCCCGACCTGGAGTTTCGCCGCCTCGGACATCATCTCCTTGCCCCAGGGCGGGGTGAAGACGAGGTTGACCTGGACATCGGTGACCGTGGGGACCATTTCCACCTTCACCCGCACGTCGTGGGCGAGGATATCGCCCATGCCGCAACCGGGCGCGGTGAGGGTCATGTCGATATCCACGTGCCGCTGCCCCTGTCCGTCCTTTTCAATGTCGCAGCGGTAGATCAGGCCCAGGTCCACGACGTTGACCGGGATCTCCGGGTCGTAGCAGGTGGCCATCTGCTCCCAGATTAGCTGCTCCACGTCCTTGTCCGAGGCATCATCCGGTAGCTGCGGCGGTTCAGGCGGTTCCTTGCCGATGGCGTCGGCGTTGGTGCCGTCGATCCGAAAGAGATACCCCTGCAGGTAGATCGTGTAACTGCCGCCGAGCGCCTGAGTCAGCACGCCCTCCGCACCGGCCGGGATGATCCCGGTGTCGCCGGCCGGGATGACCACGGCCTCGCAGTCACGCTGGAAGGTGATGGGTTCGCCCCTGGGTGCGTACATGGTATCGACTCTACCGGGTGTGGACGTTTGCCACATCGTAGCAAAAGTGGACCGGTCGAGTCGGCATCACACGAACATGGATTGCCGTTGCCGAGAGGGGCGCCGGCGGTTGAGCCCGCCGGCGCGGCGCGGAGTGCTCAGGCCGCCTTCGCCGGCGGCTTGGCGGGAACGGCTGGCTTGCTGGCTGCGGCGTTCATGGCCGTGGTGAACTCCTGGCCGATACGGCTGAAGGCCTCGGCATCGTCGCGCATACGCTCGCGCAGGGCCTCTGCATAGCGGCTCTGCTGCTCCAGGTAGGCCTGGTAGCTGGCGGTATCATGGACCTGCGCGACGGCGCGCATCTGGTCCAGGCTCATGCGGGTGTACTCGAAGGCCGACTCCATCTGCCGGTGAAACATCTTTTGGTAGCTGTCCAGTGCCGAGTCATTGAGTCGCCGCATGGGGGCCAGCCAGCTCTCGGATTGGCGGGTGATCTGGCCGAGCCAGTCGGTTTCGGTCTGCATGGTCGGTTCCTCTCGACGGGGAGCGTGCAGGCGGGGTGCTGCACGCTAGGAAAGTCTAGCAGCGCCCTCGGGAATTGCCACGCGACGCCGGGGAGCGGGATCCCCTACACTGGACGGTGCGCACTAAAGGATGGATGGAGGTCGGAATGGCGAACCATGAGGCGACTCCGGGGAGCGCCGCAGCGCAACCGGAGCTGGCCCGAGAGGCCAGTTCGGCGACCGTGGTGATCTTCCGCTCCGGGCTGACGGATACACGTTCGGTTGTGCGGGCGTTGAGTCGCCACGGCGTCGATTACCGGGAGGTGGAGATGCCGATGGGGTCGTCGGCCATGCGCGACCGCTTCCACCGGCTCCAGGCGATGACCGGCTGGCGGAGCCTGCCGCAGATCTTCGTCCACGGCGCTTTCGTCGGTGGCCCGGACGAACTGCTTGAGCACCCCGTTCTCGCCGGGGACAGCGGCGGACAAGGGCCGTCCCGCGCCGAGCGGCCGGGCCGGCTGCTCGGCTACGGTGGCCTGATCCCGTTCGTTATCGGCGTCTTCGTCGCGGCGCTGGCGCCGCAGCCGCTTCACGAGCAGGCAGTTGCCGCTACCCTCGTCTACGGTGCCGTGATCCTCTCGTTCATCGGCGCCGTCCACTGGGGCATCGCGCTGATCCGCGATCAGCGGCCCTGGGGCGTGATGGTGGGCAGCGTCCTGCCGGCACTCCTCGGTGCGGTGGCGGCCGCGATCGGAGTCACGGAGAGTCCGGGCGTCGGGGCGCTGCTGCTGGCCGCCGGGTTCGCGGCCTGGTACGGCTACGAGCGGGTGGCAGACCCCGGGGTCGCCTTCCCGCCCTGGTACCGGCGGCTACGCATGCACCTGACCGCCACCGTCTGCCTGCTGCTGCTGCTCCTGGCGCTGCTCGCCTGACCCGATTCTGGGTCCGCGTCCGGCCTCAGTCGCGCCCGAGCCACTGAATCCGGTAGAGGTCGAGCCGCCGGTCCTTGTAGTTGCGGACCGAGCCCTCGTTGCGGATCTCGGTGAGCTTGTCCAGGTCCAGGTCCACGATCAGGGTCATCTCCGTATTCGGCGTGGTCTCCGCCACGATGGCGTCGTGGGGGAAGGCGAAATCCGCCGGTGAGAAGACCGCGGACTGGGAATACTGGATGTCGATGTTCTCCACCTTCGGCAGGTTGCCGACAGAGCCGGTGATCGCCACGTAGCACTCGTTCTCGATGGCCCGGGCCTGGGCGCAGCGGCGCACCCGCAGGTAGCCGGTCTGGGTGTCCACCCAGTACGGCACGAAGAGGATGCGTGCCCCCTTCTGATTGAGGATCCGCGGCAGCTCCGGGAACTCGGAGTCGTAGCAGACGAGGATCCCGATCTTGCCGATGTCGGTCTCGAAGACGTTGAGTTCGTCGCCGCCGCGCACGCCCCAGTAGGCGCGCTCATCCGGGGTGATGTGCAGCTTGTATTGCTGGTCGGTGGTCCCGTCCCGACGGCAGAGGTAGGAGACGTTGTAAAGCGTCTGGTCCTGATAGACCGGCATCGACCCGGCGATGATGTTGATGTTGTAAGAGACCGCCAGCCGCGAGATCTCATCGACGATCTCGTCCGTATACTGGGCAAGCCCGCGGATTGCCTCCGCCGGATACTCCTGGTTGAACAGCGAGAGTAGCGGCCCGTTGAAGAACTCCGGGAAGAGAGCGAAATCCGCGTTGTAGCCGGCGAGTGCATCGACGAAGAACTCGACCTGGTCGATCAGCTCGTCCACCGAACTCATCGGACGCATCTGCCACTGCACAGTGCCCACCCGGACGACCGCCTTGCGCCGGCTGATCAGCGGCTGCTCCTTGGGCTCGTAGAAGATGTTGTTCCACTGCACCAGCGTCGCGTAGGCGTAGGAGTCCCGGTCCGACGGCAGGTAGTCGGTGATGATGCGCCGGACGTGGAAGTCGTTGGCCAATTGGAAGGAGAGGATCGGGTCGTAGATCTCCTTGCGCTTGACCAGCTCGATGTACTCCTCCGGCGACATCTGGTCGGCGTGCTTGGTGTAGCCGGGAATGCGGCCGCCGGCGACGATCCCGCGCAGGTTCAGGCGCCGGCACAGCTCTTTGCGGGCGTCGTAGAGGCGACGGCCGAGGCGCATGGAGCGATACTCCGGGTGAACAAAGATATCCACCCCGTAGAGGACGTCGCCATTCGGGTCGTGGGTGGTGAGGTATCCGCCGCCGGTGATCTCCTCATACGTGTGCTTGTCACCGAAGCGGCCATAGTCCACGATCAAGGTAATAGCCCCAGCGACCACGCGACCATTGTCCTCGATACAGATCTGCCCCTCCGGAAAGCGATTGATCTGCGCGGCGAACTGCTCGCGCGACCACGCCCCGTCCATGTCCGGGTACACGTGGTCCATGATCTGCGCCACGTCGTCGTAGTCCTCGAGAACCATGTTCCGCAGGCGCAGATGGTGTTCGTCCTGGTCGTTCCGCTCGGAATCCGGATGCTCGCTCATGGGGGTGCCGATCCTTTCCGCTGCTCAGTCGCCTGCCCGGGGCAGGCCTCGCAAAGCCCCCGAGTATACAAGTGCAAGGGCGTCGAGAGTGAGGGGCGTGCTGGCCATCGCCCTGGTTTTGGTGGCCCTGCTGCTCGCCCGGCCGGCGGCGGCTAATGTCGAGGTGGTGGTTCAGGGGGTGAGTGGAGAACTCGCCGAGCAGGTCCGCGGCCACGTGGGGGAGCCACGCTCGGCGGAGCCCGCCGCGGTCTCGGCTTTTCGGCGCCGGGCACCGGAGCGCGCCCGCCAGGGGCTGGAGGCGGTCGGCTATTACCAGTCCTCCATCGAGGTCCGGCGCGAGACCCGGGACGACGGCGGGGTCAGGTTGCTGGTGTTGGTCGATCCGGGGGATCCGGTTCGCATCGAAGACATCCAGCTTCTCATCAGCGGCGAGGCCTTGCAGGATCCCGCTTTTGCCGGGCTGGAGCAGCGTCTGCCGATCAGCGAGGGTGATACGCTCCACCACGGCCGCTACACCCAGGCGCGGCGTTCCATCCAGAACCTGGCCCTGGAACGCGGTTATTTCGACGGCCGGTTCGTGACCCGTCGTGTGGAGGTCGACCCCGAGGCGCAGACGGCAGTGGTTCGGCTGCACTTCCACAGCGGCATGCGTTACAGCTTCGGGGCGGTGACCTTCTCGGAATCACCGCTTGCCGAGGAGTTTCTGCAACGGATGGTCCCCTTCGAGGAGGGCGAGCCGTACACCGCCGCCCAGATTGCCCGATTCAACCGGGAGCTGCTCAATACCGGCTATTTCAGCGACGTGCGCGTCCGTCCGGCCCGTGAGCAGGCGTCCGAGGGCCGTGTCCCCGTAGGGGTGCAGCTCTCGGCGCGGGCGCGGCACGAGATCACTACCGGGGTCGGTTACACCACGGACCTGGGGGCGCGGATCCGTCTGGGCTGGCGGCGGCCCTGGGTCAATCAGTGGGGCCACTCCCTGGCGGTGGAGAGTGAGATCGCCCAGCGGCGGCAGAATATTACCTCCACCTACACCGTGCCGCTTCGCGATCCCCTGCGCACCTCACTGCAGTACCAGTTCGGTGTCCAGGCCCAGGACGTGGCGGATATCGAGACCGAGCAGATCACCGCCTCGGTGCAGCATCGCCATCAGTTGCGCACCGGGTGGCAGCAGGTGATCTCGCTGCGCGCCGACCGCGAGCGCTACTGGATTGACGATGTCCGGCGCACAACGCAGCTCTATGTTCCGGGGATCAGCTGGAGTCGGGTGCGCGCCCGCGGCGGGCTCGATCCCCGCTGGGGAGACCGGCAGATGCTCTCGCTGGAGGTCGCTGACCCGGTGTTGGCTTCGGATATTGAAGTCCGGCGGGTACGGGCGGCTACCCGCTGGGTGCGGACCTTCGCCCAGCGGCACCGGTTCCTCGCCCGCGGCGAGGTCGGCGCCCTGGCCACGGACTCCTTCGAGGACGTGCCCCCATCGTTGCGCTTTTACGCCGGCGGTGACCAAAGCGTGCGCGGCTACAAGTATCAGACTCTGGGGCCGGAGCAGAACGGCACGGTCATCGGTGGCCGGTACCTGGCCGTAGGCAGCATCGAGTACGGTTATCAGCTGACGCCCAACTGGCGCCCTGCGGTCTTCGTGGATGCCGGTAACGCCTACAAGGATTGGGACGACCTGGGTGGTGAGGCGAAGGTGGGTGCCGGTGCCGGGATACGCTGGTCATCGCCCGTCGGGCCGGTGCGGTTTGATTTCGCCTCCACCGTCGGTGAGGCCGACGACTCGTGGCGGATCCACTTCTCGATGGGGTCGGATCTGTGATGCGTGTGCTCGGGCGAGTCTTGCGCTATTTCTTTGCGGTCGTCTTCGGCCTGCTGGGGCTGTCGCTTCTGCTGGTCCTGTGGCTGGCTCTGACTACCAGCGGTGCGCGGTTGGTGGCGCAGGTCGCCGAGAGCCAGGAGCCCCGCCTGGAGGTGCAGGTCACGGGAGGCAGCCTGGCCACAGGCGTGGATTTGGCCGAGATCCGCTGGCAGGACGAGGGGGTTGATGTCGGCGTGGATGAGGTTTCGCTGCGCTGGCGCCCTCAGGATCTACTGGATGGCCAATTGTTCATCGGCCGGTTGCAGGTCCGCGGTGTGGATGTGGCCCTGGATGGGGCAGACCCGGTCGTCGAGGCCGAGGAGACTCCACCGCGTACCGAGGCCATCGAGCTTCCGGAGATCGAGCTCCCGCTCGGCATTCAAGTCGAGCGTCTTGAGATTGAGCGGGTTCGTGTCGCGACCGGTGATGGCACGGCCCAGCGCGTGGAGCGGCTCGAGGCCGCGCTGACCGCGCAGGGAACGCACTGGCAGCTTCATCGGCTTCTCGTCGAGCGCGAGGATGCCCGCCTGGAGGTGGACGGCGCCCTGCATACGACGGGCGCCTACCCGGTCAGCCTGCTCGCCCGGGGCAGCGGAGCCCTGCCGGGCCTGCCGGAGCGTATCCGCTTTACCTCGCGCTTCGGCGGCAGTGTCGCAGCACTGCATACGAGTACCGAACTCGATGGACCGATCCAGGGCGGTATCGACCTGGACCTGCGCCCGCTGGAGCCGGACCTGCCGTTCTATCTGCAGACACGCTCCGTGCTTGCCGGCTGGCCGCTGGATAGCCGCGAGATCGTCTTCGCCGAGGGGCTCGATCTCGTCGCGCGCGGCAGCCTGGACGGCGTGGAGGGAAATCTGCAGACCGAGGTGGACGGTGAGTTCATCCCGCGGGGCCGGTGGCGGGCCGATCTGGATGGTGATCTCGACGGCCTGTCGTTGACCGCCATTCGGGGCGAGCTGCTCGGCGGGCGACTAAGCGGGCAGGCCGAGCTGGGTTGGGGGCCGGATGGCGTGCGCTGGGACGTAGACGCCGACGCCGACGGTCTGGATGCCGGAATGGCGTTCGACGGTGCGCCAGGGGGCCTGGAAGGGCCGCTGAGCGTCTCCGGCCAGGCCGGTGGCGAGGGGTGGGGGCTGATGATCGCTACGCCGGGTATCGGCGGCGAACTCCAGGGGCGACCCTTTGAGCTGCGCGGGCGGGTCGAGAACACCCTGGCCGACGCCTGGCACTTCGATGGCATCGAGCTGGAGGCAGACGGCGGCCGGGCGCGGGTCAACGGCGAGCTCGCTGAAGACTGGGATCTCGATGTGGAGGCCGACTTCGAGGATCTCTCGGCGCTGGACGACCGCCTCGCCGGCTCGGTGGTTGGTCAGGCACGGCTTCGGGGTGCGCCCGAGGCGCTGGATATCCGTACCGAAGGCGAGGGGCGGGGGCTTGCCTGGGAGGCGTATCGCCTCTCGGCTCTGCGCTGGTCCGCGCAGGTGCCGGAGCTTGGCCAGCAGCCCGGCGAGGCGCGGGTCACGCTGGAGGAGATCGAGTTGCCTCAAGGGGTGATCGAATCCGTCGAGCTGACCGGGCTCGGGACGCAGGCGGCACACCATCTCGCCCTCCGCGCCGAAGCGCCCGCGGCCGAAGCCGGCGGCCGCCTGGCCGTGGCCGGCGGCTGGCAGCCGGAGCACGGCTGGCAGGGCCTGGTTGTGGATGCCGGTGGTGCCTTCCGCGACCACGCCGTCGATCTCGACCGGCCCTTCGCCATCAGTTATGCAGCGCAGCGGCTGGAGGTGTCACCGCACTGCTGGGGGTACCGGGAAGCCGGGATCTGCCTGACGGAAGGTCTGGAAGCAGGGCCCGACGGGGCAGCCGTGGACTTCCGGCTGCGGGACTTCGATCTGGCGTGGGTGGAGCCGTACCTGCCGCCGGACGTGACCTGGGTGGGCTCCATCGGGGGTGACGGCGGGGTCCGCTGGGATCCGGACGACGGGGTGCGAGCCCGGGTGGCGGCCGAGAGCCTGGACGGCATGCTGGGGCTGACGCTGCACGGTGAGTTCGACGATGAGGACCCGGTCTTCCGTGATCTCGCCTACCACCGGTTGGCACTAAGGGCAAGCTATGAACCCGAGCACGCCGAAGCCGAGCTCCACTTCGAGACGCCGGAGGCCGGCGATGCGGCCATTCGTCTAGGGGGGGATCCGCGCCCCGACGGCGAGCGCATCGAGGGCCGTATCCAGGTGGACGACCTGCGCCTGGCTTTCTTCCGCCCGTTCGTGCCCGACCTGCGAGAACTCGAGGGTGGAGTCGGTGCCGACGTGCAGGTATCCGGCACGCGTCAGGAGCCGGGGCTGGAAGGGTACCTGGCGCTGGCCGAAGGCCGCCTGGGCGTTGCCGAATCACCGACAGACCTGGAGGACTTGCGGGTCCGCGTTGATCTTGCCGGTACCGATGCCGAGATCGGTGGCGGTTTCCGCATGGGCGAGGGGGCCGCCGAGCTCAACGGTGAGGCCGGCTGGCGCGACGCCGACTGGTTCTTCGACCTTGATTTGCTCGGCGATGAGCTCTTCGCCGAGGTGCCGCCTTACGGGCAGATCCGCGTCAGCCCGCGCATGGATCTGCGGGTCCGTCCGGAGGATGTCCGTGTCGGGGGGCGTATCGGTATCCCGTGGGCGGATATTCAGGTTCGTGAGTTGCCGCAGCGGGTGGTGGGGGTCTCCCGGGATGTGGTGGTCACGCGGCCAGTGCCCGAGGATGAGGAGGCGCTGGAGGCGGTCGAAGAGCTGGTTGAGCCCTGGTCGGTAACGGCGGATGTGGAGGTTGTCCTCGGTGACGCCGTGGCGCTCAATGCTTTCGGTCTCCGGGGGCGGCTGAGCGGCGCTTTGCGAGTGTTGCAGCGAGAGGACGGGAATACCGAGGCCTTCGGCGAACTGAGCGTGGTCGATGGCGAGTACCGGGCGTACGGCCAGCGGCTGCAGATTCGACGGGGACTGGTCCTCTTTACCGGGCCTATCGACCGGCCGCAGCTGGATGTGGAAGCGGTGCGGACGATCACCCGGGATCGGGTGACCGCCGGCATCCGCATTGAGGGCTTTACCGACGATCTGCAGTTGTCGCTGTTCAGCGAGCCGCCGATGTCCGACGAGGACGCCCTCTCCTACATTGTCCGGGGCCGGCCCATGGGCGCCGAGGGGCCGGGGACCGACGAGATGCTCGCTTCGGCGGCGGTGGCCCTCGGGCTCTACGGCGGGACCGGGGCGTTGACCTCCGTGGCGGAGCGCGCCGGCATTCAGGATTTCGAGATCGATACCGCCGGGGGGGGGGAAGACGCCCAGGTGGTCGTCTCCGGGTACCTGACGCCGCGCCTCTATCTAGCCTACGGCGTGGCGGTCTTCAGCCCCGTCAATACGGTGACGCTGCGCTATTACTTGACCTGGCAGCTATACCTCGAGGCGATCAGTGGCGAGGACAGTGCCCTCGACCTGATGTACCGCTTCGAGATCGACTGATCGCCTACATCCGGGCGAGCAGCCAGCGGTACTGGAGGACCAGGGTGGCGACGGCTCCCCCCATCATCGCCGGTAAAGTGATCCAGGCGCCGAGCGCGAGGGTGGAGACGCCGGTGATGCCCTGACCGAACGTGCACCCGGCGGCCAGGGCGCCGCCGATGCCCATCAGCACGCCGCCGCTGAGGTGCGCAGCGAGATCTCCGCCGGAGGCGAAGCGTTCCAATCGGAAGCGGCCGTGCCGAAGTGCCCAGGCGAGTGCGCCGAGGATGACGCCCAGCAACACCGCGATGCCGGTGGTGACCAGGTTCGTGGGAAAGCCACCGGCTACCCATTGGCCGGTATCGGCAAAGGGGCCGATGAAACTGATCCCCTGCGGGGCCACAGCCCGGGCTGAGGCCGGCGGTGGCAGTGGCTCCTGGTCCCCGAGCAAGCCCCAGTCGGTGACGAATTCCGGCAAGGTCAGCCGGTCGCCGAAGACCGGGTCCGAGGCCAGGAAAACACTGCTGGCGACCCACAGACCCAGCACGCAAAGACCCACCACGGTGCCGCCGGCAATGTGCCGGGCGCTGCTGCGAAAATCCCGGGCGGCGAAGACCAGGGCGAGCAGGGCCAAAGCCACCGCCCCGGCAAGCAGGCCGCGCAGCAGCGGGCTGCCGCCGAAGAAGCTGGCCAGATCCTGAGGGTGCCCGAGTGACACGGTCGCCGCCTGCAGCCAGGTGAAGAGCCATTCATCGAGGGAGCGGTCGAGCCCGGGTAGCGGGTTGAGCATGGCGTACACGGTGACCGCCAGAACCGCTGCCACTACCAGAGCCTTGAGGCTTCCGGTGCCGATGCGTAGCGCGGTTTTGCTGCCGCAGCCGCTAGCCAGGGCCATGCCGGCCCCGAAAAGCAGGCCCCCCAGCAAATGCGCCCCCCAGGCCAGCTCGGCGGACCGGTACGCTGGACTGGCGTCGTCCGGCCTTACCCAGCCCAGCGGCTCAAGGAGTGCCAGCCCGAGCGCTGCGATGGCAATGGCGAGAAGCCAGGCCCGCAGCCGCCGGGTATCCCCCATGTTGACCCAGTCGGAGAGGGCGCCGAGGGTGCAGAAGTTCGTCCGCGCCATGGTGTAGCCCAGCACGCCGCTGAGCAGCAAAGCGATGGCCAGGAGCGATGCGCGGGCTGCGAGGAAGGACTCGAAGACCATGTTCGACTCAGGGTGTAGGCGACCGGGCAGGTCTAAGGGCTGTACGAAGTTGTTTCAACCCCCGGGGACGGAAACCGAAAAAAACCCCGAAGCTCGCGGAGAGCTTCGGGGTTGAGGGCCGCGGGAGCCTTGAGTTGCTGGCGGCAGATGCCGCCTGGCGCCGCTTTTAGTTAAAGATGTTGGCGCGACGCCGCCCCGAGGACGAGGAACCCTGGCTCCCGGTCGGCTTGGAGTCCGATGCCTTGGGCGGTGCACCCGTCGGCTGGCTCGGACGCTGCTGTTGCTGCTGCGTGCGCCCCGCCGACCGCTGGCCGCTGCTGGCGGTGCTGCCGGAGCGTGAACCGCTGGAGGTGCTGCCGGAGCCGGAGCTGCTGCTCGTGGCACCCGAGCGGCTGCTGCTCGAGCTGGTGGAGGCGCTACGCCGCGAAGTGCTGGTCGCGAAGTAGGAGCGACGCCGCGGGCTGCGCTCCGTGGAGCTGGTCGAGGCCGATGCCGAGCTGCTGCGCTCCGTGCGCTCCTGGGCGATCTGGGCCCGCTTCTGAGCCTCTTGCTGGGCCTCCTGACGCTCTTTCTCACGCATTTCGCTCAGACGGCGGGCGGATTGCTCCACGACGTCCTTGGAGAGCAGGCGCTGGTCGCCCAGGGACTTGACCAGGTCCTCCGTACGGCGCGGGGCGAGGCGCTGGGTGCTGTCCGCCATGTGCTCATAGAGGCGGCGATAGGCCTTGGTGACCTCGCCCATGATCTCCGCCGTTTGCTCGAAGTGGCGGTCCACCTCGCTGCGGACGTTGCGTACCTCCTCACGGTTGCGGCGTGCGAGGCTCTCGGCGTCGCGGACCTCCTGGGTGTTCGGGGCCGAGGCGCGGCCAACATAAGCGCCCACGGCGGCACCCACCACGGCGCCGATGACAAGTAACAGAATCGGATCGATTGCTTCCATACCGGACCTCCCAACTAGTGCATCGGCTACTTTGTACCAGACGGTGCAAACACCGGAACAGGGTGCGCCCATAAACCGCGAGCGGCCATCCCGGCGGCCCTATTCTGAGCGCTCCAATCACGATACGCGCAGTGGCGTAGCATATCATCCGGATGAAGGTGCGGCGGATGGAAATCGGACGGTACCCATGAAGGGCGGGCTTGAGGGGGCGTGGCAGGTGGTAACCCTCGGCGGCGGATGGCTTGCCGTCGGTGTGTTGCTCGTGATCGTCGCCGCGGCCCTCATCGCGGCCGGTGTGCGGGCACTCGTGCGGGGGCGCCTGCTCGGTGCTGTTTCGCGGCTCGGGGCGGGCTTGATCCTCCTCGGCGGGCTCGGCACCGCCGGTGCGCTCTTTTTGGGGGTGCTGGCCTACGAGCGCCTGGACCAGGAGCAGCCGGCCCTGGCGCTGCGCTTCGAGCAGCTGGGGGAGCAGCGGTACCTGGCGCGCCTGCACTACCCGGATGGGCGGCAGGTGATCGTCCCCCTGGCCGGGGATCAGTGGCAGGTGGATGCCCGCGTGCTGCGCTGGAGCGGGCTCGCCACCCTGCTTGGTCTGGAGACCCGCTACCGGCTCGAGCGCATCAGCGGCCGTTACGCCGATCTGGAGGCCGAGCGCACCGGCCCGCGTTCCGTCCACCCGCTGGCGCCCCCGCAACGGGGCATCGATCCCTGGCTGCTGGGTCAGCGTCACGGTGATCGTCTGCCCTGGGTGGATGCCACGTACGGCAGTGCCACCTATCTGCCCATGGCCGACGGCGCCGAGTACCGGGTGGCGGTCACCCGCGGTGGCCTGATCGCGCGGCCGACCAATGCCGAGGCCGAGGCA
>PUNM01000102.1 GCA_003552625.1 Ectothiorhodospiraceae bacterium
ATCCGGCGCTGGTGCAAAGAGAAGCCAGGTGAGAACTGCGCTAAGGCCGATGACGATCAGCAGGCCGAGGCGTCCAAAGACATCGGCAACGACGCCGCTGGGGTGGCCGAAGGCCAGAGCGCCCGTTCGCGTTCAGCGCGCTGTTCATCGGCGGCGAGGCGTCGCCACCGGTCCACCGGGCTGGCCTCAAGCCAAGCCTGTGCCGCCGCGGTGTCGATGGCCTGCAGCAGGGTGGCTATTCGGGTCTGGGCGTCGTTCACCGTCTCAGACGCCATCAGGCGCTCTGGAGCCTGCTGTTGGGCGGTGACGGTCGCCGGGAGCATGTTCAGCGCTAGTGCCAGCGCCAGCCCAACGGCGAGCAGCGTTCGTCCTCCGCGCCTGTGGCGGAGGGAGCACACCGGTCTCGGTGCAAGGGCTGTGCGGGATGGTTCGGGCATGGTCGTGTTCAGTCTAGACCGCGGCGGGGAGTGCGTCCGGGTGGCTGACAGTGCTGGAGCGGGGAGCTAGGCTAAAGCGCTCGGTGCTGACTGATCGGTCAGTCCGGCTTCGCGGGCTTTACGAGGGGAAACGATGACGGAGCAGCAGCGGGTCTACGTCTGGGATCTGCCGGTCCGCCTTTTCCACTGGGGGGTGGTCGTGGCCCTGGGCCTGGCCTGGTACAGCGGGGAACAGGGCCTGTCCTGGTGGGACGTTCACAAGTGGAGTGGTTATGCGGTCGTGATCCTCGTTCTGTTTCGCATCCTCTGGGGCGTGATCGGGAGCGAGACAGCGCGATTCACGGACTTTGTTGCCGGGCCACGGACTGTCGCTACCTATTTGCGCGACTGGTGGCGGGATCGGACGCCGAGCCGCGGTCACAATCCGCTCGGCGGCTGGGCCGTTCTGGTGCTTGTGGGACTCGTCCTGGCGCAGGCGGTCACTGGCCTCTTCGCCACCGACGATATCCTCTACAGCGGACCGCTCACCGGTTACGTCGGTTCGGAGATGGAGCGGACCATGACCCGGCTGCACACCCGGATCTTCGATGTGTTGCTGATCCTGGTCACGCTCCACGTGGCGGCGATCGCGGCATACCGCCTGGTCCGCGGGGAGCGGTTGCTCATCGCGATGATCACCGGCTACAAGCGCAATGGCTTTGCCCCGCCGTGGATTGCACCCCTCTACCGTGCGGTCTTTGCCGCTGCGGTGGCCGCCGGTGCGTTGTGGCTGGTGCTGGCGACCGCGCCATAACTAAAACAGCATAACGAAATGAAACTTTATTCCTTTGGGTGATCATTGGGGGTTGTTAGGCTCTGACCATCACTGCCAGAACCAGGCACGACGGGATGAGCCATGACCGAAACGACCGATCCAACCGTTCACATCACCCCCGTCCGCGGGGCCGGGAGGCGCGGGGTGGATAGCGCTCTGGGCGAGCGAATCGAGGAGACGCTGGGCGTGCTTCGCCGGATCGAGGCGGAGTATGCCCCCGCGGCCTTGGCCTCCAGCTTCAGTGCCGAGGATATGGTCCTTACCGATCTGATCCAGCGGCACACCCCTGACATCGGGATCTTCACCCTGGATACCGGGCGGCTGAACGAAGAGACCTACGCCCTGCAGCAGCAAGTTCGGGAACGCTATGGGCGCCGGGTGCGGACCGTCTTTCCCGAGCCCGAGGATGTCGAGGCGTTCATCGAGCGCTATGGCGTCAATGGCTTTTACGACTCTATTGCTGCCCGCCAGGCTTGCTGCCACGCTCGCAAGGTCGCACCGCTGGAGCGCGCGCTGACGGGCCTCTCTGCATGGCTGACCGGTATGCGCCGGGAGCAGGCGGTGACCCGCCAGGAGCTTCCTTTCCAGGAGCACGATGCCGGTCACGGCATCGAGAAGTTCAACCCGCTCGCCGCCTGGCGCGAGGAGGAGGTCTGGCAGTACCTGCGGACCTTCGATGTTCCGTATAACGCTCTGTACGATCAGGGCTACCGGAGCATCGGCTGTGCCCCGTGCACCCGCCCGGTGGCCGTGGGTGAAGATATCCGTGCCGGCCGGTGGTGGTGGGAGGACCCCGAACGCAAGGAGTGCGGCCTCCATACCGCCCGCCAGCGCCGCAGCGGCTAGGGTCGTAGTTCGTGTGGTACGTTATTATCCTCGCCCTGCCGGTGCGGGTGCAGGAGACATTCCCGCTGGACGAGGCGGCAGAGGCCCATCGGCGCCTGGAGGCCGGCGGCCTGACGGGCAAGCTCGTTCTCACCACGACGTAGCGTAACGTGAGCAGCGCGCGTTGAGGATTAGCGCGGCGACGATGATGGCGCCGCCCACGGCGAGGCGCAGCAGGTCGGCATCCTCGTCCCAGAGCGTCAGGTTCACCAGCAACCCGGCCGGGATCAGGAGATTGTTCATCACGGCCAGCGTGCCGCCGTCCACCCGTCGGGCGCCCTGGTTCCAGAGGTAGAGGCCGAGTCCGGAGGCGCCGGCTCCCAGCCAGAGCAGAATCCCCCACTGCAGTGCGGTGTCCGGCAGCTTCCCGCTATCCCCGAAGAGCAGGAAGCTCGGTAAAGAGACCGCCAAGCCGCCGATAAAGAACCAGCCGAAGACGCGGTAGGCCGGATCCTCCAGCGGGTGGCGTTGCAGCAGGTGCTTGTAGCCGACCTGACCGGCGGCGAAGGCCAGGTTGGCCACCTGCAGGAGCAGAAAGCCGGCCACGTACCCCTCGGTGATCCCGTCGTAGCGGATGACCCCCGCCCCGAAGACGGCCAGCACTGCCGCCGCCAGGGCGATGGGCGCAAAGCGCCGGTGCAGGGCATCGTCGAGCAGTGTGACGTAGAGAGGGGTCGTGATCGTGAAAAGCAGCACCTCGGGGACGGTGAGAAAGGCAAACGAGCGATAGAGGCAGAGATAGGTCACCCCGAACTGCAGTGCGCCGCAGGCGAGCAGGCCGACAATCAGCGGCGAGGAGAGTCCGCGCAGCCGCAGCAGCGGCAGAAAGATCAGGGCCGCCAGCAGGATGCGGCTGAGTACAGCGAAGTCGTTATCGACCTGCCCGCTGAGGTATTCACCAATCAGCGAGAACGAGAAGGCCCAGAGGAGCGTGGTCAGTAGCAGGTAGAGCAAGGTACCGGCTCGGATCGTTGGGGTGGGACCCGGCGATTCTGCGCACTCCGGTGCGGCAATCCAAGGGGCCCGCCCCGGAGGGCGGGCGTAGTGAAGACCACGGTGATTGCACTGACCGCATGGTCAGAATACCCTTGTCGGGCATCCTGCCGCAGCTTGGGCGACCCCTCCATGATGATCGACCGCGACGCCTTCGTGGACATCGCCTGCCAGAGCGCCCGGGTGGGCGACTGGTCGGTCGATAACGGTCCCGAGCGCCGACTCAGCCTCTCCGAGCCCGTCCGCGACCTGCTTCGGTGCCACGATTCCTGCCCGGCGGATGTGGAGGCCCTTCTCGACTATGTGGAGCCCACCAGCCGGGATCTGGTGCGAGTTCGGATCGCCAGCGCCCTGGATGCCGCTGTGCCCTTCCGCATTGAGGTGGAGATGCGGGATCGGACCGGGCGCTTCCACTGGGTCCGGCTGACCGGCAAGCCTATCCAGGAGCCTAGCGGTGAGGTGGCCCGAGCCCACGGCCTGCTGGAAGACATCACCGATCTGAAGCGTGCCCAGCGGAGGGAGCACCGGCTGGCCGGCCGTCTCGAGTCCACCATCGAGAACATGACGGATGCCTTCTTTATGCTCGACGGCCATTGGCGGTTTCGCTACCTCAATCCAGAGGGCGAGCGCCTGCTGCAGCGCCAGCGCGGGGCGATCATCGGCGAGGTCCTCTGGGACGCCTTCCCCGGGGCGGCCGGCACCGTCTTCGAGACCGAGTACCGAGCAGCCATCTCGACCGGGCAGACTCGAACCTTCGAGGCGCTCTTTGCGCCACTGCACACGTGGTTTGAAGTGCGTGCCTACCCGTCCGAGGACGGCCTGGCGGTCTATTTCCGGGATATCACGGAGCGCAAGCAGGCTAGGGAGGAACTCGAAATCGCCAACCAGCAACTCCGTGTCGCCAAGGAGGAGGCGGAGCGGGCCAATCGGGCCAAGTCGGAATTTCTCTCCGCAATGAGTCACGAGTTGCGGACGCCGCTCAATGCGGTGCTCGGCCTGACGCAGATGCTCAATGCCAGCCCGGAGCCGGAAAGCGACCTGCGCCGGCAGTATTACGAGGAGATCCTGCGCGCGGGCTGGTACCTGCGCGATCTGATGAACGATGTGCTCGACTTCGCCAAGATCGAGACCGGGCGCCTGGCGGTGGAACTGGAAGATGTCTCGATCCCCGCGGTGGTGGATGCCTCACTGCGCCTGGTCGAGGGCGAGGCGCGCAACCACCGCGTCTCGGTGGAGCACCGCCCGGCGGCGAGGGAGGCGATCCACGCCTACGCCGATCCGCTGCGCCTGCGCCAGATTCTCCTCAATCTGCTCTCCAACGCGGCCAAGTACAATCGCCCTGGCGGCCAGATTGAGGTCTCCTACGGGGCCGGGGCCGAGCAGGTGTGGATCGATGTCGTTGATACCGGCGCAGGGATCGACCCCTCTGTGACCGGGGAGCGGCTCTTCGAGCCCTTCGACCGCCTCGGCCGGGAGTCGGGAGCCGTGGAGGGCAGTGGGATCGGCCTGCCCCTGGTCCGACGGCTGGGGCGCCTCATGGGCGGCGATGTAGAGCTGGTCGAGAGTGAAGTGGGTGAGGGGTCGCGCTTTCGGGTGCGGTTGCCCCGCTCGCTGGCTGGTGGCCCGGCGGCAACAGCCGGCCAAGGCGCCGCTGCCGGGGCGACCGGACGCCCCGGCAGCGGCGATGATGGCGGCGGCCAGCCGGAGGTGCGGTCGCGGCTGCGTCTGCTCTACATCGAGGACCAGGAACTCAACCGCATGGTGCTCCGGGGCCTGGTTCAGCAACGGCGTGACGCGGAGCTGATCGAGGCCGAGGACGGTTACTCCGGCTTGGAGGCTGCGCGGGTGCAGCGGCCGGACATCATCCTGCTCGATCTCCATCTGCCGGATATCCATGGTTCGGAGGTCCTGCGCTACCTGCGTGAGGATCCGGGCCTGGCCTCGGCTCCGGTGATCGCGGTGAGTGCGGATGCGCTTCACGAGCGGGATCAGGACGAGACCGCGCGTTTTGATGCCTACGTGGTCAAGCCCTTCGACTTTGACGATCTGAACCGGATTCTCGAGGACTGGGAGACGCGGATTAACGGCGGGGGAGTGGTAACGCGCTAAGGGCAACGGCTTTGCCGGGGGCGCCCTGGCAGCGTCCCCCGGCAATACGCGCTCAGTTGTCGCGGTAGTTGTCGTGGCAATTCTGGCAGGATTCGGCGACCTGCATGAAATCCTGCTGCACGGCGCCGAGATCCTGATCGCCGCCCTCGGTGGCTTCCGCCAGACCCTGTGCGGCCTCTTCGAAGTTTGTCATGCCCTGTTCGAACTGGTCCCACTCGTCCCAGATCGCTGCTTTGGCGTCGGTGTCGCCGCTGTGCGGCCCACCCTCGAAGCCTTCCAGGGCCATGCGGCTCAAATCGGCGACGCGCTCGGCGTTGCGGGCGAAGACCTCGGCATCGTAGTCAATCTCGCCCTGAGCCATGTCGCCCATCGGGCCGAAGTTGCCGCCGATGACGACAAGGACCGCCTGGCGGTAGTTGATCTTTTCCTCGTCCGATTGGGCCACGGCGGTGCCGGCAAGGACGCAGCCTGTGGCCAGGGCCAGTGTCGCGGTGATCACTTTGCGCATCTCGTTCCCTCCATTGCGATCGGGGTCCTTCTGATGGTGCGGGCTCTCTCTGCGATCCCGGAACCCCTGCATTGCCCGGTTCAGGCTAATCGTTGCGGCAACGTGAATCAATCGTCCTGATCAGATGCGGGGCTGCGCGAAGTGATCGAGATCAATCAGAAACCTGGCGTGTTGTGCTGGCTTGTGGCAGCGTTACGGGCCATCCGAGCCGGAACGGTTTCTTCCGGCGGTCAAGCGCGGGGCAACCTCGCCGATACACCAGTGAAAGTGTAAAGGGCACGGCCATGCAGAAATTACTCCGCAGATTCCGAGTCGGTACCCGCTTGTGGGCCATACTCGGAATCGGCTTCATCGGGTTTGTCCTCCTGGGCAGCTACTCCCTTGCCACAGCGTTCGGACTGGTGCTGGACGAGCGCGAGCAGGGTGCGGCGTACGTTGTCGAATCGGCGGTGACCGTGGCGGAGCGCTACGCCGAGCGCGCCGAAGCGGGCGAACTGACGGAAGCGGAGGCCCGCGATCGGGCGGCGGACGCCATACGCCACATGCGCTACAACGAGTACGGCGATGGCTCTCGCGAGTACGTCTGGATCATGGATCGTGGCCCGGAGATGGTCATGCACCCGGTCAGTCCGGAGCTGGAAGGGCAGAATCTGCACGACCTGCAGGATGACCAAGGGCAGTACTTTATCCGTGAAGCCCTCGATGTTGTCGAGGCGGATGGCGCGGGGTTCGTCGAGTACCTGTGGCCGATGCCCGGGGAAGACCGTGACGAGCCGGTTGCAAAGTCCACTTATTTCGAGGTCTACGAGCCGTGGGACTGGGTGGTGGCCTCCGGGGTCTACCTCGAGCGTGGCCGGGCCGATCTCGCCGGATTTGCCATGAACTTTGCCGGCCCGGTGGTCGCCGTGCTGGCGGTGGTCGTGGGGTTCGTGTTCCTGGTGATACGCAGCATTGTCACTCCGCTGACCGCCACCTCCCGGGAGATTCAGGCCATGACGGGCAATCCGGTGGACCTGACCCGGGAAATCCGGCTCGACGGCCAGGATGAGGTCACGGAAGTCGCGCAGAGTGTGAACGCGCTCACCCAGACCTCGCGCAAGGCGCTGCGCGCCGCCTCGGAGGCGCGTGATGACCTGCAGCACTCGGCGCAGACGCTCAGTGCGGTCACCGAGCAGGCCACGCGGGGCATCGAGCGCCAGCGTTCCGAGAGCGAGGAGCTGGCCACGGCCATGAACGAGATGGTCTCCACCGTTCAAGAGGTGGCGCGCAATACCAACTCGGCGGCGGATTCGGCTCGGGAAGCCGAGGAGGCCACCAGTAACGGCCGCCGTGTCGTCGAGCAGACCGTGGAGGCGATTCAGGATCTGGCCCACGAGCTCGAGCGCACCCAGCAGTCGGTGGAGACGCTCTCCGGGGAGTCGGAGGAGATTCGCTCCATCGTCGCGGCGATCAATGAGATCACCGAGCAGACGAACCTGCTCGCGCTCAACGCGGCCATCGAGGCGGCCCGCGCCGGCGAGAGCGGCCGCGGCTTTGCCGTGGTCGCCGACGAAGTCCGCAAGCTCTCCGGCCGCACGCAGGAGTCCACGCAGCAGATCCAGGAGATCGCCGAGCGCTTTCAGCGTGGCTCCCAGGAGGCAGTCGAGCGGATGTCCGCAAGCAGCGAGAAGGCTGGCAACACCGTGCAGTCCTCCAGCCAGGCGGGCGACAGCCTCAACGCCATCACGCAGGCGGTGAGCACGATCAGCGATCTCAATACGCAGATCGCCAGTGCGGCGGAGCAGCAGGCGTCCACGGCCGAGGAGATTAACCGCAACGTGGTCAATATCCGGGATGTGGCCAATGAGACCCACGGCGGTGTCCAGCAGATCGCCGAAGCGGCGGAGCGCCAGCGCCAGCTGGTCGAACGGCTGCAGGAGGAGCTGGGGCGCATTCGCTACGATTGATCGCCCCACGCCTGCACAGCGCTGCTTCAGTGCCGGGGTATCGGCGGGGTGCCGGTGCCCCGGCGCTGTCCGATGCGCGACGAAGAAAAGCCCGCCACATAGGAAGTTGCAAAGCGAAGCGTGAGTGCGTAGGGTGCAGCGCTTTTCCGGCCGGGGGCCGCCCGGGAGCGTTGCCGAGAGCCCGCTCCGCGGTGGTGCCCTTTCCAGTCACTTCCAGAGCGGAGCCCATGCATTCCTATGAATGACCCGAGTCCGGCGGTGCCTGAGCGCGACATCCGCGGCAACGAGCGCACCGTCCTCTTTCTCTCCGGCGGTTTCGTGCTGCTCTTCATCCTCTTTGCGGCACTGGATCTCGACGGCCTGAGCGCCGTGGTCGATACCACTTTCGGGTACGCCACCCAGTATTTCGGGGCGTATTGGCAGCTGCTTCTCCTCGCCACGTTCCTGGTCGCTCTGGTCATGGCGTTCAGCCCCCTGGGCCGTCTCCGCGTGGGGAATGACGCGCCGGACTACAGCACCTTCTCCTGGCTGGCGATGATCATGGCCACGCTGCTGGCCGGCGGCGGCGTCTTCTGGGCGGCTGCCGAGCCGATCGCCCACTTCATGGATCCCTCGCCGCTGTTCGTCGCGGAGCTTGGCGTCGAGGGCGGCAGTGAAGAGGCCGCCGTGCCGGCGTTGGCGCAGAGTTTCATGCACTGGGGGTTCCTGGCCTGGTCGATCCTCGGTGCCCTGACCGGCGGCATGCTGATGCAGCTCCACTACCACCGGGGCTGGCCGCTGAAGCCGCGCACGCTGCTCTACCCGCTCTTTGGCGAGCGGATCATGCACGGCACCCCGGGCGCCATCGTCGATACCTTCTGTGTCATCGCTGTGGTTGCCGGTACTGTGGGGCCGCTCGGATTCCTTGGCCTGCAAGTGGCCTACGGCCTGCGCGAACTCTTCAACGCGCCGGATACGGTGTGGCTGCCTGCGGCGGTCCTCCTGGCGGTGATCCCGATCTACCTGTTCTCGGCGATCACCGGTCTGAACCGGGGCATCCGGACGCTGAGCCGCTTCAACGTCATGCTCGCGCTGGGGCTGGCCGCCTTTATCCTGCTCTTCGGTCCCACCGCTTTCATCGTGGACGGGTTCGTGCAAGGCATGGGGACCTACGTGGACAACCTGGTGCCGATGGCGACCTTCCGGGAAGACCCTGCCTGGCTGGACTGGTGGACCGTCTTCTTCTGGGGGTGGTTCATGGGCTACGGCCCTCTGATGGCGATCTTCGTGGCCCGCATCTCCCGGGGCCGGACCATCCGCCAGATCGTCCTCGCCATGTCCGTCCTGGCGCCGGTGGCCACCTGCTTCTGGTTCGCCATCGTCGGTGGCTCCGGCATCGCCTTCGAGCTGGCCGCACCGGGTGCCATCTCGGAGCCGTACAACGAAGCCGGCCTGCCGGCGGCGATGATGGCGACCGCGCAGCAGCTGCCCCTGGGTACGCTGATCGCGGTGCTCTTCCTGGTGCTGACCACGATCTTTGTGGCGACCACGTCCGACTCGATGACTTACACCATCTCTCTGACCATGAGCGAAGGTGACGAGCCGAGCACCTGGCTGCGGGTCTTCTGGGGGATCGTCCTCGGCGTGATGGCGATGATCCTCATGCTCATGGGCGAAGGCGGGATTACCGCGCTGCAGTCGTTTATCGTGGTGACCGCCGTGCCGGTGTCCCTGATCCTGCTCCCGTCATTGTGGTATGCGCCGAAGATGGCAATGCAGCTCGCCGACGGTGAGGAGCCGGGCGCTGTCGCCGTCGGGGCTGCCCCCGAGCGGTAGATGTGGAATACCTGCGGTTCATCCAGCAGAATCGCCGGTTTCTAGGCTTCGGGTTACTGGCCGCAGCCCTTTCGGGCTTCGGCCAGACCTTCTTTGTCTCCCTGTTCAGTGATCCGATCCGCTCGGCCTTCGACCTTGGGCACGGCGGCTTCGGTCTCTATTACGGACTGGCGACCCTGGGCAGCGCGGCGGCGGTGATCGTCGTCGGGCGGCTGCTCGATCGGGTGGATCTGCGCCTCTTTGCCGTCGGGGCGGTCGCCGGCCTGGCACTTGGTGCGGCGCTGCTCGGGGGCGCCGGCTCCCTGCTCACGCTGCTGCTCGCGCTCTTTCTCCTCCGGCTCTGTGGCCAGGGGCTGATGGCGCACATGGCCCTGAGCAGTATGGCGCGTTACTTCGACGCCCAGCGGGGACGGGCGCTCGGTATCGCGACCCTCGGCCTGCCACTGGCTGAAGCGCTCCTGCCGGTGACGGCGGTGGCCCTGATGGCGGTGCTGAGCTGGCAGAAGGTCTGGCTCGGCGTGGCCGCGGTGCTGCTGATGCTGGGGGCGCCGAGCCTGCTCGGGCTCCTGCGGGGCCACGGGGTGCGTCGGCGTCGGATTGATGCCCAAGCCCACGAGCAGACGGCGGCAGCGCGCTGGCGCCGCCGGGACGTGCTCCGCGACGTGCGACTCTACCTTCTCCTGCCGGCGGTAGTGGCCGCGCCGACAGCGGTCACCTTCCTGTTCTTCCACCAGGTGCACATCGCCGAGAGCCGCGGCTGGAGCCTGGAGTGGATGGCGGGCTCGTTCATGGGCTTCGCGGCCGCGCACGTCGTTGGGTTGCTTTACGGGGGGCCGTGGGTGGATCGCATCACCGCTCGCCGGTCTTTGCCGCTGGCACTGATGCCCCTGGCCGTTGGGCTGGCTCTGGCGACCGTGGTGGAGGCGAGTTGGGTGGTCCCGGCCTACATGGCCCTGGCTGGGCTGTCAGCCGGGGTCGGGGCTCCGGCGATCAATGCACTGTGGGCGGAGCTCTACGGCGTACAGAATCTCGGCGCTATCCGAGCGCTGGCCCACGCGGCAATGACCGTGGCCACCGCGCTCTCGCCACCGGTAACCGGTTGGATGCTCGACGTCGGGGTCCCGGTGGATGGAGTGGTCGGGCTGCTCTTCCTTGCCGTGGTGGCAGCCGCGATGCTTGCCCACGTGGCTCGCAATGCTCGCGCGCGGCACACACCACGGGCAGGGGCGTGTTAGAATACCAATAACCTTTTTTTAAAAGGGGTTTCGGACTCCTTTGCGGGTGGATTGATTTGAACAAAATCGCCGCTGCCGCGCGGCTTCGCAGGCTCTTCGGGCGTTCGCGGGGAGCACGGTACCGGGTCGGTGTGCTGATCCGACCCGACTCCGTCGCCCTGGCGGCTTTCTCCCAGGATTCGGGGGATCGCCTGCAAGCCGCAGAATCGGTCGCCGTCGGCAGGGAAGGTGTCGGCGGTACACTGCGGGATTGGGTTGCGCGCCACGGCCTTGCTGGCGCGCCGGCCTACATCGTCCTCGCTTCGGAGGAGTTCGAAAGCCAACAGATCGACATCCCCGGGGTGCCGGATGATGAGCTGGCCGGTGCCGCACGGCTTCGGGTGCGCGAACTCAGCAATATCCCGCTCGAGGAAGCCTGCGTCGCCGTCCGGCGGCTCCACTCCGACCGCAAGCCGGACGGTGGCACGATGGTCTCGGTAGCCGTGGCGCGCCGGGGGCACATCGAGGCCCGTGTTGCCGAGGTCCGCGACAGTGGCCTTCAGCCTGTACAGGTTCTCCCGCGGGATTTCGCGCTTTGCAAACTGGGCGCCCAGATGCCGGATCCCGAGCAGGGCCTGGCTCTGCTGCACATCGGGCCGGAACGCGGCCTGATCCTCATCACCCGGGGAGAGCGGCTCTACCTGACGCGCAGCCATCGCTACGGGACCCGCGCGTTGGAGGAGCAGAGTGACCGTGCGATCCAGGGGATCGTGCTCGAGGTTCAGCGCTCGCTGGATTACTACGAGAGCCAGCTTGCCACCGCGCAGGTCGGGCAGCTACTCGTCCTGCCGACGCCGACGGATCGCTCGGCCGTGGTGGACGGGCTCAACGAGGTGCTTGGCGTTCCGTCGGCTCGGGTCGATCTGCGCCAGGTCGTTGACTACGAGGCCGTCGCAGAGCCCGCGCTGGACGAGGCCACACAGCCGGGGATCCTGTTAGCCGTGGCGGCGGCCGTGCCCGCCGTGGATCCGCCGGGGGTCTCGCTCTACGAGCCGCCGGTCCATCGCTTCGAGCCCCTCAGCGCCACCGCGATTGCCGGGTATTGGGGCAGCGCCGTGCTCATCGCCGCCGTCGCTGCGGCGGGGCAGTATGCCTGGGTCGGGGCTTTAGAGGAGCGGGCTGCGGAGGCGGAGGTAATACAGGAGGAGGCGGAGTCACGGCGGGCCGAGCTGGAAGCCGAGTTCGAGGCCTTGGAGCCGGACGATGCGCTGGCCGATCGACGTGACGAGTTAGCGGCGGAGGTGGAAGTGCGCGAGCGTTTCGCCGACGCCTTGGTGGAGCTCGACGAAAGTCGCGGCGAGGGGTTCGCCGGTGCGCTGGAGGCGTTGGCCCGAAACCGGGTCGATGGGGTTTGGCTGACGCGCATCCGGCTCATGGACGGGGAAGTTGGCCTTGAAGGGCGGGCCGTCAGTGCGGCCCTGGTCCCCGAGTACCTCGACCGGCTGGCCGGGGAGACGAGCTTTGACGGCGTCCGCTTCGAGCGCTTCGAACTGGTTCGCGTGGCGGAGTTCGCGGCGACCGGGGCAGACAACGACGAGGCGGATAGCAATGGCGTCGCGCGGTCCGTGCTCCGCCCGGAACTCGGTGGGGTGGTCTTTCGGATCGGGACGGAGCAGGGAGAATGAGGGAGCGCCTGGCACAGGCACTGCGCCCTTTGGCGGCACAGATCGAGGCGCGAACGAGGCGCGAGCGCGTTCTGCTCAGCGTGGCCGGGCTGGCGCTGGCCGTAGCCGGCTGGTACTACGGGGCTTTCGAGCCGCTCTCGCAGCGCGGCGCGGAGGCGCAGCAACGTGTCGAAGAGGCGCGCACGGCGGCCGAAGCGGC
>PUNM01000096.1 GCA_003552625.1 Ectothiorhodospiraceae bacterium
CAAAGAGTGAAGCCGTCCGCGCCGTGGTCCGCGAGGGTCTCGAAGCGAGCCGTGAGCAGGAGGAAGCGGGACCGTGGTCGCTGCTGGCGAGCGTCGCCGGCGAGCAGTTGACCGACCAGATCTCTCTGCTCGGCCGATACCTGCTCTACACGGGCGTGGCGTTGCTGCTCGTCGAGTTCCAGGTCTTCGCCGCGCCGGTGTGGATCGGGATGGCTGCTGTGTTCGGCGTGTTGGCGCTTGCGACCGCGCTCTCGACGTTGTCCACCGTGGGGCGATACCTGACCGGCGACGTGCCTGAAACGCCTGAGAGCGCCGAGGTGGAAGCATGAGCCGAGAGCCCCAACCGCGAGACGACCGCACCCGAGAGCAGCGACTCCGCGACCGCGAAGAGCTCGCCGCCCAGGGGGCCGGCGCGTCGGCGGCCGCCGAAGTCGCGGCCAACCAGATGTCGCCGCAGCGAAAGGCGGCGCTCTTGGAGGAACTGACCGACCCCGACATCTTCAACGACGACTTTTCGGCGCTGAAAGGCACGTTCGGCGTCGACTTCGCGCGGAGCCACGCGCTCGCCCAAAAGGAAGAGGAAGACGTCTGGCGCGACCGCTGGCTCAACGAGAACGAGGCCGACCGCGTCATCCACGAACACAACCCGGGCCGACTCTGCTTCGGGCCGTTCCTCGAGCTGGCGCAAGGCGTGCACGACATCGACGCGGACCCGCAGCGGAAGATGACCGACTCGGCCAAACGCGACGTTCGGACCGCGTTAGACGCGAAAACGGCATATCAGACAATGGGGAAGGACGGCAAAACGTTCCGGGGCGTGACCGAGATCGTGACGACGAACAAAGTCGAGCGGAACGACGAGACCGACGACTCGCGCGGACGGATCTCGAAGATCCGGAACAAGCTCTTCGGGTGAGTGACTAATGAGCAGCTACGACGACCCGGCACCCGACCGGGCCAAACCGTTCCGCCGGCAGTTAGAGATCGGATTCAACGAGCTTGCCGAAGTGCAGGACCAAGCACAGACCGAGCGACTCGCGACAGGCGGGTACTCGCATCAGACTGTCGTCGCGCTCGAAGACAGCGTGTTGGCCTTCCGTCGCCGGCTGCTGCCGTTCGTCGACAAGAACGACGCAGTCGCCGATCTTTGGGAGCGCTACCAACTCGATCTCGTGCCCGAGGAGACGGCGGTTGTCGTCGGGGAGACCGAAGACAGAGTGACAATATACGGCACCACTGAGCGCGGCGGCGAAAAGAAAATTCGGCGCGCCGAACCCGACCGGCTCATGGTGTGGGGTGACGCCCTGATGCAGGCGTACGCCGAGCTCGGCTTCGGGCCGGAGATGCAAGAGTCGGACTACCGGACGCGTGGAGGTGACGCGGTCTAATGGCCGTTGAGCAGGACTCGCCGTCACCACCGCCCGCGCTGCGAAACCACGGCGGGAGCCCACCGGCGCGGGTGCTCAGGCGCTACATCTGGAGGCGTATGAACGTCGAGAACGAGCACTTCATGGGTGTGATAGTCGGCCGCGAAGGGTCCGGCAAGTCGCACACCGCGCTCTCAATCTGCCAGAAAGTCGACCCCACGTTCAGCGCTGACCGGGTGTTCTTCGACCCCGCCGAGCTGGTCAAAGCGTTCCGCGACGACGATCTCGGCGCTGGGAGCATGGTCATGCTCGACGAAGCGGGCGTCGGGCTTGGAAATCGCAGCTGGTATGAAAAAGAACAGGTACTCTTGAATCAGACCCTCCAGACCGTCCGCGACGAGAACATGGGCGTGCTCTACACGCTTCCGAGACTATCGGAGCTCGACAGTCAGACGATCGGCCGGTTGCACGCGCTTCTTTCCATGAAAGAGAAGTACCCGGAAGAGGGGTGGGCGTCGGTGTCCTGGAAAAACATCGAAGTGACGCGCGAGCGCGAATCGAACAAAGTCTACAAAAAATACCCTCGGATGCGTGTCGACGGCTACGAGAAGCGGATAACAGAGATTGGCGTGACGAAACCCCGGGAGCGACTCGCCGAAGCGTACGAGCGGCGTAAGGAGACGTTCAAAAGCGAGCTATACGACGAGGTGATCGACGCGCACGACGATAGTGACGACGACGACGGCACCGACCTCCAAACCCTTGCATCTGAGATCGCGCAAGATATAGATGGGGTCGTCTCGACGAACGGATCGACCAAAGAGCGGTATATAAATAAGGACTTAATCAGGGTTGAGCATGATTTGTCCCATTCGGATGCGAGAGCCGTCAAGAGTATGCTTGAGAGCACATTCGCGAAGGAAGACCTCCCCGGTCCGGGATAGGCGCACACATACAGGGGATGAGCACTATATACTAACTTAACTAACGCGCGACATCGCGCGCACGGCGCGAAGTGGTACTTACTACCGGAGTTGATTTTGTTGTTTTCGCGTCCGTAGCGGGCCGCTCACCTGCTTAAGGCGCTGGCGCCGGCTTCTCAGCCTGTGACGCACCTATGTCAGCAACTCAGGACAGCATAGCATCGAAGAGCCGCCGATCGTGGGCTCGAACCCGTGCTCACGTCGGTGACTGTGTGGTTCCGACCGACATCGAGCGCGCCAGCGCGCGTAACATCATGTGGGCGACGGGCGTGCTCCCCGGCGACCGGCTCGAAGTCGTGAGTATGGATCAGGTCCAGCGTGCGCCGGGACAGTTCCACGAGCTCGCCGACGTCCAGGAGGCGCTTCGGGACGGCCGGCTCGTC
>PUNM01000014.1 GCA_003552625.1 Ectothiorhodospiraceae bacterium
CCCACCCCGGCGGCCGCGGCCCCCACGTGCGCCCCGGCGACCCGAGGTTGCACCGCGCTCACCGCTGCTCTCCATAGAGCCTGCTTGCGTCTCATCACCCGACGCCGGCGTTTCAGCCCCCTTCTTACTGGCGGTCTCGGCGGTTGCGGCTACCTCGGTTGCCTGCCCACGCTCCGGTGCGGTGCTTTCTGCAACCTGCTCCTGGGCCTGTTCACTGGCCGATGAGGATGCGGGAGCCGGGCTTTGGCTCTCTCCCTGCGGTCTCCGGTTCTGTCCATCTGACGACTCTGCCGCGGCACCCTTGGTCCGTGCGTTGGAGACTTCAGTGTCGGCAGCCCCGGATTCGGCCTGCGCCGCGCTGCGCCGCCGGCGACGCCCACCCCGACGGCCGCGACGGCTTCTGCCAGTACGGCCCCCGCTGCCGGAGTCGCTGCTCCCGTTCTCCGCTGAGCCGCCCGCTTGCCCTTCCGTCGGGGTACCGTGTGCCCCTTGGGTCTTGTCCTTTTCCGCTTCTCCGGCTGTTTCTGCTGAAGGCACGGCCTTGGCGCGCGTATCGCTTCCGGAGGCTTTGATCGAATCCTCGGCTGCCTTTTCACCCTGATCGTCAGCCCCGGGGGCGGTCTGCCCGCTTCGCTGGTTCCGCCCACCGCGGGAACGTCCTCCTCTGCGGCCACGACGGCTGCCACTGCGCTCTCGAGCATCGTCCTCGCCGTCCGTATCACGGTCTGGTCCGCCTTTACTCGATGCCTGGGCGCTCGATTTCTTCTGCTGTGCGGACTCCGTGTCGGCCTCCTGCTGCTGGCCGTTCTGAAAGAGAAGCCCACGCAGCCGGCGGAAAATCGAGCTGAGCGGCGCGTCCGAACTGCCGCCTGCGCCCTCGTGGGCATCAGCGGATGCAACGGTCTCCCGATCCTTCCCTGATCCGCTTTGCTCCTGCGGGGCAGGGGCCGGCGCACTGGGGGTCACACCCTGGACGGCAGGGGCCGGCGGCCGGCTCACAGGAGTCCCGGCTTCCACCACCGTCGGCTCCGGCGCAGGGGTCGCCAGATCGTAGCTACTGGCTTCCGCATCCATCTCCTCGTCGGTCCGCAGCCGCCGGATCTCGTAGTGCGGCGTTTCCAGATTGCGGTTCGGGATCAGGAGGATATGCACGCCGTGGCGGTGCTCCAGCTCGGCGATCTGGCTACGCTTCTCGTTCAGCAGGAAGGTGGCCACATCGACCGGCAATTGGGCCAGGACACGGCCGGTCTTCTCCTTCATCCCTTCCTCTTCGATGATGCGCAGGATCGACAACGCCAACGACTCCACGCTGCGCACCGTGCCCTGACCGCCGCAGCGGCTGCAGACCTCCTGGTGAGCCTCGCCTAGCGAGGAGCGCAGGCGTTGCCGCGACATCTCGAGAAGGCCGAAGCGAGAGATACGCCCGATCTGGACACGGGCCCGATCGGCCTTGACCGCTTCGCGCAGCCGATTCTCCACCTCGCGCTGGTGCCGTGGCGGCCCCATATCAATGAAGTCGATGACGATCAGCCCGCCAAGATCACGCAGGCGCAGCTGGCGGGCGATCTCGTCAGCGGCCTCTAGGTTCGTGTTGAGCGCCGTTTCCTCAATGTCGGCGCCCTTGGTCGCCCGCGATGAGTTAATATCGATCGAGATCAGCGCCTCGGTGTGATCGATCGCGATCGCGCCCCCGGAAGGGAGCCGCACGTCGCGCTGGAACGCTGACTCGATCTGGCTCTCGATCTGATAGCGGGAGAAGAGGGGGACCGCGTCCGAGTAGCGTTTGAGCTTTTGCCGGTTATACGGCATGACTTGATCGACGAAATCCCGGGCCTTGTTGTAGACCGTCTCGTCATCCACGAGGATCTCGCCGATGTCCGGGCGCAGGTAGTCCCGTAATGCCCGGATGATGACGTCGCTCTCCTGGTAAACCAAGAACGGCGCCGCACGCTCCGAGGTCGCCTTCTGAATGGCGTCCCAGAGCTTGAGCAAGTAGTCAAGGTCCCATTGGAGCTCCTCGGTGCTGCGCCCGACGCCAGCGGTCCGGACGATCAGCCCCATCCCTTCGGGGACCTCCAGCTGACGCAGGCTCTCCCGAATCTCGGCGCGCTCGGAACCCTCGATCCGCCGGGATACGCCTCCGGCTCGCGGGTTGTTCGGCATGAGAACAAGGTAGCGACCAGCGAGGCTGATGTAGGTGGTCAGTGCCGCGCCTTTATTGCCTCGCTCTTCCTTGTCCACCTGGACCAGGACTTCCTGGTTTTCGCGCAGCCCTTCTTTCGCTGAACTGCGCTGACCGTCGGCAGAGGCAAAATAGGAAGGCGCGATCTCCTTGAAAGGCAGAAAACCGTGGCGTTCCGCGCCGTACTGGACAAACGCCGCTTCAAGGCTGGGCTCGACGCGGGTGATAATCCCTTTGTAGATGTTGGCTTTTTTCTGCTCCCGCGAGGGAGCCTCGATATCCAGGTCGTAAAGGACTTGGCCATCGACGAGGGCGACTCGCAACTCCTCCGGCTGAGTTGCGTTGATGAGCATTCTCTTCATGGGCTGACACTCTCCGCAGCCCTGCCGCCAGCGCCTCGAACTGTCGGGTGTCGACGGACCATGGCGGGCGCGTCTCGGTCGCCGCGGCGGCGACGCGCGCCTTTTCCGAAAGCCAGGGCTGATCCAGCCCGGACCAATAAGCAATCCAGGCCATCCAGCGAAAGAGGTCCGATCGTGCCATCCGCGCAGCTCCAAGGGGGCGCAGGGCGTCTTGTTCGTGATTGTTCGTCGGGCTGCCCCCGATTGGTAATTCGGTCCGCCCGTACGGGTTCTCGGATGGCGTGCATCAGCAAGCGCCACCCGCGGGGAAACTCTCCGTGGCCGGACGCATCCTCGGCCACGTGCGGTCAATTGTATCAGGCACTTGTAACCCCATTCAAATGCAAAGATTTGCTACACTCCACACCATGCCCGATACTGCTTCCCGCGTCCGCTACCACCAGGTCGATCCCGACGAAGCCGGCCAGCGCATCGACAATTTCCTTTTGCGTCAACTCAAGGGGCTACCGCGCAGCCGCATCTATCGACTCCTGCGTAAAGGGGAGGTGCGTGTCGATGGCGGTCGCGCCAAGCCGACCCGGCGCCTGGCGGCTGGCGAAGTCGTGCGGATCCCACCGCTTCAGCGCGCCCCTCAAGGCAGCGCAGAGGGCAGCAGCGAGGTTCCGCGCGCCCTGGCCCAACGCCTGCGCCGCGGCATCCTCTACGAGGATGAGCGTCTCCTGATTCTGGACAAACCCTCCGGGCTCGCCGTCCACGGTGGTAGCACCGTTCGCCTCGGGTTGATCGAGGCACTTCGCAAGATCCGCCCCGACTTGCCTTTTGTCGAACTCGCCCATCGACTGGACCAGGAGACCAGCGGCTGCCTGATGCTCGGCAAACGGCGATCAACCCTTCGGCGGCTCCACGCCCAGATCCGAGACCACCGAGTTGAAAAACGCTATACGGCGTTGCTGCAAGGGCGACTGGAGACCGATCATTGCCCGGTGGACGCCCCGCTGTTGCGCTTGCCTGGCGCCCCGCGCGAGCGCCAGGTGCGTGTGGACCCGGATGGCCGGCCGGCACGAACCGAGTTCCGGGTTCTCCAGCGCTGGGAGGAAGCCACACTGGTGGAGGCACGCCTGGAGACCGGACGGACCCACCAGATTCGGGTCCACGCCAGACACCTGGGCCACCCCGTAGCCGGGGACGAGCGCTATGGGGAGCGTTGCGAGATGCTGCGCGACGCCGGTCTGCGGCGGCTCTTCCTGCACGCAAGCAAACTGCAGCTGAACCATCCGGAAACCGGCGAGTCGATCTCCGTAGAGGCGCCGCTCGACGAAACGCTGACCAGCGTTCTCGAGCACCTCGGCCCCGCTGCGCAGGACGGCCCTGCCGTCGTTAGACCGAGAGAGGATGACTGATGAGCGAACATATGTCCGACCGCGAGGCACTGCTGGAGCTACTCCGCGAGAACGTCCGTGAACAGCGCCGGGCCCGGCGCTGGCGGTTGATTACCCGCGGCGTGTTTCTGGCTGTCGTCGTGCTGATCGCCATCTCGATAGGACGGTTCGAATTCGCCGCCGAGGAAGAGGTCGGCCCCCACACCGCCGAGGTTCGAATCGACGGCCCGATCATGGCTGATTCCGCTGCCAGCGCTGAGCAGGTGATCCGCGGGTTGGAGCGGGCCTTCGAGGCCGATGATGTCGCCGGCGTCGTTCTGCGGATTAACAGCCCAGGGGGCAGCGCTGTACACGCCCGGCAAATCAATGAAGCGCTGCGAAACCTGCGCGACGATCACGAGGACATCCCGGTCCACGCGGTGATCGAGGACGTCGGTGCCTCGGGCGCATATTACGTGGCCGCAGCCGCCGATCAAATCCACGTCAACGAGTCGAGCATCGTCGGCTCCATCGGCGTGATTATGGGGAGCTTCGGCATTGAAGAGGCCATGGAGCGCCTCGGTATTGAGCGCCGGCTCTATACAGCCGGTGCGGATAAGGCCTTTCTCGACCCCTTCGGCCCGGAAAATCCCGAACATGTCGAGCACTTGCAGACGATGCTTGATGACATTCACGAGCAGTTTATCGATGCGGTGCGCTCCGGCCGGGGCGAGCGCATCGAGGAGGCCGGAATGGACGAGGACGAGCTCTTCTCCGGGCTCGTCTGGACCGGTCGTCAAAGCCTGGAAACCGGTCTGACCGATGAGATCGGGAGTGTGCGCAGCGTCGCACGTGATGTGATCGGCGAGGAGGAGATCGTCGACTACACCGCACGACGCGATCTCCTCTCCCAGCTCGCCGAGCGTTTCGGGACCGCCCTGGGGGTCGGCGCCTATGAAACGCTTCAGCGGTTGGAGATGCAACCGCGCTGAACGCGGTTACGGCCTGCGCCGCCGGGGAGGGTGGCGCACAAGCTGCCGCCCTCCCTCTGCGACCTGCGGTCCGGGGTCTCTCACAGGGCTAAGGAAGGATGAAACCGTGGGCACGCAGTAGCCGCGATAGCGAGATCAATGGCAGGCCGATCAACGCGGTCGGGTCCTGGCTATCCACGGCCTCGAGCAGCGTCGCGCCGAGCCCCTCGGAGCGGATCGCACCGGCGCAGTCGAAAGGGCGGTCAGCGGCAATGTAGCGATCCACGCTGGCCGCATCCAGGGCACGGAAGCGCACCGAGACCGGCTCCAGGGCCTCTTCAACCCGCCCATCGCACTGAACGCACACTGCGGCAAGAAAGCGCACCGTGCCGCCGGAGTAGCTCAGCAGCTGGTGGCGGGCGCGGGCCGAATCCCCGGGTTTGCCGAGAATACGCCCTTCAAAAACGGCCACCTGGTCGCTGCCGATCACCGCAGCCCCGGCATTAGCGGCGGCCACCGCCGCTGCCTTTTCCCGGGCTAGTCGCATGACGGCAGCCTCTGACGACTCTTCCGGGAGGATCCGCTCATCGATATCCGCCGCTTGGACCGTAAAGGGAATACCGAAGCGTTCAAGCAGTTCACGCCGATAAGGTGACCCCGAAGCAAGGATTAGCGGTTTCGAATCGTTCATCAACTCCTCTTTGCAAATGCCGGGAAACTGCGCAGGTTAGCCGCGGATTTTACCGGGTTCCAGCACTTTACACTCTTCCCCCGCAGGGCTAGTATGCAGGCCCTTATGTTGCCGGACGGCCTAGTCCCCGAAGATTTCGCCAGCGCCAGCCCGTACCGCGAAGGAACGCTGGCGCTCGACCGCATGCCCCGGTTGGTCCCGTTGCTAGCGGCTTCGGATGGCCAGGCCTGGGTGCGCCTGCGCGGCGACGAGGACGAGGCCGGACGCCGCATCGTCGAGGGCGAGCTGCGCGCTGAAGTGCCACTTCGCTGCCATCGCTGCCTGGGTGTCTATTACCACAGGGTGGCAGGTGCTTTTCGGGTGGTAGTCGTGGCCTCCGAGGCTGACGGCGACGCGCTGCCGGACGAGCTGGAGCCGTTTGTTTGCGCCGGGTCGGTCCAGCCGCTGACCGTGGCCGAGGAAGAGATCCTCCTCGGCCTGCCGGTGGTGGCACGCCACGACGAGGGCGAGTGTGCCCCACCCGGGCACGATGCAGGCGTCCGTCGTGAGGAGCTCAGCCCCTTCGCGGCGCTGCGCGGACACGTGCGGCCGGCAGACAGCGACGACTAACCGGGACACGACGAAGTCGAGTCCCATGGAACGAGACCGTTTCACGCGGGCCACGGCCCGCAGCAGTGGAGTTCAAGCAGATGGCCGTTCAACAGAACCGTAAAACCCCCTCGAAGCGCGGCATGCGCCGCTCCCATGACAGCCTCGGGAAGCCAACTCTGGCGACGGAGTCGAGCACCGGTGAGACCCATCGCCGCCATCACGTCAGCGCCGACGGCTACTACCGTGGCCGCAAGGTGACCAAAGGCCAGGACGATTGAGGGCACACCCCGATGAAAACTCGGGGGAGGAGCCGCATGCGCGTTAACAGGTGCCGGGAGGGTGCATGGCCGAGGTGACCACGCTGTCGCTGGACGCGATGGGCGGCGATCACGGCCCATCCGTGGTCGTCCCGGCCGCCCGCGCGGCACTGGAGCGCCATCCGGACCTTAACCTGATTCTCGTCGGGCCGGAGGATCGGCTCAGCGCGCATCTATCGAACCACAAGATGGAGGTGGACGACCGTCTTCAGGTCCGCCACTGCACCCAGGTCGTGGCCATGGACGAACCCCCGTCCCAAGCTCTGCGAACCAAACGGGACTCTTCGATGCGCATCGCCCTGGAGCTGGTCCGCTCCGGCGAAGCGGACGGCTGTGTCAGCGCTGGTAACACCGGTGCTTTGATGGCGACTGCGCGGTACCTGCTCAAGACCCTGCCGGGTATCGACCGGCCGGCGATCATGAGCACGATACCCTCCCGTGGCGGCGCTAGCCACATGCTCGATCTCGGGGGCAACGTCGACTGCAGCGCCGAGCATCTGTTCCAGTTCGGCATTATGGGCGCCGTCGCCGCCGAGGCGATTTATGGCGCACATCGCCCCCGCGTTGGGCTGCTCAATATCGGCGAGGAAGAGATCAAGGGTAACGAGCAGGTCAAGGCCGCTGCGGAGATGCTTGCCGGGACGGACGAGATCAACTACACCGGGTACGTAGAGGGCGACGGCATCTTCAAAGGAGAGGCCGATGTCGTCGTCTGCGACGGTTTTGTGGGCAATGTCGCGCTCAAGAGCAGCGAGGGGGTTGCCAGCCTGATTGCCGATTTCATGCGCCAGGAGTTCCACCGCAATCTGCTGACCCGGCTCGCAGGGGTGGTCGCACTGCCGGTACTGCGCTCACTGCGCAAGCGGATCGACCCGCGCCAGTATAACGGGGCGAGCCTGCTCGGCCTGCGGGGCGTGGCGCTTAAGAGCCACGGCTCAGCGGATATTCTCGCTTTCGGCCGCGCCATCGACACCGCACGGTGTGAGGCGGAGCAGGGGGTCCCGCAACTGATCAATGCGCGGGTTGAGCGACTACTCGGTGCGAGGGCAGAGGCGTGACAACCGGGGCGCGGATCATTGGTACGGGCAGTTACCTGCCCGAGCGGGTGGTTAGCAACCAGGAACTGGAAGCCCTGGTCGAGACCTCTGATCAGTGGATCCAGGAACGTACCGGGATCCGCGAGCGTCGCGTAGTGGATGATACGCAGTCCTGCGGGGATCTCGGGCAGATCGCGGCACAACGCGCCATTGACGCCGCCGGTGTCGATCCGAAGACCATCGACCTGATCGTCGTCGCCACGTGCACCCCCGACCGCATCTTTCCCAGTACAGCATCCGGTTTGCAGCGGACGCTCGGCACGCAACCCGGAGGCGTGGCTTTCGATGTAGCAGCGGCGTGTTCAGGGTTTATCTACGCGCTTAGCGTTGCCGACCGTTTCCTTCGCACGGGCGGTGCGCGGCGGGCGCTGGTCGTCGGCACCGAGACCATGACCCGCATTCTCAACTGGCAGGACCGGGGTACCTGCGTGCTTTTCGGGGACGGTGCGGGTGCGGTGCTGCTCGATGTCAGCGAGACGCCGGGGATTCTCTCCACACACCTCCACTCCGACGGCCGCTACGAGCCGCTGCTCTACGTTCCGTGGGGCCCGGGGCGCGGCTATGCTGCCCTCGGCGAGGAGAGCGGGTACATCCACATGCGCGGGAACGAGGTCTTCAAGGTTGCCGTTAACACCCTTACGCGCATTGTGGAGGAAAGCCTCGCCGCTGCCGGCATCGATAAGCACGAAGTGGACTGGTTGGTACCTCACCAGGCAAACATTCGGATCATTCAGGCGACAGCGAAGAAGTTAGAACTTCCCATGGACCGGGTCGTTGTGACCGTCGGCGAACACGGCAATACCTCGGCCGCCTCGATTCCCATCGCGCTCGACACCGCGGTGCGCGATGGCCGCATTCAGCGCGATGAACTCCTGCTCTTCGAGGCTTTCGGCGGCGGCTTTACCTGGGGGTCGGCGCTCGTTCGCTATTGACGCGCCCGGGCCTTGCGGCAAAACAACCGGTTGAGGAGCAAAGATGAGCAGTCCGAATCCCGCGCTGGCGATTGTTTTCCCCGGGCAGGGCTCTCAGGCCGTCGGTATGATGTCGGCGTGGAGCGATGAGCCCGTCATTCGGGAAGCTTTCGCGGAAGCTTCGGAAGCGCTGGGCTATGACTTGTGGGCCCTGGTCGAGCACGGCCCAGCAGAGACGCTCGACCAGACGGACCGCACACAGCCGGCCATCCTCACAGCGAGCGTGGCACTCTGGCGACTCTGGCAGGAGCGTGGCGGTGCTTGGCCGGCCGCCCTCGCTGGACACAGCTTGGGCGAGTACTCTGCCCTGGTGGCGGCAGGCGCCCTCAGCCTGCCCGATGCGGTAGAACTCGTTGCCGACCGCGGCCGCTTTATGCAGGAGGCGGTCCCAGCCGGGGAGGGGGGCATGGCCGCCGTGCTGGGCCTCGAAGACGACCAGGTCGCGACACTCTGCACGGAGGCCGGGCAGGGCGAAGTCGTCCAGCCAGTGAACTACAATGCACCGGGTCAGGTCGTGATCGCAGGCAGCCGTGCGGCGGTGGACCGTGCAGCCGAGGCGGCCAAAGCGGCTGGGGCGAAGCGCGTAATGCCGCTGCCGGTCAGCGCCCCGTCCCACTGCAGCCTGATGCGCGACGCCGCCGAACGTCTATCGGAACGGCTCGAGGCGGTTTCGCTCGACGTGCCGCGGGTTCCGGTACTGCATAACGTGGATGTCGCTACCAGTGACGACCCCACCGAGATCCGGCGCCGGTTGGTCGAGCAGCTCGCAAACCCGGTCCGCTGGACTGAAACGGTGCAGCGGATGGCTCAGGACGGTGTGGAGACCTTGATCGAGTGCGGCCCCGGAAAGGTGCTGACTGGCCTGACTCGCCGCATTGACCGGAACCTTCAAGGGAAGGCCCTGGGCGATCCGGGCGCTTTCGATGAAGCGATCGCCGCTTTCCCCGCACAAGCGTGAACCGAATCCACAAGGAGGCATCGTGAGCAACGACCTGCAACAGGAGATCGCCCTCGTCACCGGAGCCAGCCGCGGCATTGGTCAGGCGATCCTGGAGCGCCTTGGCCATTGTGGTGCTACGGTGATCGGCACGGCGACGAGCGAATCCGGCGCCGCAGCAATCCGTGAGCGGTTGGGGAACGCCGGAATCAGCGGCACGGGCATGGCCTTGGACGTCACCGATCCGGACGGCATCAGCACCGTGCTTAACGAGATCAGCAAGGGCTACGGCACACCCACGATCCTGGTCAATAATGCGGGCATTACCCGTGACAACCTGACGATGCGGATGAAAGACGAGGAATGGGACCAGATCATCGAGACCAACCTCAGCTCTGTTTACCGCATGAGCAAGGCGTGTCTGCGTGGGATGATGAAAGCGCGCCGTGGACGGATCATCAACATCGGATCCGTGGTCGGCGCCATGGGCAATGCCGGACAGGCGAACTACGCCGCGGCCAAGGCTGGCGTGACCGGCCTGACCAAGTCCCTGGCCCGCGAGCTGGGGGGGCGCAATATTACGGTCAACACGGTTGCGCCCGGCTTTATCGAGACGGACATGACCGCGGCGATGAGCGAAGAGCAACGCGGCGCGCTGATTGCTAACGTACCCCTCGAGCGGCTTGGCTCGCCGCAGGACATTGCCGCCGCCGTGGCGTTCCTGGCATCTGCGGATGCGGGCTACATCACCGGCGAGACGCTGCACGTCAACGGCGGCATGTATATGGGCTGAATGCCGCGGATTGTCGCGGATTTTGAGACAGTTGGACGATTCTCAAGGGGGTTCTGGTACTCAACGGACTGTTCCCCTACAATACGCGCCGCAGCCGGAAGACTGCGCCAACGAGAACCTCGGAGGACCTTTTACATGAGCAGCATCGAAGACCGCGTCAAGAAAATCGTCGTTGAGCAACTGGGGGTTAAAGAGGAGGAGGTCACGGGTGAGGCCTCGTTCGTAGACGACCTTGGCGCCGACTCGCTCGATACCGTCGAACTCGTGATGGCGCTCGAGGAAGAGTTCGAGTGCGAAATCCCCGACGAGGAAGCCGAAAAGATCACGACTGTCCAGCAAGCAGTCGATTACATCAAGAAGCACCTGGAGGGGTAACCTTCCGGGCGGCCACAGTCTGAAGGCGCAGCGGGGCCGGTCCGTGACCGGCCCCGATCCATTTGCGCCAGGAGAACATATATGGATGAACGCGCTGTCGTAGTCACCGGTTTAGGGATTGTTTCGCCCGTTGGGAACTGTGCGCCGGACGCTTGGCAAGCAGTGATCGAAGGGCGCAGCGGTATCCGCCGGATCGAGGAGTTCGACACCTCGGACTACGCAGTGGACTTCGCCGGCACCATTGAAGGGTTCGACGTTTCGCAATTCGTGCCGCGAAAGGAAGCTCGGCGAATGGACCCGTTCATCCACTACGCCTTCGGCGCCTGCGCCGAAGCGCTCGAAGACGCCGCACTACCGATCAATACGCAAAATGCCGACCGGATTGGCCTGTCCATCGGCTCCGGTATTGGCGGCATTCAACGCATCGAGGCAGGCCACAAGGCATTGATCGAAAACGGCCCCCGGAAGGTCTCGCCGTTTCTGGTGCCGAGCAGCGTGATCAACATGGCCGCCGGCAACCTCTCTATCCACTATGGACTGCGGGGGCCCAACCTCTCCGCGGTGACCGCTTGCGCCGCGGGAACCCATAACATCGGGGTCTCGGCGCGCATGATCGCCGCTGGCGATGCGGATGTCATGATCGCCGGCGGGGCCGAAAAGTGCATTACACCTTTAGGGCTGGCCGGATTCGCCTCGGCGCGTGCGCTCTCCCTGCGCAAGGACGCCCCCGAGGCCGCCAGCCGCCCGTGGGACGTGGATCGTGACGGTTTCGTCCTCAGCGAGGGGGCGGCGGTTCTTGTCCTCGAATCCCGCGCCCACGCCGAGCGGCGTGGGGCGAGGGTCTATGCGGAACTAGCCGGTTTTGGGACCAGTTCAGACGCTTACCACATCACGCAACCGGCGGAAAGCGGGGAGGGCGCCCAGCGCTGTATGGCCCGCGCTCTTGAGGACGCCGGCATGGCGCCGGATGAGATCGACTACATCAACGCCCACGGCACCTCAACGCAGGTCGGAGACCTGGCCGAAGCTGCCGCCGTCAAGCGCCTCTTTGGGGAGAGCGCTGGGCGCGTGGCGATGAGTTCCACCAAGTCGATGACCGGCCACCTACTGGGCGCCGCCGGCGGGATCGAGGCAGCCTTCAGCATCCTGGCTCTGCGCGACGGCATCATTCCGCCAACGCTCAACCTGGAACAGCCGGAGCCAACCTGCGAAGGGCTTGATCTCGTCCCCCACGAGGCGCGTCGCCAGAGCTTGCGAGCCGTGCTGAGTAACTCCTTCGGCTTCGGGGGAACCAACGCGTCGCTGATATTCCGTCAACCGGGTTGAACTTTGAGCCGCAAACAGCTGGTCAACGGTCGAGCGGACGGCATCATTGAGGCGGCAGACCGCGGGCTGGCTTACGGCGACGGCCTGTTCGAGACCGTGGCCATCGCCCAGGGCGAACTCTGTCTCTGGGACTACCACATGGACCGGCTGCTCGATGGGGCGCGCCGTCTCGGAATCCCCGAGCCCCCGATGGGTACGTTGCGTGAGGAAGCCCGCTACCTCGCTCGCAAGGTGCCCGCTGCCGTGCTCAAGATCTACTTCACGCGCGGAGCCGGGGATGGCCGGGGGTATTTGCCCCCCAAGCGCCCGATCCCGACCCGCATCGTTACCCTCCACGATGGTCCCGCCATCCCGGTCGAGCGCTGGCAAGGTGTCGATTGCAGGATCTGCGAGACCCGCCTGAGTCACCAACCGAAGCTCGCGGGCATCAAGCACCTGAACCGACTCGAGCAGGTCCTGGCGCGCGGCGAGTGGCGCGATCCTTCCATCGCCGAAGGATTGATGCTCGACGCCGATGGCCTCATTGTGGAGGGGACTGCAACCAACGTCTTTGCTGTTCGGGGCTCGGCTCTGGTCA
>PUNM01000075.1 GCA_003552625.1 Ectothiorhodospiraceae bacterium
CATCATGAACCGCCTCCACGAGCAGGGTCTGCTCACCGACGGCGCTTTTATGGAGTTTCTGCACAGCCACACCAGCGTGGTCTTCCAGCCGGACTTCGACGACCCGCGTTACTCCGGGCTCAACCCTTATGCGCTCGGTTTTGCCATCCTGCAGGACATCAAGCGAATGGCGGTGGAGCCAACCGCGGAGGATCGGTACTGGTTCCCGGAGGTCGCCGGCAGCGGCGACTGGCTCCGGGTCTGGCACAACGCCTGGCAGGAGTACCGGGATGAGAGCTTTATCCTGCAGTTCCTCAGCCCCAAGGTCATTCGCGACTTCAAGCTGTTCCGGGTCCACGATGATGCCGAGGAGCCGGAGTTGGTGGTGGATGCGATCCACGACGAATCCGGTTATCGGCAGGTGCGCCGCTCCCTGGCCCAGCGCCACGATATCGCGCGGCTGGAGCCGGATATTCAGGTTGTGGACGTCAATCTGGCCGGGGATCGCAAGCTGATCCTTGAGCACCGGGTCGTGGATGGAGTTATTCTCGAGCGCAGTGAGGCGCTGGCGGTGCTCCGGCACCTGGCCAATCTCTGGGGGTACGACGTGAAGCTCTACGAGGTCGATCCGGAGACGGACCGTGTGCTCAACGAATACCCGGACGTCTCACCGGCCGACCCGGTCGCTTAGGTTCCCGCATTTCCGCCTTGCCGTACCGGTGGTATTCTCTGCGGGGTGAGCGAACCCGTTATAGGAGCACGTCGCTATGCGCAGAACCCTTATCGGCCTGGCCGGCGTCGGCCTGCTGGCCTCGGCCGGAACGGCCCAGGCTACCGGCGGGATCCTCGGGATCTCCGGCGGTGTGAACCTCTGGTACCACGACGCGGACGGCGAGATCTTCTCTCAAGATGTCGATGATGACCTCGGTCTGGATAGCGACAGCGACGCCCATCTCTGGCTGCAGTGGGATCATGTGGTCCCGGGGATCCCCAGCATTCGGCTGGAGCGCACCGGCCTGGAGCAGAGCGGGGACGGCGATAACGCCATCGACCTCAGCCACACCGATCTGACCCTCTTCTGGTCGCCGCTGCCGCTGCCGTACGTGGATATCGACATCGGCCTGACCGGGCGCTACTTCGACGGTGAGATCAATACCGACCCCGGTTTTGATGAGGAATCCCTCTCCGGCGTACTGCCCATGGGCTACGGCCGGGTCGGTTTGGATATCCCGGGCACCCGGTTCCGTTTCGAGGGGTCCATCCAGACGCTCCCCTTAGGGGATCACGAGATCCGCGACGTGCGGATGCAGGCGATCTACAAGTGGTGGTACGCCGGCGCCACCGTGGGCTATCGGGACTTCTCGATCGAACTCGACGACTTCAGTGACATCACCCTGGATACGGACTTCAGTGGTCCCTACGCGGGTGCCTTCCTCCGTTTCTAGGTCGTTGGCCCCCGACTGGCAGCGGAAACCGGCCCCCCGGAGGCGCTGAGTAGCGCCTCCGGGGATGGCAGCATGGGGCATCACGCGGCTGAGGCGGTGCGGTCGAGCCGCGACTCCTCCCTGACGAAGGCATCGTTCACCGACGGGCAGACGATGTCGTCTATACCGTTTTCCCAAAACACGGGCGCGAGTTCGTTGTAGCGAGTTCGGAACCATGTGCGCCTCTGCGCTGTCTCCGGGGTATGGCCGTGCCGTACGGCTATTGGTATTACGACCTTGAGGCAAAGGAGTTTGACTATGATTCGCAAGACCGCTGCTTCGGCACTCGTTCTGATGCTGGCCACGGGCGGGGCGTACGCGCAGATGGCCCCGGAAGAAGAGCAGGCCCCGGAGGCACAGCCGCCGGAAGGTGAGATGCCGCAGGGCGAAATGGAGGGTCAGGGTCCGGATCCGCAGCAGATGGAGCAGCAGCAGCGGATGCAGGAGATCCAGCAGGAGCTGGGGCAGCTGCAGCAGCAGACGCTGGAGGAGAACCCGGAGCTGGAGGAGCGGGCCGAGGAGCTGGATGATCGGCTGCTCGACCAGATGGAGGACCTTGGTTACGACAACGTCCGCGAAGACCTGGCGCGTCTCGAAGAGACCATGGAGGCCATGGAGTCGGGTGAGATGTCCGACGAGGAGGCCCAGCAGCGCCTGCAGGAAGATCAGCAGGTCCAGATGGAACTGCAGCAAGCCCAGCAGGAGGCGATGCAGGATCAGGACTTCATCGAGGGCTGGGAGCAGGATCGCCAGCAGCTGGAGCAGGACCTGGTCGACGCCATGCAGGATGAGAACCCTGAGGCGGAGGAGCTGATCCAGGAGATGGAGCAGATCCAGTCCGAGATGCAGCAAGGCATGGGCGGGGAAATGCCGCACTAAGCGCAGACCGCCGAGCGCACGGCACGCCGCCGGTGGTCAATGGTAGGATCGTCTCGAGGGTGGCGCAGTAGGCCATCCGCGAGAGAGCCTGACTTTAGGGAGTAAAGCGATGATTCGCACCATACAGGCGGCGCTGCTGGCGCTATTGCTGGGCTTTTCAGCTAGTCACTCGGCCCTGGCTCAGCAGGAGCAGCAGGCGCCGGGCGCACAGGATCCGCAGCTGATGGAGGCGCAGCAGCGGCTCCAGGAGCTCCAGCAGCAACTGGGTGAGATCCAGCAGCAGACCTTTGAAGAGAGTGAAGAGCTCCAGCGCAAGCAACAGGAGCTGGAGGAGCGGGCTACGGCCAAGATGGAGGATCTGGGCTACGACCCGGAAAGCCACTACGATCGGATGGAAGAGATCTACGAGCGCTTTGAGTCCGGTGACGTCTCCGAGGCCGAGCAGCAAGAGCTTGCTCAGGAATTCCAGCAGGCGCAGATGGAGCTTCAGCAGGCCCAGCAGGAGGCCATGCAGGATGAGGAGTTCCGCGAAAGCATGGAGCGAGACATGCGGGCCTTCCAGGAAGATCTGCTCGCTGCCATGGAAGAGCGCAACCCGGAGACGGCGGACCTGATGGATGAACTGGAGCAGCTGCAGATGCAGCTCCAGGAGTCGATGCAACAGGCACCCCAGGGTGGCGGCATGCCGGATGAGGGCATGATGGAGTAAGGATGCTTGCGCCTGCACACGCTGGCGTAATGGAAACCGTAGGGGGGCGATCGCCGTAGGGGGTCGCCCCCCTTTTTGATTTTTGGATCAACAAGGTCGAAGGACCAGGGGGCAGCGATGGGGTTGCTGATCGACGGCGTCTGGACGCAGGAAAGCTACAACCGCGATGAAAAGGGGCGTTTTCAGCGGGATGACAGTCGGTTTCGGGACTGGGTCGAGCGAGGGGGGCGGTTCGCGCCGGAGCCCGGGCGCTACCACCTTTATGTCTCCCTGGCTTGTCCGTGGGCGCATCGCACCCTGATCGCACGTCGCCTCAAAGGGTTGGAGTCAGTGATCTCCGTATCGGTGGTCCACCCGCTGATGCTGGACAACGGCTGGGAACTGCGTGACGATTTCCCCGGGGCCACCGGCGACCCGGTTCTCGGCAAGCGCTTCCTTCACGAGGTCTATACCACCGCGGACCCGCAGGCCAATGGGCGGGTGACCGTGCCTGCACTGTGGGACCGGCGGGAACAGACCCTGGTCAACAATGAGTCCCGGGACCTGCTGCGCATGCTGGATCACGGCTTCGCCCCGGTAGCCGAGGAGGGCATCGACCTGGCCCCCCCGGATTTGCGCCAGTCGGTGGACGAGACGATCGATGCGATCTACCAGCCGATCAACAATGGGGTTTATCGCTGTGGTTTCGCCGGCAGCCAGGCCGCCTACGACGAGGCGGCCGATACGCTCTACGCGGCGCTCGGCCACTGGGAAGGCGTTCTCCGTGAGCGACGGTTCCTCTGCGGCGAGCGGTTGACCGAGGCGGATATCTGCCTTTTTACGACCTTGATTCGCTTTGATGCTGTCTACGCTGTCCACTTCAAGACATCGCAGCGCCTGATCCGTGAGTATCCGAGCCTGATGGGCTATCTGCGGGACCTCTACCAGCGGCCGGCGTTTCGGGAGACCACGGATTTCGATCATATCCGTCACCATTATTTCCGCAGTCACCCGTTCATCAATCCGACCGGCATCATTGCGCGTATGCCGCGTCTGGACCTCGATGCGCCCCACGGCCGCGAGGCGTTGAGCCCCCGGTAATGACGAAAAAGGCCGCCCCGGCCCGTGTTGCAGGGGCCAAAGGCGGCCATTCCTCCGCGCAGGCGAAAGGCGGGGAAGGGGTTAGACGCGCTCCAGCGCCAGGGCCACGCCCTGCCCGCCACCGATGCACATGGTGACGACGCCGCGGTCGATGCCGTCGCGTTGCATGGAGTGGATCAGGCGGGTGGTCAGTACCGCGCCAGTGGCGCCGATCGGGTGGCCGTGTGCGACCGCGCCGCCTTCGACGTTGACCCGTTCCTCATCGAGGCCAAGGTCGCGCGCGACGGCAAGCGCGATGGCCGCGAAGGCTTCGTTGATCTCCCAGCGCTCGACTTCGTCGGTGGACCAGCCGGCCCGCTGCAGGCACTGTTTTACAGCCGGCACCGGGCCCATGCCGAACATGCCCGGCTCGACGCCGCCGACGCCGTAGGCGACCAGGCGGGCCACCGGGGTCAATCCGTGGTTGCTGGCGGCTTCCTCCGAGGCAACGACCATCGCTGCGGCACCCGTGTTAATACCGGGGGCATTGCCGGCAGTTATGGTTCCGTCCTTGCGGAAGGCCGGCCGCAGCTTTTGCAGCCCTTCGAGGCTGGTATCGCCGCGGTTGTGCTCGTCCGTGTCGAAGCGCACAGTCCCCTTGCGGTCCGGGACCTCCACCGGGGTGATCTCCGCCTGGAAACGCCCCTCTGCCTGCGCTGCCGAGAAGCGGTGCTGGGAGCGCAGGGCCCATTGATCCTGCTCCTCGCGGCTGATCTTGTGCTCGGTGGCCAGGTCCTCGGTATGCCAGCCGGAGTGCTGATCCGAGAAGGCGTCGTTCAGGCCGTCATTGAGAACGGCGTCGAGCACCTGGCCGTGGCCCAAGCGGTACCCGGTCCGGCCCTGGGGGAGGAGATACGGAGCGCGATCCATGTTCTCCATGCCACCGGCGACCGCGGTATCGGCGAAGCCGAGGGCCACCTCCTGGAAGGCGTTGGCGACGGCCTGCGCGCCTGAACCGCAAACGCGGTTGACGGTGAGTGCCGGGGTCTCGGCCGGGATGCCGCCGTTCATGGAGGCCTGCCGTGCTGGGTTCATCTTGCAGCCAGCCTGGATGACGTTGCCCATGACCACGGTATCCACCTTGGCCGGATCCAGCCCGGAACGCTCCAGGCTCGAGCGGATGGCGGTGGCGCCAAGGTCTGCGGCGGGTACGTTTTTCAGGCTGCCGCCGAAGGTGCCGATGGCGGTGCGGGTAGGGGCGCAAATGACGACTCGGCGCTGGGACATGTTGCCTCCTTTCGCGGTCTCAACCGTGGGCTCGTCGCTGAATAATGGCTCGATGGCCGTTGAGTCTAGACTACCTTAAAGCGTTTGGTGACCCGCAACTCGAGCGTTGTAGGGAATCAGAGGAAAAGGTTCGGGTCTACCGCGTGTCCGTTGAGGATGACCGTCCAGTGCAGGTGGGGGCCGGTTACCCGCCCGGTGGCGCCCACCGCGCCGATCTGCTGTCCCCGGTCGACGGTATCCCCCACGGCGACGTCGATCGCCGACAGGTGACAATACATGGTCACCACCCCGCTGCCGTGATCGATGAAGACGGTCTTGCCGTTGAAGTAGTAGTCCCCGGTTTCGACCACTTTGCCTGCTTCGGCGGCCTCGATCGGCGTGCCCTCCGACGCGGCGAGGTCGAGCCCGTTATGCGGGTTGCGCGGCTCGCCGTTGATGAATCGCTGAACGCCGAATTCTGCGGAGACCCGGCTGTCGCTCACGGGCTTGTGGAAGTCGAGTCGCGGGGTGGCGGTATGGGTGCGGCTCCGAAAAGCGGCGCGGATCTCCTCCTGCTCTGCCCAGATCCGCTCGAGGGTGTCTTCGGGGGGGGTGACCATCTCCTGGTCCTCGATCTCGATATGCTGCTCCTCGTAGGCGTAGGACTTCACGGTAAACGCCTGAGGTTGCCCATCGACTTCGATCTGGTGTTCGCCTGGATCGGCGCCGAGGTCGATGCCGACAAGCGCTTCCCAGCCCCGGGGCGTCGCGCGGACGAGCACGTCCTCACCCTCATAGCGGACGTTTTCGGGGCGGTTGTCCGTTTCAAGGTTAATGCGCGCCACGCCCCCGGGGACGGGCCAGTCGGGCGGGGCAGCGGCCCCCAGCGGCGGCGCCAGCACGGAGAGGGCCACGGCCAGGCTAGCCACCAGACTACGTGTTGTGGGCATCGTCGGTCTCCGCCTCGGTGGCTTCTACCCGGCAGTGGATTAGGCCCGATGCAACCCGGGTCCGGAGGGCGTCGCCGGTGGTAACGCTCTGCGCGCTGCGTACCACGCTGCCGTCGTCGGCACGCTGCACGACCGCGTAGCCGCGGTGCAGCGTGGCCAGCGGGCTGACCGTCTCCAGGCGGCCCCCGGCCTGCGCCAGGCGCTGCTCCAGTGTCGCCAGGCGCTGGCGGATGGCGTGGTCCCGCCGCTGGAGCAAAGGGGTCAGGCGCCGGTGTTCCTGTGCGATGCGCCTTTTCGGTGTCTGTACGGCCAGGCGATGCCGGGCGTTGCCGAGGCGCTCGCCGCGCTGGGCGAGGCCCCGCTGGAGGGTCCGCTGGAGCCGGCCCTCTAGGTCATCCAGTCGTTGCGCCCGGTCTCGGAGCCGGCGCCTCGGGTGTTGGCCGTCGAGGCGACGCTGCAGCGTCTCCACGCGGTGACGTTCCTGCCGCAGGCGTCGGCGGGTCGCATCCTGGATACGGCGCTCCAGCGATTGCAGGCTCTGGAGCCAGGCACCGCCGTCCGGGGATAGGGCCTCGGCCGCGGCGGATGGGGTCGGCGCCCGGTAGTCGGCGGCGAGGTCGGCGATGGTCACGTCCACTTCATGGCCGACAGCGCTGACGACTGGCAATGGGCACGCGCGTAGGGCTCGGGCAACGGCCTCCTCGTTGAAAGGCCAGAGGTCTTCCAGGGAGCCGCCGCCGCGGGTGAGCAGGAGCACGTCCACGTCCCGGCGGCGTCCGGCGAGCTCGAGGGCGTTGGCGATGGCGGGTGCCGCTGCGGAGCCCTGGACCGGGACCGGATAGATCCGCACGGGCAAGGCCGGGAAACGCCGCTGCAGGACCTGGAGTACATCACGGATTGCAGCCCCGCTCGGGGAGGTGACGACACCGAGGCGCCGGGGCTGCGCGGGCAGGGGGCGTTTGAGCTCGGAATCGAAAAGCCCCTCCGCTGCCAGGCGCTTCTTGAGCGCTTCGAACGCGCGCTGCAGGGCACCCTCGCCGGCCGGTTCCAGGTGTTCGACGATGAGCTGGAATTCGCCGCGGCCGGGGTAAAGGCTAGCCCGGGCGCGCAGCCGCACCTGGTCCCCGTCGGTGGGGTGGTGTCGCAGCGCCGAGGCGCGTCCGCGGAACAGGGCGCAGCGGACCTGGGCGTTAGCGTCTTTCAGGGTGAAATAGATGTGTCCGGAAGCGGGCCGGGCCAGGTTCGAGATCTCACCCTCGATCCAGAGGCTGGGCAGCGCTGACTCGAGCAGCGTGCGGAGCTCCTGGGTCAGCTGCGAGGGGGTGTAGATCAGTGTCGGGGATTCCGCGCGGTCCATCGGGGTCGCTGAGGTTGGACTCGGGTCAATCCTAACTTACATGGCTCTGCGGGGTATGGGAAGTTTGTTGAGTGTCGCGGGGTGGGCGCCGTAAAATACACGGCTATTTTCCACTCCCGTATATCGCCGCGCTCCGAGGTCAATCAGCCATGCGTATCGCCCAGGAAGCCCTTACCTTCGATGATGTCCTATTGCTGCCGGCGGAGTCGCACGTTTTGCCAAAGGATGTGGATCTGCGTACGCCTCTGACGCGTCGTATCGATTTGAACGTGCCCCTGGTATCCGCCGCCATGGATACGGTTACGGAAGCGCGGCTGGCCATCGCCTTGGCCGAACAGGGGGGGATGGGGATCATCCACAAAAACATGACCGCCGGGGCGCAGGCTGCGGAGGTGCGCCGCGTCAAGAAGTTCGAGAGCGGGATCATCAAGGAGCCGATCACTGTCGGTCCCCGGACGACCATCGGCGAAGTCCTGGAGCTCACTCGACAGCACGGGATCTCCGGGGTTCCGGTGGTCGATGGCGAAGAGTTGGTCGGCATCGTGACCGGCCGCGATCTGCGCTTCGAGACACGCGTCAGTGAGCCGGTGTCGGTCGCCATGACGCCGAAGGAGCGCCTGGTGACGGTCCAGGAGGGAGCGGATCGTGACGAGGTGCTGGCGAAACTCCACCGCCACCGGATCGAGAAGGTCCTGGTGGTTGATGAGACGTTCCGCCTGCGGGGGATGATCACCGTCAAGGATATTCAAAAGAGTCAGGACTTTCCGAACGCCTGTAAGGACCACTACGGACGGCTGCGCGCCGGCGCTGCCGTAGGGGTCGGTGAAGGCACCGAGGCCCGGGCCGAGGTTCTGGCTGACGCCGGGGTGGACGTCCTCGTGGTGGACACCGCCCACGGCCACTCCGGTGGTGTCATGGAGCGGGTTCGGTGGGTTAAGCGCCACTACCCGGACATTGATGTGGTGGCCGGCAACATCGCGACGGGCGATGCAGCACGCAGCCTCGTCGAGGCGGGGGCTGACGCGGTGAAGGTGGGGATCGGACCAGGTTCGATCTGCACGACGCGCGTCGTGGCAGGGGTCGGCGTCCCCCAGGTGACGGCGATCAGCAATGTCGCCGAGGCGCTGGCGGGCACCGGCGTACCGCTGATCGCCGATGGCGGTATCCGCTTCTCCGGCGACGCTGCCAAGGCCCTGGCCAGTGGCGCACACACTCTGATGGTGGGGAGCCTGCTCGCGGGTACGGAGGAAGCGCCGGGCGAGGTCGAACTCTACCAGGGGCGTTCTTATAAGTCGTACCGGGGTATGGGGTCGCTGGGAGCCATGTCCGGCAGCCAGGGCAGCGCCGACCGCTACTTTCAGGAGGGCGCCCAGTCCGTGGACAAGCTTGTACCGGAAGGGATCGAGGGGCGGGTTCCCTATAAGGGCAGCATGGTTGCCATCGTGAACCAGCTCATCGGCGGGATTCGGGCCAGCATGGGCTACGTCGGCTGCTCCACGATGGAGCAGATGCGCACGCGGCCGCAGTTCACCCGGATTACCGGGGCGGGCATGCGGGAGAGTCACGTCCATGACGTGACGATCACCAAGGAAGCGCCCAACTACCGCGTCGAGTGAACCAGGAGCGCCCATCGTGAACAACCACCTCGCGGCTGATATCCACGCCCACCGGATCCTGATTCTCGACTTCGGGTCGCAATATACCCAGCTGATTGCCCGCCGGGTTCGGGAGTCGGGCGTCTACTGCGAGATTCGTGCCTGTGACAGTGGGAACGAAGCGGTCCGCGGCTTTGCTCCGTCCGGGGTGATCCTCTCCGGCGGCCCCGAGTCGGTTACCTACGAGCAGACGCCGCGCGTGCCGGAGGCGGTCTTCGAGCTGGGGGTGCCGGTACTCGGTATCTGCTACGGGATGCAGGCCATGGCCGCGCAGCTGGGCGGGCGCGTGGCCGCCTCCGAGCACAAGGAGTTCGGCTACGCCCAGGTCCGGGCCCGCGGCCACTCCCGGCTCCTGCGGGCCATCGAGGATCATGCCAGTGCCGAGGGGTACGGGCTGCTCGATGTCTGGATGAGCCATGGTGATCGGGTCGAGGTCCCACCGGAAGGCTTTCAGGTTATCGCCGAGACGGACGCTGCTCCGGTTGCGGGGATTGGGAATGACGAGCGTCGCTGGTACGGCGTGCAGTTCCATCCCGAAGTCACGCATACGCCGCAGGGTGGGCGGATCCTCGAGCGTTTCGTCCGTGAGATCTGCGGTTGCCCCGGGGACTGGACGCCCGGGAATATTGTCGAGGACAGCGTCGCCCGTATCCGCGAACAAGTTGGCGATCGGCATGTGGTGCTCGGTCTCTCGGGCGGTGTGGACTCCTCCGTGACCGCGGCGTTGCTCCACCAGGCTGTCGGCGAGCAGCTGACATGCGTCTTTGTCGATAACGGCCTGCTGCGGCTGGGCGAGGTGGAGCAGGTCATGACGACTTTCGCGCGTCACATGGGCGTGCGGGTCATCCATGTGGATGCGGAGGATCGCTTCCTCGCGGCGCTCGAAGGTGTCGAGGATCCGGAGGAAAAGCGCCGGATCATCGGCAACCTCTTTGTGGAGATCTTCGATGAGCAGGCGGCGAAGCTCGAGGGGGTGGAGTTCCTGGCGCAGGGGACTATTTATCCCGACGTGGTCGAGTCCGCCGGCAATGCCGGGGGCAAGTCGCATGTCATCAAGTCTCACCACAACGTGGGGGGACTGCCGGAGACCATGAAGCTCAAACTCGTCGAGCCACTTCGCGAACTCTTCAAGGACGAGGTTCGGCGCGTGGGGCTCGAGCTGGGCTTGCCGGCGGATATGCTCTACCGCCACCCCTTTCCCGGCCCGGGGTTGGGCGTACGGATCCTCGGTGAAGTGCGCAAGGTCTACGCCGATCTGCTGCGCCGGGCCGACGCCATCTTCATTGAAGAGCTTCGCAACGCCGGCTGGTACGACCGCACGAGCCAGGCCTTTGCCGTTTTTCTGCCGGTACGCTCCGTAGGAGTCACCGGTGACGGCCGGCGTTACGAGTACGTCATTGCCTTGCGGGCGGTGGAGACGGTGGACTTCATGACCGCGCGCTGGGCGCATCTCCCCTATGACTTCCTGGATCACTGCTCCCGGCGGATCATTAACGAGATCGATGGCATATCCCGGGTGGTCTACGACATCTCCGGAAAGCCGCCGGCGACCATCGAGTGGGAGTGACCCCGGATCAGCACTGGATGGAGCGAGCCCTGGAGCTCGCCCGTGAGGCGGGCGCCGCCGGTGAGGTCCCGGTCGGTGCGGTTGTCGTCCGGGATGGGGTGCCGCTCGGGGAGGGTTTCAATCGGCCGATCGCGGCTGTCGATCCCACCGCTCATGCCGAGGTGATCGCCTTGCGTCGCGCCGCGGCGGCTGCTGACGCCTACCGCCTGCCCGGCGCCACTCTCTACGTGACCCTCGAACCCTGTTTCATGTGCGCCGGCGCTCTGATCCACGCCCGCATCGAACGGCTCGTCTTCGCGGCCCCTGATCCCAAAACCGGAGCCTGCGGCGGTCAGTTTGATCTGCTCGCCCTGCCGGGGCACAACCACCGGGTGTCAGTCTCCGGTGGAGTCTGCGCCGAGGCCAGCAGCCAGTTGCTCAGAGAGTTCTTCAGGGCGCGCCGCTGATCGGTTGAGGGGGGGGACGGGGCAGGCCTATAGTGAGCGGGCGCGGCAATCTGGCCGCTCGGTCCACTAGTCCAGGGAGGTGCCGATGCTCCGGAGCCTGTCCTTTTTGTCCTGGATGCTCGTCCCGCTGGTTGCCGGCTTAATGGCCGCCTCTCCCGTGCTCGCCGATCGCGCCGAGCATGTGGAGCGCGCGGGCAAAGAGATTCCGAAAACCGTGGAGCACCCCGGTGCGGAGACACCGCTGCGCCTCAACGGAACCGGCGTGATGCGTCGCTATTTTCAGGATATCTACGTCGCCGCCCTGTATCTGCCGGAGCGCGAGCAGGAGGCGCAGGCCATCCTCGGCGCCGATGACCAGGTGCGGCGGCTGGAACTGCACTTTGTCTTCCGGCGTGTGGGTGGCGATCGTTTTATCAGCGAGTTTGAGAGCGGCATGGAGGAGAGCCTCTCCGGGGAGCGCCTCGAGGTTATGCGGACGGCCTTTGAGACCTACCGTGACGCCTTTGAAACCGATGTGGTGGACGGCGACGTCATCACCTACGACTATCACCCCGGCGAAGGGACTCGGATCCTTCTCAATGGCGATGAGGTCGCGCACATAGAAGACCCTCTCTATTTCGAGGCGTTGCTTGCCATGTGGATTGGTGAGGACGCTGTCGATGGGGATATCCGGGACGGGCTGCTCGGCGTCGACGGATAAGCGGGTCCGCGGCTATAGTCGATGCATGGACGACGATGCGACAACGCTGATCTCTTTCCGCGGGGGTGCAATTGAGCGCGCCGCCTGGGATCGACTTTGGGACGCTGCCGACGGGGCCTGCGCGCGCCGGGCGCTGGGGAGTCGGCGTGAGCGCTATCGGCGTCGTGTCCAGGAAGAGATGGCTGCCTTTGCCCAGCTGGGCCTGGAACCCGGGGTTCTTCTCGAGGTCTCCTGGCTGGTCGGCGATCTACGGGGGCGTGGTGTCACGTTCGGGCCCGGGTACGGGCCGCAGTCGGGATCGCTGCTGCTGCACCTGCTGGGCCTGAACGGCGTCGATCCTCTCGATCACGGTCTGCCGTTTCTCGGTTTCGGTCGGGAGCTGGAGGCGCGCCGACTCCATCTGCGCGTGGCGAGTCGCGCCGAACAGGCGGAACTGGCGGCGGCGCTGCGCAAGTGGGGACAGGCTGATCCGCGTTTCGCAAATGATGAGCGGACGCTTGAAGTCGTCATCGGTCGCGACCCTGGGCTCGCCCTGACCCGGGAGATGGCGCGCATGGCCGAGCAGGCCAGCGGTGGTCACTCCTGCGATCCGCTGCACTGGGTCTACCCCTGGGACGATCCGGAGACGCTGCGGCTGATTGCCCGCGGGGAGACCGAAGGCATCCCGCAACTCGATGGTGAGCAGCTTCGGGAGGCCTTGCGGGCAGCCGCCCCGCGCACGCTCGATGAGGTGATCCAGGTGGTGGTTGCCACGCGCGACGCCGGTCCGCACGGGCTGCGTGATCGTTATCTGGCGGCACGCAGCGGTGTAGAACGCCCGGCGCTGCCCCATCCCGAGCTCGAGGAAGTGTTGGCATCCACGGCCAATGTCTGGCTTTTCCGGGAGCAGGTGGTGATCGCGGTGGCCCGTCTGGCGGGATGCTCGAGCGAGCAGGCCGTCCGCTCGGTGCAGCGCCTCTCGGAGGAGGGGAGCGAGGCGCGGGAAGGTTCCTATTCCCAGCAGTTGGCCGAGCGGGTGGCGGAAAGGTGCTCGGTGCCCTACGCCCGCGGCCTGTACCTGGTGCGCAGCCTTCGCCAATCGCTGGCGCAGGTGGTGGATCGCAGCGCGGTCCTGGCCGAGGTAACCGAAGCGTACCGCCAGGCATACTACAAAGCCCGCTATCCTGCGGCTTTCCAGGCTGCACGAATGAACGCATGCCTGGCTCAGGTCTCCCCTCGGCACGGATTGCGCTATATGGCCCGCGGCGGTGTCAGTGCCCGGTGCCCTCATCGGGAGGCCGTGATCGCCCTGTGCCGGGAGGCGGTGCGTGACGGGCTGACGGTGCTCCCGCCGGACGTTAATCGTAGTCGCTGGGGGTTTCAGGCAGAAGATCGAAATTCTCTACGGTTTGGTCTTGGGCTCATTGCCGGAATCGATCGTAGCGCTGCGGAACGACTCGCAGCACGGCGTCGTGGCAGTGACTATCGAAGCCTGATGGATCTGGTGGTGCGCGGGTTCGATGGCGCAGCCCGCATCGACCAGATCGAGCCCCTGATCTTCTCCGGTGCCTTGGGAGATTTTGGTCGTGATCGCTGGGCGCTGCGCCGCGAGCTCGACCAGGTTCGGCAGCCGCGGCGGGCGTGGCAGAACGCGTACGCGTCCTCCCGGGGGGCAGGGTCTGATGGTTTCCCCGAACTTCGCGGCCCCGAGGGGTGGCACGGGGAGAGTTCAGCGGAGGGCTGGGGCTTTCAGCGGGAGTTGGATGTCCTCGGCTGCGTCCCGTCCCGTCAGTATTTTCCGGAGCCTGCTGCCGAGTCCGAACGCCTCCGCCCGGTGCGCTGAAATGCGGCGGGGCTTGAATTCGCAGCCCAACTGTCTCACAGTATAGCGACGCTGGCGGTCGCAGGGCGGCCGCATAGGCATGAAAAGGAAGATGCCGAGACCCGGAGTCGCAGGACGGCCCGCTGGCTGGCTCGGCATCGTCAAACGGGCTGAGGCCCCTGTCCGAGACACGCCCGCCGGTGTGCGGGCGCATGCCGCGAAAATCCATCGGAAGCAGTAGAGAGGCAACCACAACGTAACCTACCTAGCGGTACCGGTGACGCGGAGTCTCCGATTCCGATCCGGAGAGATGTATCCATGGCGCGCGTGCGCCGGGACAGTCCATCACCAAGCAGAGGTGAGTTATGAGTGTTCAGACTGAGCAGGACTTCGGGGCGGACCCGACCAAGGTTCGGGACACCGACCACTACACGGAAGAGTACGTTGACGGCTTCGTCGACAAGTGGGACGACCTCATCGACTGGGATAGCCGTGCCAAGAGCGAGGGTGATTTCTTCATCGAGGAGCTCAAGAAGCGCGGGGCCAAGCGCGTGCTCGACGTCGCAACCGGTACGGGTTTCCACTCGGTTCGCCTGCGCGAGGCCGGTTTCGAGGTCGTGAGCGCTGACGGCAGCGCCGAGATGCTGGCCAAGGCGTTTGAAAATGGCCGAAAACGCGGTCATATCCTGCGCACCGTCCAGGTTGACTGGCGGTGGCTGAACCAGGATATCCACGGTCGCTACGATGCCATCATCTGCCTCGGCAACTCCTTTACCCACCTCTTTAACGAACGCGACCGCCGCAAGACCCTCGCCGAGTTCTACTCCGCCCTCAATCACGACGGCGTCCTGATCCTGGACCAGCGCAACTACGACGGCATCCTGGATCACGGCTACGACTCCAGCCACACCTACTATTACTGCGGCGATGATGTCTCCGTGTATCCGGAGCACGTGGACGACGGGCTGGCGCGGTTCAAGTACGACTTTTCCGACGGGTCGACCTACTACCTGAACATGTTCCCGCTGCGTAAGGAGTACACGCGGCGGTTGATGCATGAGGTCGGCTTCCAGCACATCGATACCTACGGCGACTTCAAGGAGACCTACCGCGACGCGGACCCGGACTTCTTCATTCACGTCGCCGAGAAAGCGTATCGGGAGGAGGACTGATTCATGAGTCGGTACAACGACGAGGCCATTGAGACGGCCCGCCAGTACTACAACAGCGAGGACGCTGACAACTTCTACTACCACATCTGGGGTGGTGAGGACCTCCACGTCGGGATCTACCAGGACGACGAGGAGTCGATCTTTGATGCCAGCCGCCGGACGACCGCGCGGATGGCGTCAAAGCTGAAGAACCTCAGTGCCGACAGCTACGTACTCGACGTCGGCGCCGGCTACGGCGGTGTGGCGCGCTATCTGGCGCACACGTACGGCTGCCGCGTGGTCGCTCTCAATCTGTCTGAGCGGGAGAACGAGCGTGGCCGGCAGATGAACAAGGAGCAGGGCGTCGATCACCTGATCGAGGTCGTGGACGGGGCATTCGAGGATATCCCCTACGAGGCCTCGACCTTCGACGTGGTCTGGTGCCAGGACTCGTTCCTGCACAGCGGAGACCGGCCCCGCGTGATGAGCGAGGTCGCCCGCGTGCTCAAGCCCGGCGGGGAGTTCATCTTCACGGACCCGATGCAGGCTGACGACTGCCCGGACGGAGTCCTGCAGCCGATCCTCGACCGGATCCATCTTTCCACGATGGGGTCCCCGAGCTTCTACCAGGAGGAGCTGCGCAAGCACGGCCTGGAGCTGCTCGAGTTCGAAGACAATACCCCGCACCTTCCCCGGCACTACGGGCGTGTCCATAAGGAGCTTGAGCGCCGCCAGCCGGAACTGGACGGGATGGTCTCCGACGAGTACATCGCCCGCATGAAGAAAGGGCTGCAGCATTGGGTCGAGGGTGGCAACAACGGCTACTTGGCCTGGGGCATTTTCCACTTCCAGAAGAACTGATCACAGTTCGCCCCAAGCCCCTGTGGCGCTGGCCATCGGCCGCGCGGCGGGGGCTTTGTTTCAATGTCGAATCCTGAGCGAGAAGGAGAAACCATGAGCAAGCGCTACCTCTTTACCTCCGAGTCGGTGTCCGAGGGCCACCCGGACAAGATGGCCGACCAGATTTCGGACGCCCTGCTGGACGAGTTCCTCAAGCAGGATCCGAAGTCCCGTGTTGCCGCCGAGACCATGATCCAGACCGGAATGGTCATCGTGGCCGGGGAGATCAAGAGCACGGCCAAGATCAATGTCGAGCCGCTGGTCCGCGACGTCGTGCGCGATATCGGCTACACCAGCTCCGACATGGGCTTCGATGCCGACACCTGCGCCGTTCTCAACGCACTGGGTGAGCAGTCCCCGGACATCAACCAGGGCGTTGACCGCGCCAAGGAAGAGGAGCAGGGCGCTGGCGACCAGGGCCTGATGTTTGGCTACGCCACCAATGAGACCAACGTGCTCATGCCGGCGGCCATTCACTACTCGCACCTTCTGGTCAAGCGCCAGTCCGAGGTTCGCAACTCCGGCAAGCTGCCGTGGCTGCGCCCGGACGCCAAGAGCCAGGTCACTTTCGCGTACGAAGGCGACAAGATCGTCGGCTGCGACGCGGTAGTCCTCTCCACCCAGCACGATGAGTCGGTGGACCAAAAGACGGTCCACGAGGGCGTGATGGAAGAGATCATCAAGCCGGTCCTGGGTGATACTGGCTGGCTTACCGCTGACACGAACTACCACATCAACCCGACCGGGCGCTTCGTCACTGGCGGTCCGTTGGGCGACTGTGGCCTGACCGGCCGTAAGATCATCGTCGACACCTACGGCGGCATGGGCCGTCACGGCGGCGGTGCCTTCTCGGGCAAGGACCCGTCCAAGGTGGACCGTTCCGCGGCCTACGCCGGCCGTTACGTGGCCAAGAACATCGTGGCCGCCGGCCTTGCGGACCGCTGCGAGGTCCAGCTCTCCTACGCCATCGGCGTGGCCGAGCCGACCTCCGTCAATGTTGAGACCTTCGGTACTGGCAAGGTCGACGACGAGACCATCAATAAGCTCGTCCGCGACAACTTCGACCTGCGCCCGTACGGCATCCTCAAGATGCTGGGCCTCGAGCAGCCGATCTACCGCCCGACGGCGGCCTACGGGCACTTTGGTCGCGAGGACATCGACGTGCCGTGGGAGCGTACCGACCGCGCTGCCGCCCTTAAGGACGCCGCTGGTCTCAAGTAACCGAATTACAAGGAGTCAAGTCACAGCATGAGTAACCAAGACTACAAGGTAGCGGACATCTCCCTGGCCGATTGGGGTCGTAAGGAGATCAATATCGCCGAGAGCGAGATGCCGGGTCTGATGGAGACCCGGCGTGAGTATGGCCCGCAGCAGCCGCTGAAGGGCGCTCGCATCGCCGGCTGCCTTCACATGACCATCCAGACGGCAGTGCTGATCGAGACGCTCCAGGAGCTCGGCGCCGAGGTCCGTTGGTCCTCCTGCAACATCTTCTCGACGCAGGACCAGGCCGCAGCGGCGGTTGCCGCCAACGGCACGCCGGTCTTCGCCTGGAAGGGCGAGACCGAGGAGGAGTACTGGTGGTGCATCGATCAGACGATCAACGGGCCGGACGGCTGGAAGCCGAACATGCTTCTGGACGACGGCGGCGACCTGACCGAGGTCATCCACAAGCAGTACCCGGAGCTGATGAAGGACATCTACGGTGTCTCCGAGGAGACCACGACCGGTGTCCATCGCCTCTACGAGATGAGCCGTAAAGGCGAACTCGGGATGCCGGCGTTCAACGTGAACGACTCGGTCACCAAGTCCAAGTTCGACAACCTCTACGGCTGCCGTGAGTCGCTGGTCGATAGCATCAAGCGCGCCACCGACGTCATGATCGCCGGTAAGACCGCTGTCGTCTGCGGGTTTGGCGACGTGGGCAAGGGCTCCGCCCAGTCCCTGCGCGGTCTGGGTGCCCAGGTCTGGGTGACCGAGGTCGATCCGATCTGTGCGCTCCAGGCGTCCATGGACGGCTACAAGGTCGTCACCATGGAGGAGGCTGCGGCGGTGGCGGATATCTTCGTCACGGCGACGGGCAACTACAATGTGATCACCCACGATCACATGAAGGCCATGAAGAACGAGGCGATCGTCTGCAACATCGGGCACTTCGACAACGAGATCGATGTGGCGAGCCTCAAGCAGTACAAGTGGGACGAGATCAAGCCCCAGGTCGATCACATTGAGTTCCCGGATGGCAAGAAGATCATCCTGCTGGCTGAGGGTCGTCTGGTGAACCTGGGCTGCGCGACCGGCCACCCCTCCTTCGTGATGTCCAACTCGTTCACGAACCAGACGCTTGCCCAGATGGAGCTGTTCAACAACCCGGGCAAGTACGAGAAGGACGTCTACGTGCTGCCCAAGCACCTGGACGAGAAGGTCGCTGCGCTGCACCTGGGCCGTGTCGACGCCCACTTGACCCGTCTCAGCCAGGAGCAGGCCGATTACATCGGCGTCTCGGTCGACGGGCCGTACAAGCCGGAGTGGTATCGCTACTAAGGCGGTACGTGCGGCTTGGCCGGAAAGCCCGGGGGCTGCTGGCCCCCGGGTAGTGGGTCAAGTGGTAAGAGCGTTCAGCGTTCAGCGTTCAGGTCTGTGTGCCTGTACGCTGAACGCTGAGCACTGAACGCTTCGAGTCAATCGGAGGGGTTCAATGGAAAGCCAAAAGAAACACCCCCGCGTCTTCAGCTTCGAGTTCTTCCCGCCGAAGACGGATGAGGGCGCGGAGAACCTGCGCGTGACCCGGCAGCGCCTTGAACGGCTGAACCCGGCCTACTTCTCGGTGACCTTTGGCGCCGGGGGATCGACCCAGGATCGTACCTTCGAGACCGTGGTCGATATTCAGCGCAACAGCACCTGCGATGCAGCGCCCCACCTGTCCTGCATCGATGCCACCCGGGAGCGGCTCAAGGAGATGATCCTTCAGTACCGTGAGGAGGGGGTGAAGTACATCGTTGCCCTGCGTGGCGACCGACCCTCCGGCTCCGGGTCCATGGGGCAGGGGGAACTCAGCTATGCCAACGAGCTCGTGGAGTTGATCCGCGAGGTTACGGGGGACCACTTCTATATTGAAGTCGGGGCCTATCCTGAGTTTCACCCTGAGGCGCCGGACGCTTTCACGGATATCGAGAACTTCGTGCGCAAGGCCAAGGCCGGTGCCGACTCCGCGATCACGCAATTCTTTTATTCGCGGGAGTGCTACTACCGGTTCGTGGAAGACTGCGAAAAGCGCGGTGTCGATATCCCGATTGTTCCGGGCATCATGCCTTTGATGAATTATGAGCAGCAGGCGCGCTTCGCGGCCGCGTGCAAGGCCGACATGCCGCGCTGGCTGGCGCAGCGTATGGAGGCTTGGGAGCACGACCCGAGGTCGCGCATGGAGTACGGCATCGACGTGGTGACCGAACTCTGCCAGGATCTGCTCGATAACGGCGCGCCGGGGATCCACTTCTATGCGCTGAACAAGGCGCCAGTCGTGGAGCGGATCTGGCACAACCTCGGTCTTTCCCGCGAGACGGGGGGCGAGGAGCGCAAGCCGGAGGAGATCGAGATTCCGGTCTGATTCCGGTGGAGCCCCCGTCCCCGGGGGCTGTCCGTCCGTCCGAATCTGCAGAAAGCCCCGGGTGACGCGGTTCACCCGGGGCTTTTTGAAGCGCTACAGGCGTTGCTCGAGCGCCGCGAGTTCCTGCCACAAGGCATCGGGCAGTCGGCCACCGAATTGCTCGTAATGCTCCAGGATCAAGGCGATCTCGCGCTTCCATCCGGCGGCATCAACAGCAAGGAGATCGGTGAGGGACTCGGTGCTGAGTTCGGTGCCCTGGAGGTCGATATCGACCGGGCGCGGCAGCTTCCCGATTGGGCTGTCGATCGCCTCGACCCGTCCCATACCGCGCTCGAAAATCCACTTGAGCACCCGGGCGTTGTCCGAGAAGCCGGGCCATATAAAACGCCCCTGGGCGTCCTTGCGGAACCAGTTGACGTGGTAAATCCGCGGCAGCTGACGCCCCTCCGCCTGGCCTACTTGAAGCCAGTGCCCGAAGTAATCGGCCATGTTGTAGCCGCAGAAAGGTAGCATGGCCATCGGATCCCGACGCAGAGCACCGAGGTTGCCGGTGGCTGCAGCAGTCTTTTCGCTGCCCATGATGGAGCCGAGGAAGACCCCGTGTTGCCAGTCCCGTGCTTCCTGGACCAATGGAATGGTGTCGCCGCGGCGTCCGCCGAAGATGATCGCATCGATGGGAACGCCGTCCGGATCGTTCCACTCCGGGGCGATGGCCGGGCACTGGTGGGCTGGTGCGGTGAAGCGCGCATTGGGGTGGGCGGCCGGCTCGCTGCTTTCCGGCGTCCAGGGGCGGCCTTTCCAGTCGGTGAGCTTTTCCGGCAGCTCGTCGGTCATCTCCTCCCACCAGATGTCGCCCTCCGGCGTCTGAGCGACGTTGGTGAAAAGGACGTTGCCGTGGAGCGTCTCCATGGCATTCGGGTTGGACTTGTGTGAGGTGCCCGGAGCGACGCCAAAGAATCCGGCCTCCGGGTTAATGGCGTAGAGGCGGCCATCGGCCCCGAATTTCATCCAGGCGATGTCGTCCCCGATGGTCTCGACTTTCCAGCCTGGGATCGCCGGGCGCATCATGGCCAGATTGGTTTTCCCGCACGCGGATGGGAATGCGCCTGCCATGTACTGAACCTCGCCCTCCGGACTGGTGAGCTTGAGGATCAGCATGTGCTCGGCGAGCCATCCTTCATCGCGCGCCATGGCGGAGGCAATGCGCAGAGCGAAGCACTTTTTCCCGAGCAGGGCGTTGCCACCATACCCTGAGCCGTACGACCAGATCTCCCGGGACTCCGGGAAGTGGACGATGTAGCGGTTGTTCGGGTCACAGGGCCATGGGACATCCGCCTGGCCGTCGCGCAGGGGATAGCCCACAGAGTGGAGGCATGGTACGAAACGGCCCTCCCGGCCGAGCACGTCGAGGACGGGCTGACCCACTCGGGTCATGATGTGCATGTTGGCAACCACGTACGGGGAATCGGTGAGCTGAACCCCGATGTGGGCGATGGGCGAGCCAACGGGCCCCATGGAGAAAGGCACCACAAACAGGGTGCGGCCCTCCATGCTGCGCTGGAAAAGGCCGCGGAGATGGTCGCGCATCTCATCCGGATCGGCCCAGTTGTTTGTGGGGCCTGCCTCCTCTTCGGAAGGCGTGCAGATGAACGTGCAGTCCTCGACGCGAGCGACATCCGCCGGGTCGGAGCGAATCAAGAAGCTGTTCGGCCGTCGTTCCGGGGCCAGTGGGTGCGCGGTCCCAGCGTCCACCATTTGCTGGCACATCGCCTGGTATTCGGCAGCGGAGCCGTCGCACCAGTAGACGTCGTCGGGGCGGCAAAGCTCCGTGATCTCGCGTACCCACCGGAGCAGTGCTTGGTGTTCAGTCATCTGGGTCCTCCCGTCGGGCACCGATGCATCGGAGTCCATGGAGCGGACGTCGCTCCGCTCGGTGCGGCGAAGTGATTTGCGTCAGCGTAACATGTCGGCCCAATACGCGGGGGTCACGGCGCCGCTGGTCATCGCGGGGCGGGACTGGGTAAGCTGAGGGGATGAGCCGTGAAGCGGAAGCGAGCGTTGCCGCGCCGATCCATCCGGGGGAGATCCTTCTGGATCAATTCCTGGAGCCCGCCGGCGTGACCCAGTACCGCCTGGCCAAGGCGATCGGGGTGCCGCCGCGCCGGATCAATGAGATCGTCCTCGGTAAGCGGGGGATCTCGGCGGACACCGCGCTACGGCTTGGCCGTTACTTCGGCACAGCGCCGGAGTTGTGGCTTCAGCTCCAGAACCAATACGAACTGGACCGCGCCAGTTTTGCCCTCGAGGGTAAGCTCGACGCCATTGAGCCGCTGGACCCTACCAGGGAAGGATCTCTCGGTTAGGTGCATGCCAGAAACGCCCAGAGTCCTCCAGGCCGACGTGGTCCATCCGTTCGATGATCGCCGCGGCTGATTCAGGCGGGTCGATCAGGCCGCTGTGCCGCGTCATGTCGGTCCGAACCCAGCCTGGATGGAGCAGGGCGACGGCAATCCCGCGGGGGGCCAGATCGTGGGCAAGAGATGCAGCAGCCATGTTCACCGCCGCCTTGCTCATCCGGTAACCGTAGCTATTCCCCGAAGTATTGTCCTCGATGGAGCCCATGCGGCTGGTGAGGATGCCGAGTTTGCTGCCATTACCGAGCAGCGGTGTGAGGATCTCGGCCGCCATTAGGGGGCCGAGCGCATTGGTCTCGAATTGTGCCCGAATCCCTTCGACCGCCGTTTCGTCGAGCTCCCCCAGCCGCTGCACGCTCATCAGTCCGGAGACGACCAGCACCCAGTCGAGGGGGCGGCCGGTGAGGCTGGCAGCCAGGCTGCGCAGGGTGTCATGGCGGGCGACATCGATGCCCTCGTGGACTTCCGCGCCGCTGGCGCGCAGCTCGTCCGACGCGGTCCGCGCAGTGGCGATCACGTTCTCGCCGCGTTGGCACAACTGGCGGGTGATCTCCAGACCGATTCCGCGATTTGCACCGAGAATCAGCTTGGCCATCGGCTCTCCTCCTGAATGGTTGTCATCAGGGTGGTGGCTGTCGGGGTGCTCTCTGTAACGCGTAAGCAATGGAGCACCGGTCCGCTGGGGTTACCCGAATGGTGTACCGACCACTCGACCGCTCCATACCGTTGGGCCCTCGCCATCCAATCCTCTACTGCTGCGGCCTCGTCCGGCCCACCCTGGTGCCCCCGATAGGCCAGCACGCTCAATACGCCGCCGGGGCGAAGGAGTGCGCTGGCTGCGGTGAGGCCGCGGCAGGTGGTTGCAGGCAGTGTGACGCGAGCCCGGTCCCCACCCGGCAAATAGCCAAGGTTGAACATCACGGCCCCGACTCTCCCGTGCCAGTGCTGTGGCGTCAAGGTGAGCAGGTCGGCATGGTCGCCGGTTACCAGCACAACGCGGGGCCTGAGCTCCTGCGTATCGAGGCGCTCCTGCGTCCGGCTTATGGCCGATTGCTGGCAATCGATGGCCAGAACCATCCCGCAAGCTCCCACCTGCCGTGCAAGGAAAGCGGTGTCCTGGCCGTTGCCGGCGGTGGCGTCGATGGCAAGCTCGCCGGCCTCCAGGCTCTGTGCGACCCAGCGGTGGGCGGTGTGGGTCAGTGGTTCGCTCATGCCGATGCCGGGGCGAGACATCCCTCGGGGATTGGCGCATCGGTAAGCAGGTGCTCAGCGAGTGCCTCCGCCAGGTACGGGGCCTGCAGCATCGCGCGCGCGCCGAGGCCGTTGAGGACAGCAGCCGGCCTCTCGGGCAACCGACCCAGCACCGGGGCGCGCTGCGGCGTGGCCGGGCGCGCCCCGGCCTGGTGGTCCACAACCTCCATGTGCGGCGGGCGCGAGAGCAAGCGTGGCAGTTGACCGAGTAGGTGCTCGCGTGCGGCGTCGGTGACGCGCGCCGGTGTGTCGGGCGCGCCGTAGGTCGCCCCGAGTCGGAAGTGGCCGCGGTGGCCGGGATGGGGCGCCAGGTAGCCGGCACGACCGTGGAAGATGTACGGCTCCACGGCGTAGGCGGGAGCGACAGTGAGCACCTCGCCGGGGATCCGTTGCAGCCCAATACCGCTTAGCCACGGGTTCTCTTGGCCGGCGGGGCCGTCACAGAAGATCACCGCCTGGTAGTGCGCGCCCCCGACTTCCGCGTGGTCGCCGCAGTCGCGAAGCTCTTGCGGTTCGATTCGGCGGTCGATGCGCGATCCGGTGCTGCGCAGGTGCTCGTCAACGGTGCGGAGGAATGCCGGGACGTCCACGAGCCCACCGTGAATGGTGAACCCGCCCCACGGGTCGGCCAGAAGGCCGTCGTGAGCGCCCGGGGTGAAGGCGGGGCCGAGCCAGCTGGCGAACGCGCTCTCCGCAAGCCGCCGGTGATACTGCTGTAGTTCTTCGCGGCCACCCGCTGCGTGAAGGATCTCATGGCGATAGAGAAGGCGCCGGCGAAAGCGGCACTCCAGGTGCCGCCAGCGCTGCCATGAAGCGGCTACCGCGGCAGCGCCACTGGGTGGGAAGGTCAGGCGCGGCCCGGCGATGGGGGTGGCGAGTCCCGGGGTGATCCGGGATGGCGCCTGGGGGTGCCCGTCGTCGGCAACGACGACCTGAGCGTCGCGCTCAAGGAGGCTGAGCGCGACCATGCTGCCGGCCAGGCCCTGGCCAATGATTAGATAAGGCAGTGACTGCACAGCGCGACTCCTTAAAGGTTGATGCCCTGGTCTTCGATCTCCGGCAGAGCGGGTGTGTCGCCTTTGCTGCAGGCACGCAGCCAGCGGATCTCCTCCGCCCATCCGGCCGGCCCAGCGGGTGTCTCGAGAAACTGGGGCAGGTCGCGGGTGCGTGGATCCGTAACCGCGCGCTGGAAAGCCTCCGGTCCGATGGCTCCGCGCCCGATCAGGGCGTGGCGGTCCTTGCGACTGCCGCAGCCGGGGCGCGAATCGTTCAGGTGGAGGCCGACGAGGCGGTCCATCCCCATATGCTCCTCAAACGCTTGCCACATCGCCTCCCACCCCTCGACCGTGTGCAGGGCGTAGCCGGCGGCGAAGGCGTGGGCCGTGTCGATGCAGACACCGAACCGTTCGGGGGCTTCGAGCTGCGCAAGGATCGCCGCCAGTTCCCGGAAATCCGCCCCCACCGTCGATCCCTGTCCGGCCACATTCTCAAGCACAAGCCGGACATCGGTCTTCTCGGGGGTGTTGCGGCAGAGGGTGTTCAGTGTTGCAGCGATGGTTTCGATCCCCGCATCGACGCCGGCCTGCATGTGTGCACCCGGGTGGAAATTGAGGTATTCGATGCCGAGCTGGTGGCAACGCTCGAGCTCTGCGGCCAGAGCATCGGCGGACTTGGTGTGTTTGTCCGCGTCGGGGCTGGCCAGATTGATAAGGTAGGAGGCGTGGCTCATGACCGCGCCGATACCGTACTGCTCTCGCGCCTGACGGAAGGCGGTCGCCTCTTCAGTGGTGATCGGTTTGACCTTCCAGCTGCGCTGGTTGCGGGTAAAGACCTGGATGCAGTCGCAGCCGATCTCTTGGCCGCGCTCGGGGGCCCGCTGGGGACCGCCGGCGGCGGAGACGTGGGCGCCAAGCTCTGGCATGGGACCTCCTCGTTGTGGTGTGCAGTCTACTAAGCTTGTAGTAAGCACGCACGGGACGACGGTTGCCTACAGTGATCGTTGCCCTCAGGTCATGGGCAGGAGGGCCTGGACAGGCCCGGCAAGTCATGCACGGGCAGGTTAAGGAGGTCAGAGCATGGCGACAATTTGGGTGGTTGCTGCTGATGCGGCGCGGGCAAGGATCTTTGAGTCACGGAACCGATCGGGGAACGACTTGCGGGAGATCGAGACGTGGGTGAACCCGGAGTTGCGGATCCCTGCCCATGAGCGTGTGACTGATCGTCCTGGGCGCGCCTACGACTCAGGTGGTGAGGGGCGGCACGCTATGAGCGAAGGCGGGGAATTGAAAGAGGTCGAGTCCGACCGGTTCGCGCGGGAACTCGTCTCGTGGCTTGACGATGCGCTGCAGCAGCATCGCTTCCAACACTTGATGATCGCCGCTGCTCCCCACTTTCTCGGGCAGATCCGGCACCACCTGGATGGACACCTTAAAGGCTGCCTGACGGGCGAGATCGACAAGGACATCTGTCATCTGGAGCGTCCCGATCAGGTTCGCAAGCACCTGCCGGATTTCCTCGCCTGAGAGCCGAGGGGATCTTGACAACCCTGCCTCCTAGGAAGGGCTGTAATGAGCAAGGCCGCCAACAGGCGGCCTTGCTCATTCTTCAGGGCGAGCAGCCTCCCGTTGCGAGGGGGGGTCAGGCTCGCGCCGGTTGGCCGAGTTCATCCGCCATACCCAGCAGGAACTGGATCGGCGGGTAGCATGCGGCTGCTGCACCTAAACCTATGCCCACCGAAGCCCCGATCAGGGACAGGTAGTCAAGCGCTCCGCTGAGGTCGCCGAACCCTGCGCTCGTCGCTGCCGGGAGCAGGATTACCGAGATCACGAAAACCACGGCGCCAACCCCCAGTGCGCTGCCGAGGGCGCGGCCGAAGTTCCGGAAACTGCTGCCGACGCCGATGGCTGCCAGCACCAGAAGTACGACGTCGATAATCGCTACGATGACCACGGCCGCGAGGATCGGCCGCAGGAACTCAACGACGACCGTGAAGATCTCGATCAGGTTGAAGCTCATGTCCATGGTTACGTCTCCGTTCGGTGATCAGGAAATGCGGCCGCGCAGCATCGCGTTGTAGGCCGGATGGAGTAGCCGGTCCTTCATGACCCATGGAATCCAGTGCTGTTGCTGCGGGTCGATGAAGCCGAAAGACGGGACCATGTTCAGGTCGTAGTCGAACTCCACCAGGATGGCGCGACCGATCTCCGTGATCAGCGGGCAGGAGGTGTAGCCGTTGAACTCGGCGCTGCACTCCCGGTCCTGAATGACGTCGAGCAGGTTCTCAGTGACCACGGGAACCATGGCTTTGACGGTGGCCGCCGTCTTGCCGATCGGCACGCCGCAGATGTCGCCGGCACCGAAGACGTTTTCGTAGCGCTTGTGGCGCAGCGTGTACTGATCGACCTCCAGCCATCCGTCGTCGCTGTCTTCCGCCAGGTCGCTTTCCCGCACGGGCCGGGGGGCGCTCATCGGCGGGGGGATGTGCAGGAAATCGAAGGACTCCGTGTACTCCCCCTCTTCCTCGGACTCGAAGGTCACCTGCTTGTTCTCGGCGTCCACCGCTTTGACGGTGTGGTGCCAGTGGATATTGATATCTCGCTCCTCCGGGAAGTGGCGCTTGAGGAAGTCATCGATATCCGGTTGCGAGAAGAGCCCGTCTCCCGGGGCGTAGTAGTGCATCTCCGCCTGATCCCGCATGCCGTGCTGACGGAGGCGGTGCTCGGTGATCATGGTCATCTTCAGCGGGGCGCCGGCACACTTGATGGCTCCGGGCGGGCGAATGAACAGGCCTTTGCCGCCCTCACGGGTGAAGGTATCGACCATGTCCCAGGTGCGGCTCGCGTGGTCGGGGTTGTCGTAGACACAGCCGATCCCGTTGCTGCCGATCCGGTCCGCGCTCATGCCCTCGTACTGATCGAAACGCAACTCGAGTCCCGTGGTCACGACGAGGTAGTCGTACTCGATGGTCTCTCCCTCGTCCGTGGTGAAACGGTTATTGTCGGCGTCGTACTCCTCGACCATGGCGTGGACCCAGTTGACGCCCGAGGGGACGTAGCGGGCGTTCCGGTCCTCGGTCTTGGATCGCTCCCAGACGCCGGTGGCTACCAGGGTGAGGCCCGGCTGGTAGTAGTGGTCCTCGCGCCGGTCGATCAATGTGATATCGGCACCGTCGAGGGCCCGGTTCAGGCGGCTGGCGACGGAGAGTCCTGCGGCCCCGGCACCGACGATGACAATACGCGCGTTGGTCGACACGGCGCGCGCCGGTTCGCTATGGAGCAGGGCTCCAGCGCCGAGGCTGCCGGTGGCGAGTGCCCCGGTGCTCATCCCGGAGAGTTTAAGGAAATCCCGTCGCGTGCAAGCCTCGACGAGCCGTTTGAGGTCCAGGCTTTGGGACCCGAGCGATTCGCGGTCGGTCATCTCTCTCCTCCTGACTGGATCTTGTTGCGCCGTTGCGACGCCAGTGCGCGCGACGCGTGGTCGCTTCCTCGTCTCCCGCTCCGTACCCGATAGAGGGCTGCGCGGGATGTTCTGAAGTTATTCCTCTTTGTTAAATCAATGTATACGAATGTTGGACTTTATCAAACCCTGCTTGGGAAGATAAGTATAAGATGATGGTTTTGGTTAGCAATGCTAATGAACGCTGTGAATCAGCGCTTGTGACGCCGGGGTCAGCGTCGATTGCAAAGGCGGGAGAGCGCCTCGTCGCGCCCGGTCTCATTGCTGGAGGGCAGGCGAGCGTCTTCCGGGGCTTCAATCCAGGCGGCCAGATCCGCGAGGACGCGCTCGCGCTGAAGATCCCGGGTCAGCAGGTGGTAACCTTCCGGGTAGAGGGCGAAGCGCCACCGTCCAGGGGGGCGGTCCGGGAGACGTTGGAGCATAACGCAGGTCGGTTCCGGCGGCACCACCTCATCGTGTTCTCCATAGAGGATGAGGCTCGGCTTCTCCAGTGCTTCGACGGCCTGGAGTGCCCGGTCCATAAGATCAGTGACGCCGGCGAGCTTGTCCGCTCGAACGGTCCGCTGGATCAGCGGGTCGGCGTGCATCTGCTCGAGGGCTTCCTCGTTGTCCGTGGGATCGACCCCGATTACCTCGCCGCTGAGCTTCAGTCCGGGGAGGATGCGGGAAGTCAGCCACAGGGCGGTGCGCTGATACCACGGCATTGCCTCGCGCCCCCAGACGGCTGGCGCCAGCAACGCGAGGCCGTCAATGGACGGGTTCTGTTCAACGGTTACCGTGAGTGCTATGGCCCCCCCCATGCTGTGGCCCAGCAGGAAGTGTCTGCTCTCGGGGTAGCGCTCTTGCAGCAGTTCAAAGACGGTGGCGGCGTCGTCGATGAGTGTCGTCGCGCCAGGCCAGGTGCCGGCATCCGCTGTCGCACCAAATCCGCGGTGGTCATAGGCGTAGGTGGCAACCCCCTGTTCCGCCATGTACTCACCGAGCTTCTCCATGCCTTTGCTGTAATCGTTGAGGCCGTGCAGGGCGAGGAGGACGTCCCGGGGCGGAGGGTCGCTATCGGCATCCGGCCCCCAGCGACGGTACGGCAAGCGGTATCCGTCCTCGGCGAGGATCGCGCGCTCCTCGTCTGCCCAGCCGGGTGCATGCTCCGGGGGGTCTTCCGGCGGTGAGATTTCGCCCTGGGCGCAGCCACTCAGGCCAAGGATGAGCGCGGTGCAAGTCAGGGTGCGCAAGCGCATGGGGCGCGGACTCTCTGGCTTATTGATCGCGCCGCCTCATGAACAGCCGCAGCTGGGCTTCGAGGCTGTCGGCGAAAGACCGTGCCTCGATCTCACGATCTATGGCCGCGAGGAGTTCACGTAGCTCATTCAGGGTGAGGTTCTCAAGGTCGGTTTCGGTGCGCGGTTTGCTTTGCAACTGATCCTGGTTCATTCGTTCCTTATCGATAGCATCCGTAGATGTTCTGCGGCAGCGGACTGGCACGAGGGAGCGGGTCAAGCGGCCTGGGCTTCGGCGGCGAGTTCATGGATGCGATCGACCATCGCGTAGAAGCCATCCCGCCGGTTCGGGCTAAGATTGCGCTCCAGGCCCAGTCGCCGGAACAGATCGCGGATGTCGGTCTGCTCGATCTCCTCCGGGGTGGCCCCCGAATAGGCCATCAGCACGAGCGCGATCAACCCTTTGACGATGAAGGCATCACTGTCGGCCAGAAAGACCAGCCGCTGGGGGGCGGTCTCGTCCCGGCGGCAGATGAGCCAGACATTGCTCGTGCAGCCCTCCACCCGATTGGCCTCGGTGCGTTCGGATTCGGGGAATTCCGGTAACTGCCGGCCGAGGTCGATCAGGATTCGGTACCGCTCCTCCCAGTCCTCGATGAACTCGAAGGTCTCTTGAAGCTCGTCGAGATTCATAGTCGTTGGTGCATCCGAATCGTTCGGGAGGCGTTTCTCCCGGGCAAGATGCGTCCAATATAACACTTCATCGGCACTGCCGCGATTGACGCCGTGCGTAGAGTGTCACCTCCTCACGGTCATGGTAGAGCTGGCCAGCGGACACACGCATACCGGCGTCGCGCAGGTCGCGGACTGTGCGCTGGACCGTATCCAGCGGGCGCCGCATGGGGAGTTTGAGATTGAAGACCGTAGCGCCCGCCAGCCCGGAGACCAGCCACTGCTGGATCAGCCGGGCGATTCCCTGAGGGCGATCCACGACATCACACAGCACCCAGTCGACCGGGTGGTCGGGCTGAAAGCGAAAGGCATCAACGCGCTGGTGTTCGACGCCCGGGTCATCGACAAGCTCCGGTGCCAGCGGGCCGTTGTCCACGGCGCAGACTTTTGCACCCCGCTGGCGCATGAGCCACGTCCAGCCGCCGGGAGCTGCACCAAGGTCCACCGCGCTCTCACCAGGGCGCGGTCGCTCGTCTTCCGGGATCAGCCGGTGCAATGCCTCCTCCAGCTTCATAACCGAGCGGCTGGGGGCCTGTCGTGGCATGCGAAGGCGCGGGATGCCGTTGCGCCAGAGCGCGCCGCGGCTCACGCCGGCGAGGCAGTGGCTGGAGTCATGGAAGAATAGGTGCAACCGCTGGCCGTGCCGCTGTTCCAGAACGCCGTGGGCCTCCAGCGCGCGCTGCGCCGCACCTGCAAAGCGCCGACAGAAGCGCGCGAGAGGGCGGCCGGCGTCGCTATCGGCATGTTCAAGCCACGGTTCGCCGCCCGCCAGCCCGGCGGGGAGCGCGGCGGCCAGCGCCTGCGCGCGCTGGCCTTCGGGCAGGTCCCGCGCCTCAGCGACGAGGCGGATGCCAGAGCGCGAGAAGATCAGCCGCGGTGGCTCGGGCAGCGTATCCGCGGGGGCTTCGAAGATCACGAAGGCGCTGCGCGGATGGGCTTTGCAATAGCCGTGAATGCCTGCTGCGCGGGCGGCGGCCACCGCTTCGGAAGCGAGGGTCTCTTCATAGCCGGAGCGGCAGTGGAATAGCCAGCCGTGTCGTTCCATAACGCTATTGTACGGTGTCGAACGCGGGTGGCGAGGGGGCGCCGCACAAGACTATGCTGGGAGGAGTAGCCAACAAACGGGTAGCCAACAAACGGGAGGTCCCATGGAGACCGTTCTGATCGTCGTACTCGCTGTACTCCTGGCAATCGTCGTTTCGGCGATTCGCATCCTCCGCGAATACGAGCGGGGCGTGATCTTCCAGCTCGGTCGCTTCTGGAGTGTCAAAGGGCCGGGGCTGATCCTGGTGATCCCCTTCATCCAGCAGATGGTCCGGGTGGATCTGCGTACCGTGGTCATGGACGTCCCCAGCCAGGATGTGATCTCGCGGGACAACGTTTCCGTGGGTGTGAACGCGGTGCTCTACTTCCGGGTGATCGATCCGCAGCGGGCGATCATCAATGTCGAGGACTTCTATGAGGCCGTCAGTCAGCTGGCGCAGACCACGCTGCGCTCCGTGCTGGGCCAGCACGAGCTGGACGAGATGCTCGCCGAACGCGACAAGCTCAACGCCCACATCCAGGAGATCCTCGATCAGCAGACGGACCACTGGGGCGTCAAGGTCGCCAACGTGGAGATCAAGCACGTTGATATCGACGAGTCGATGATTCGCGCCATCGCCCAGCAGGCCGAGGCCGAGCGCGCCCGCCGGGCCAAGATCATCCACGCCGAGGGTGAGATGCAGGCGGCGGAGAAGCTTCGCGATGCGGCGGAGATCCTTGGCCAGAGCCCGGCTTCGCTTCAGCTGCGCTACCTGCAGACGCTGGTTACGGTGGCCAACGAGAACGAGAGTTCGTCCATCGTCTTCCCGCTCCCGCTGGAGTTGTTACGTGCCTTCGGCAACAGTGACGCGGCGCCGGCCGCCGGCGCAGGCGGTAGCCAATAGCCGCAGGGGCGGAGTTTGGCAGCGGATCGGGACCAGCAGGCCGGTGTTCGCCGCAGCCCTCTTCGGGAGGGGGACACCGCCTGCATCGAGCGGTTCCTCGACCTGCTCTGGGCCGAGAGCGGCCTGGCAGCCGCGACGCTCGCAGCCTATCGTTCGGATCTTGAGGGGTTCGCCGGCTATCTGGCAGACGCCGGTAGCGACCTTCTGACAGCCGGGCGGGGCGACGTGCTCGCCTATCTGGCGAACCGGGTCGAGGCGGGAGCCCGGCCGCGTACGACAGCCCGACTGGTGAGCAGCCTGCGCCGATTCTACCGCTGGATGCTCCAGGAGGGGTTGCGTGGTGACGACCCGACAGCAGAGGTCGAACCGCCCCGTCTGGGGCGGCCGCTTCCCGGAGCGCTGACGGAAAGCCAGGTTGATGCGCTGCTGGAAGCGCCGGATGTGGAGGATTCGGTCGGGCTGCGGGATCGCTGTCTGCTGGAGGTGCTTTACGCCACCGGCTTGCGGGTCTCGGAGCTGGTCGGCCTGACGGTGGATGCGGTCAGCACTCGCCAGGGCGTGGTCCGGGTTGTGGGCAAGGGCGGCCGAGAGCGACTGGTCCCCCTCGGCGAAGAGGCCCTGCACTGGCTCGCGCACTATCTGCGGGAGGGGCGGCCGGAGCTTTTGGGGCAAAAGCCCGCGGAGGCGCTTTTCGTTACCCGCCGCGGTGGTGGTTTGACGCGTCAGGCCTTCTGGTACCGAATAAAGCGGTACGCGGCGCAGGCCGGTATCGATCCAGAGATCTCACCGCATACGCTGCGGCACTCGTTTGCGACCCACCTGCTCAACCACGGCGCGGACCTGCGTGCCGTGCAGATGCTGCTAGGCCACGCCGATCTTTCCACCACGCAGATTTACACTCACGTGGCTCGGCATCGCCTGCAGCAGCTGCACGAGGCACACCATCCGCGCGGCTGAGCTTAACGTTCCAGGTGCTGGAGCTTGTCCGGCGTACCGTCCCAATCCTCGGCGTCCGGCGGCGGGTCTTTCTTTTCGGTGATGACTGGCCACTGCTGAGCCAGCTCCGCGTTAAGCTCGAGGAAATGCTCCATCGACGGCGGCAGGTCGTCCTCCGAGTAGATGGCCTCGGCGGGGCATTCCGGCTCGCAGAGTGTGCAGTCGATGCACTCGTCCGGGTCGATGACGAGGAAGTTCGGCCCCTCGTGGAAGCAGTCCACGGGGCAGACCTCCACGCAGTCGGTGTACTTGCACTTGATGCAGTTCTCGGTGACAACGTAGGTCATGTAACTGGCTCCGTTACCGTTTCAGGTCCTTGGCCCGCAAGCGGGTCGCCATTCAGACGGGTTTCACCGCGGGCATTCTAATGATTTTTTGTTGTCCGTGACCATGCCGACCCGGCATCCGCCGAGTCCTCCCGGAAACGCTCCTTCCAGTCGTAGAGTGTCTCGAGTGCCTGGCGCGGGGTCAGCCCATCCGGATCGAGGTTTTCCAGCGCCTCGCGAATCGGGTCCGGTGCCGGCGGGGCGGAGCTATCGGAACCGGAGGGGTCGGGCGTCTCGAGGGTGCCGGTATCCGGGCCGAACAGAGAGAGCTGGGCGCCGTCCTGCTGTGCAGAGGCGCCGGATTCAAGGCTACGCAACTTCTCTCGCGCTGCCTGCAGGACCTCGCGGGGTACGCCGGCGAGCGCAGCGACCTGTAGGCCGTAGCTCTGGCTCGCGGGCCCTTCGCGGACCGCGTGGAGGAACACAATGCGCTCGCCATGCTCCGCGGCTTCCAGGTGGACGTTGGCTACGCCGGGGTGCAACCGCTCGAGCGCCGTCATCTCGAAGTAGTGAGTGGCAAAAAGGGTGAAGGCCCGGATGCGCGTAGCGAGGCGCTCGGCGGTCGCCCAGGCGAGCGCGAGGCCGTCGAATGTGCTGGTTCCACGGCCGATCTCGTCCATCAGGACGAGGCTTTCCGCTGTGGCGTTGTGCAGGATGTTTGCCGTCTCGGTCATCTCCACCATGAAGGTGGATCGCCCCGAGGCGAGATCGTCGGCTGCACCGATGCGCGTGAAGATGCGGTCGATCGGGCCGATCGCGGCGCGCTGCGCCGGCACGAACGATCCGGCGTAGGCAAGGAGGGTGATTAGGGCGGTCTGGCGCATGTAGGTCGATTTACCGCCCATGTTGGGTCCGGTGATCAGGAGCATGCGCCGGCGCGGATCGAGTCGCACGTCGTTGGGCACGAACGGCGCGTCCAGGGCCTGTTCAACGACGGGATGGCGGCCGCCCTCGATTCGGACCCCTGGGTTGTCCGTCAGCTCCGGGCGCGCGTAGTCGAGGGTTCGGGCCCGTTCAGCGAAGGCGCCCAGGCCGTCGAGTTCGGCCAGTGCAGCCGCACTCGTCTGCAGTGGTGTCAAGCGCTCGGCCAGCTCGGTTACCAGCGTCTCATAGAGCGCCTTCTCGCGGGCCAGGGCACGTTCCCGGGCGGAGAGGACCTGCTCCTCGAAGCGTTTGAGTTCGGGGGTGATGAAGCGCTCGGCGCCTTTCAGCGTTTGGCGCCGGGTAAAGCGTTCCGGGACCTGATCGCTCTGGCTGCGGCTGACCTCGATATAGTAGCCGTGGACCCGGTTGTAACCGACTTTCAGGGTTGGAATGCCGGTCGCCTCGCGCTCCTCTTGCTCGAGGCGAGTAAGAAAATGGTCCGCGTTGCGGGAGAGTTCGCGCAGCTCATCGAGCTCATCGTCGTATCCGTCGGCGATGACGCCGCCGTCGCGGACGGTCGCCGGCGGCGTGTCGATGATGGCGCGGCGGAGCAGTTCCGTCGTCTCGTCATGGTGGCCGAGCTCGCTCTGCAGGGTGCGCAGGCGCTGGCTGTTGAGGTCGTCGATGATTTCGCGCACCTCCGGGACACGCGCAAGCGCATCACGCAGCCCGGTCAGATCCCGGGGGCGTGCGCTTCCCAGGGCGACGCGCGCCAGGATTCGTTCGACATCGGCGCAACCATCCAGGGCTTGGCGCAGGTCGATGTAGGCGCCGTCGGCCAGGGCGGCAACTGCGGCGAGGCGGGCCTGCACGGTTTCCCTCCGGCGCAGGGGGCGCTGCAGCCAGCGGCGCAGCATGCGACCCCCCATGGCTGTGACGCTGGTGTCGAGGACAGCAGCCAGCGTATGGTCAGTGCCGCCGGAGAGGTTGACCTCGATCTCGAGGTTACGGCGGCTGGCGGCGTCGATGGTGATCGCCTCATCCCGTGATTCCACGGTGAGGCTGCGCACGTGTGGCAGCGTGGCGCGCTGGGTTTCGCCGATGTACTGAAGCAAGGCGCCGGCGGCCGCCACCGGCGCGTGCAGGCCCTCCGCGCCGAAGCCGGAGAGGTCGTGGGTGCCGAGTTGGCGCACCAGGAGCCGGCGTGCCGGCTCGAATTCGAAGTGCCAAGGTGGGCGGCGCTGGGCGACGGCGGATCCACTCGGAGCAGGCGTGCGGTCGTCGTCGGGGAGGATGAGCTCGGCCGGACGCAGGCGCTCCAGCTCCGCGGTCAGCGCCTCGTCGTCGGAGGCGTCCAGAACGGAAAAGCGTCCCGAGGAGAGTTCCAGGGTGGCGATGCCCCACTCCCCGCGGTTGCCGGGCGCAATAGCGGAGATGAGGTTGGTGCTGCGTTCATCGAGCAGGGCGTCCTCAGTAAGTGTTCCTGGGGTGACCACGCGGATCACCTGACGTTCGACGGGGCCCTTGGCCGTGTTCGGATCGCCGATCTGCTCGCAGATGGCCACGGATTCGCCAAGGCGCACCAGCCGGGCGAGATAGCTCTCCACGGACTGGACCGGAACCCCAGCCATCGGGATCGGCGCGCCCGCCGACTCCCCGCGGGTGGTCAGGGTGATATCGAGCAGCTTCGCAGCCCGCTCAGCGTCCTCGTAGAATAGCTCGTAGAAGTCGCCCATCCGGTAGAAGAGCAGCGTCTGCGGATAGTCAGCCTTGATCCGCAGGAATTGGCGCATCATCGGCGTGTGGCCGGTGCTGCTTGCACCGCTGGGCGTCGCCGTTTGCGTTTCCTCGGCCATGTTGGATCCGGTGCCGCATTTTCTGGGAGGGCACGTATGGTACACGACGATACTGATCTTCAGGAGCGGGCCCAGGCGGTGGGGGCGGCGCTGCAGGCCCATGCGGCACGTTTGGCGGTCGCCGAGTCGTGTACCGGCGGGTTGCTCGCTAAGACGGTGACGGACTGTGCCGGCGCTTCGGCCTGGTTCGACCGCGGCGTCGTGGTTTATAGCAATGCCGCCAAGCATGATCTTGCCGGCGTTTCTCCAGACGACATCGCGCAGCACGGTGCGGTCAGCGGCCCGGTCGCGGAGGCGCTAGCCCTGGGCATGGTGGTGCGTGGGCCGGTGGACTATTCCATTGCGATCACCGGGGTGGCCGGGCCGGAGGGCGGTTCGACGGAAAAGCCGGTGGGCACGGTCTGGATTGCCTGGGGAACTCCGCTCGGCGTTGAGGCGCAGGTCTTTGCGTTTCCCGGGGGGCGTGATGCGGTTCGCCGGGCAAGCGTTGCTGCCGCGCTCGACGGATTGCGTGACCGGCTCGCCGCTGCGGAGTCGGGAGCGGTGTGACGCACACCTGAGCAAGCAACGGCTGTTAGAATCGGTCCCGGGATAAAGATGAAATGCGCCGCGGGGGTATGGAATAATCCCGCGGCTTAGCGGGGCGGCGGGCTGGGAGCAAGGAACGCGACCGGACTGTCCAGGCGCCTTGGCCCGTCCGAAGGGCAACCAAGCCAAAAGTGGAGTCGGAGATGGACGACGATCGCAAAAAGGCGCTCGGCGCCGCGTTGGGGCAGATCGAGAAGCAGTTCGGTAAGGGAGCCGTCATGCGCATGGGGGATGCGCGGGCGGTGCGCGGCGATGTCAAGGCGATCTCCACCGGATCCCTGGCCCTGGATGTGGCCCTCGGGATTGGCGGTTTGCCGCGGGGTCGTGTGGTCGAGATCTACGGGCCGGAGTCGTCCGGGAAGACGACCCTGACCCTCCACATCATTGCCGAGGCGCAGAAGGCCGGTGGGGCTGCCGCGTTCGTGGACGCGGAGCACGCCCTGGACCCGGACTACGCCGAGGCCGTCGGGGTGGATATCAACGACCTTCTGGTCTCCCAGCCGGATACGGGCGAGCAGGCGCTGGAGATTGCCGACATGCTCGTTCGCTCCGGCGGGTTGGATGTGGTGGTGGTCGACTCCGTGGCTGCGCTCACGCCGAAAGCGGAGATCGAAGGCGAGATGGGCGATTCCCACGTCGGGCTGCAGGCGCGGCTGATGTCCCAGGCACTGCGCAAGCTCACGGGCAGCATCCAGCGCTCGAACACCCTTGTCGTCTTCATTAACCAGATCCGCATGAAGATCGGCGTTATGTTCGGAAGTCCGGAGACCACCACCGGGGGCAACGCGCTCAAGTTCTACTCCTCGGTACGGATGGATATCCGCCGGTTGGGAGCGATCAAGAAAGGCGACGAAGTTCTCGGTAACGAGACCCGGGTCAAGGTGGTCAAGAACAAGATGGCGCCGCCGTTCAAGCAGGCGGAGTTTGAGATCCTCTATGGCGAGGGTATCTCCCGGGAAGGGGAGATCATCGACATGGGCGTGAACCAGGGCTTTGTCGACAAGTCCGGCGCCTGGTACAGCTACAACGGCGACCGCATCGGGCAGGGCAAGGATAACGCGCGGCAGTTCCTGCGCAAGAACCCGGAGATTGCTGCGGAGATTGAGCAGCGGGTTCGTGACAAGGTATTGGGTCGGCCGGATGACGAGGCACCGGCCGAGTCCGAGGCGGGGGCTGACAAGGAGACATGAGCGATGCCGGGCGCGATGAGGCGCGGGCGGCGGCGATCCGGCTGCTGGCCCGGCGCGAGCATACGCGCCAGGAGCTGGAGGACAAGCTGGGGCGGCGCGGCTACCCCCGGGGGGTGGTTGCGGACGTTATCGAGGAGCTGCTCGAGGAAGGGCTGCTCGATGAGGGTCGTTTCGCTGAGGCCTTTGTGAACAGCCGCGTCGAGCGCGGCCAGGGGCCGGTTCGGATCGAGTACGAGATGCGCCAGCGTGGTGTGCCCGCCCACCTTGCCCGGGAGGCCCTGCAGGCGCTGGCAGTGGACTGGCGCGAGCAAGCTCGGGCAGTGCGTCGTCACCGCTTTGGCGATCGGGTGCCGGCGGACCGGCGCGAGGCAGCCCGCCAGGCGCAGTTCCTCCAGCGTCGCGGGTTTACGGCGGAGCAGGTGCGCGCGGCGGCGACACCAGCGGATGAAGACGGATGAAAGGGGCCCGTATGGGTGAGGCAAAGATGACATCGGCGCAGCTACGTGCGGCCTTCCTCGATTTTTTTGCGCAGCGGGGCCATGAGGTGGTGCCCACCTCGCCGCTTGTGCCGGGGAACGACCCGACGCTGCTCTTCACCAACGCGGGTATGGTGCCGTTCAAGGAAGTCTTTCTCGGGCGGGAGGACCGCGGCTATAGCCGGGCGGTGAGCAGCCAGCGGTGTGTACGCGCCGGGGGTAAGCACAACGACCTCGAGAACGTGGGCTACACCGCACGGCACCACACGTTCTTCGAGATGCTGGGTAACTTCTCCTTCGGCGATTATTTCAAGCGCGAAGCGATCCAGTACGCGTGGACGTTTCTCACCGAGGTTGTGGGATTGCCGCCGGAGAGCCTCTGGGTGACCGTCTACGAGGAAGATGACGAGGCGGCGCGGATCTGGCTCGACGAGATCGGCGTCGATCCGGCGCGGTTTCGACGCATCGGTGCTCATGACAACTTCTGGTCCATGGGCGATACCGGTCCATGCGGCCCGTGCTCGGAGGTCTTCTACGATCACGGCCCCGACGTTCCGGGCGGGCCGCCGGGTTCGGAAGATGAAGACGGGGACCGCTACATCGAGGTCTGGAATCTGGTCTTCATGCAGTACGACCGCGATGCTGACGGCAACCTGAACCCTCTCCCGCACCCATCCATCGATACCGGCATGGGGCTGGAGCGTCTGGCTGCGGTCCTGCAGGGCGTGCACGACAATTTCGAGACGGACCTTTTCGCGCCCCTGATCGACGCGGCGGGCGAGATCGCCGGGGTTGGTGATCGGCGGACCGCGTCATTGAAAGTGGTAGCTGACCACATCCGGGCCTGTTCCTTCCTGATCGTCGATGGGGTGCTGCCGAGTACCGAGGGCCGGGGCTATGTTCTGCGCCGGATTATTCGCCGCGCTGTGCGCCACGGTTACCAGCTCGGGGTGGACGAGCCTTTCTTTTACCGTCTTGTGGAGTCGCTCGATGGTGTCATGGGCGAGGCCTATCCGGAACTGCGGGAGCGCAGGGAGTTCGTCGAGAAGATCCTCCATCAGGAGGAGAAGCGCTTCCGCGAGACGCTCGAGGATGGGCTGAATCTGCTCGATAACTACCTGTCTGCAAGTGATAGCGGGGTGATCGGTGGGGATGTCGTGTTCAAGCTCTACGACACCCACGGCTTCCCTGTGGATCTGACTGCCGATATTGCCCGTGAGCGCGGTCTTGAGGTGGATTACGAGGGCTTCGAGACCCGGATGCAGGAACAGCGAGAGCGAGCCCGGGCAGCCAGCCGTTTTGGGGGGGCGAGAGAAGAGATCGTCGATGCCGGCTCAAGCCGGTTCACGGGGTACGATACGCTCCAGGACACGGGGAAGGTTGTCTCCCTCTACCGGGAGGGCCGTTCTGTCCAGCGCCTCGAGCCGGGGGACGAGGGCATGGTGGTGCTGGATCGGACCCCGTTCTACGCCGAATCCGGTGGCCAGGTTGGAGATCGCGGCCAGATCGTGGCAAACGGACTACAATTCCGGGTAGAGGATACCGTTAAGCAGGGAGAGGCTCATGGTCACCTCGGTCGGATGGAGCACGGTAGCCTGGGCGTGGGCGACGAGGTCAGCGCGCAGGTCGATCCCGGGACGCGCGAGGCGACCGTACGCAACCACTCTGCCACCCATCTGCTCCACGCCGCGCTGCGCGAAGTCCTCGGCGACCACGTCCAGCAAAAGGGCTCGCTGGTTGCGCCGGATCGGTTGCGTTTCGATTTCTCCCACTACGAGGCGCCCGGTCCGGACGAGATTGCTCGGATCGAACGCCGGGTCAACGAGCAGATCCTTGCCAACCGGCCCATCGAGGCAGAACACATGGCCTTCGAAGACGCGGTGCAGACCGGCGCAATGGCGCTGTTCGGCGAGAAGTACGGCGATCAGGTGCGCGTTATCGCGATCGGAGGGTACTCGCGCGAGCTTTGCGGAGGGACACACGCAAGCCGAACGGGTGATATCGGCCTGTTCAAGCTGGTTGATGAGACCGGCGTCGCCGGCGGGGTGCGGCGCATCGAAGCCGTTACCGGCGAGCGGGCGGTCGGCTGGGTGCAGGATACGGACCGACAGGTACGCCAGCTTGCGGAAACACTGCGGGTGAGTCCGGAGAATCTTGGCACGAGGGTCGAGCAGCTCAGTGAGCGCGTGCGCGAGCAGGAAAAGGAGCTCGAGCGGCTCAAGCAGAAGTTGGCCACCCAGGCCGGGCGGTCCCTGGTGGACGAGGCCCGTGAAGTGGCGGGAGTCCGGTGCCTGGCGACCCGTGTCGAAGGTTCCGGGAAGGGGTTGCGGGAGACACTCGATCAGCTCAAGAAC
>PUNM01000078.1 GCA_003552625.1 Ectothiorhodospiraceae bacterium
GAGCATCGGCGTCTTCTCAACGCTGAGACGGTCCTCGTTGCGGGAGGTGAACTGCTCACTCGCCTCGGTGTCGGCCGTGTCGTTGACGCCACTGACCTCCATCAGCGTGTTGATGCGCACCTCCGGAAGCTGCGCGGTGAGCATTTCGGCGGTGGCGTACTCCTTCACCCGGAGCATGATCAGCGTATTGAAGTTACCCGCCACCTGACCGGACTTGGGCTTCGAGCCCAAGCGGGCCTCAACGTCGCTCCAGGTCTGGGTGTACGCCGTGACCTGGAAGCCGCTGCCGCCGGCCTTGTTGAGCATCGGCACGAACTCGTCGCCGATAAGCTCGTTGAACTCGTCGGCGTGGATGTTGACGACCGGCATCCCGCTTCGCCGTTCCGGCATGCCGACGTCCTGGCCGTGCTTGTAGATTTGCCCGGCGACCGAACACAGGTCGGCGAACATGGCATTGCCAACCGCCGCAGCCACCTCGGTATCCGCGAGGGCGTCCAGCCCGACGTAGACCACCCCGCCGGTGCGGATGACTTCACGCCAGTCCAGGATCGGTCGCGGGTCGCTCGTGTCGCTGTAGTCCGGGGCAATGAGCTCGGCGCTCTTGCCGGTGGTCAGCTTCTCGAGCAGCGGCAGCAGGGAGGCCACGATCTTGTCGAAGTAGGTCTTGTCGTACTCGAAGGCCGAGCGCAGCCCGTCGGCGACCGGGTCACTCAGACTGCGATCCTTGGCATAGAGCACCAGGGCGACGGCCCGCGGGTCACGGCCCTGCATGTGCCGCGGGACCTTGCCGTCTTCCTCCTGCTGGCGCACCGCCTCGCGCCACCCCTCCGGGCCAACCTGGCTGAGCCAGTGCTCGTAATACTCGACGAGCAGCGGCTCGATCTGCGAGACGTCGCGCAGGATCTGTCGGTAGTCGGGGCGCGTGCCCAGCGCCACCCGCGCCTGGGCGACGACGTTGACGAAACGCCAGGCGAACTCCCGGAACGCCGCCGAGTTGCCCTCGCTCGGCAGCGGCCGGGTGGTCCGGGTCGCCACCTCCGTGATCCGCCCGAACGAGCCCACCGCGTTGTAGCGCGCCGAGTGCTCCGGGTAGCCGAGGTGGAACATGAAAAACTGATCCTCTCGCCCGGCCCGGCAGGCCTCCGCGTAGACCCGCTTGAGGAGCTCGGCATCGCCCTTGGGGTCGAAGACGACGACGGTCTCCTGGCGTCGAATGTCCTGGGCGACGAGCAGCTCCTCGAGGCGGGTCTTGCCGACCCGTGTTGTGCCGAGCACGAGCGTGTGCCCGACCCGCTCGCCCAGGTCCTGATAGACGTCGCGCTCATTCGGCTACACGCCGTGCAACGCCGGCCGGCCGCCGACCGGCGGCAGCGGAGCGAGCGGATTCCACCACGCGCGCCGGCTCAGCAGCTTCGCTACGGCCTGGAGGACGGGCTTGTTCTCCCACTCGGCCTCGATACGACGAGCCCACTCGTACACCGGGCCGGGCTCGATGTAGCGCTGCGCCTCGGGCTTGATCGTGTCCCAGAGCCGCTGCGTATGCTTCTGCGTCCAGCGAAAGCCCCGCCCCAGGTAGAGCCAATTGCGCGCGACCGGGATCTGCCGGGACGTCATGCGGAACTCCGGCAGGGTCCGGAGATTGCGCTGGTAGCGCAGGATCCACCACCCCTGATACCCCCGCGCGATCGCGACGGCACCAAACACCACAGCGGTCCCCCAGGCCAGCTCCCGATTCATCATCAGCGCCCATGGCGCATAGGCGGCGATCACCGCCGCCATGCCGGCGGTGGCCGCCGAGTAGAGCTCCACCGGGGGACGCAGGAGCGCCTCAACCGGATGCTGCCCGCTCATTGCTTCGGCCCCTCCGGGGTCAGGATCACGGGGTAACGATCCACACCGAAGTGCTCGGCGAAGCCATCACCGGGACCGACCTGGACCCAGATGCCGTCGGCGAGGTCGCGAACATGCTCCAGGTCTGCCCGATCCTTGGCCTCGACCAGGACACAAACCGCGCCCGCAGCCAGCAGGTCCTCGCGATGCTGCGCCAGCCACCTCAACGAGCCCTCATCGCGACCGATCAGGCACAAGGGGCGCGGGAGCTCGGCCATGCGCTCGCGATGCTTCCGCTCGACCCCCTCCTCCAGGCGCCCGAATTCCATGCGCTCGGTCTCGACAGGCAGCAGGCTCTGCGCCGCGTCGGTCACCTCCGGCTCGGGAGGATCCGGCATGGACAGGGGCTCCGGCTCGCAGCGCAGCGCCTCGAACGAGTCCTCGAAGCGCTCGATGTAGGGATCAATCGACTCACCGCCGCCGGCGTCCACCTCAAGCTCAAAGGCCGCCGCTGAGCCCGCACAAGCGAGGCCCAGGGTGAGCACCAGCAACCAGCCCCCCGGCCACCGGCGCCAGACTGGACAATCTTTGTTCACCCCAAGGCAAACCGCGGCATGGCCGCGATGGGCGCGCTCGCCTCCACAGACTTTTCCACAGCTTCTGTGGGAAACCGCTACGGACATCACAGACCTCCTTCCCTAGACCTGAACCCTGCCCTCTCGCCAACCGGGGCCGGCAGGTGCTCGGCGACCGCCTCGCGATGCGCCGCGGCAGCCTGCGGGTCCGACGGCGCGTGGTAAGCACCGGCCGCCTCGAGCCAATCACCACGCTCCTCGTAGCGCCCCCGCAGAATCGCCGCCCCCACCTGCAGATTCGCCTGCGGC
>PUNM01000122.1 GCA_003552625.1 Ectothiorhodospiraceae bacterium
CTCCTGGGCACTTTCGAGGATTCGCTCGAGCAGCCGATCCGTATCGCGCTCCGCGGAAAGCGCTGTACCGAGCTCCATGAGCCGCTCCAGCCGCTGCGCGGAGAGGTCCTGTGCCACTGCCCCCATGGCTTTTCCCTCTTACAGACTGCCGTTATTCATCATGGCAGCTTCCACGTTCCCGGCAAAACACCCCGAAAAATTGTTACAGTCGGCCCAGGGAAAAGGGAGCAGCCGCAATGCAGATACGCCCCTTGGGCAGCAGCGGCGGAATTGGCGACGGTGGCCAGACAACCGCCTTCTTGATCGACGAGGACCTGCTTCTCGACGCTGGGACAGGCCTAACAGGCTTGAGCCTGGCACAGATGGGCGGCATCCGGGATGTCCTCCTGACCCACGCCCACCTGGACCACGTGGCGGGGCTCGGGCTGCTGGCGGACACGCTCATCGGCACCGGCCACCCCACGATTCGTGTCCACGGGCTGCGAGCCAGCCTCAACGCACTGCAGCAGCACATCTTCAACGGCACCATCTGGCCCGACTTCACCCGCCTGCCGACCCCGGAGCAGCCAGTGCTCTCGTTCCACCCCCTGGACGAAGACCGGGGTCCAGCCATTGGCGGACGCCGTATCCAGCAGCTACCAGCCCACCACGGCGTGCCGGCTACCGGCTACTGGATCGATGACGGGCGCGGCGCCGTTGCCTTCACCGGCGACACCGGCCGCTGTCCGGCCCTCTGGGAGGCGCTGAACGCCCTGCCGCGCCTGGATGCACTGATCATCGAGTGCGCCTTCGCCGACGCCTACGCATCACTTGGCGAGCACGTCGGCCACTACACGCCGTCGGCGCTGGTCCAGGACGCACAACACTTGCGCCACAAGGCACGGATCTGGCTGACCCACCTCAAACCGGCACAGCGCGAGATCATCCTCCAGGAGCTGGACGCCGCCTCATCGCAAAGGCCGATCCAGCTCATCCCCGAGCAACCCTTTCAGGTCCCGGATCCCCATGGCACGGGGTAGGCTCTTGGCGGACCGTGCGCTCCCCCCGGGCGCAGCCCCGGCGGCTGCCTGTCTCGCCGCGGCCGCGATGGCACTGCCCACCGCGGCGGCCCAGGCCGGGGGGACCGCCCCTCTGGAGTGGCGATGGTGGCTTGGCGGGGGCATCGAGTGGTTCGAGTGGGAGGAGTTTTTCGAGGGCTCGCGCATCGTGGAGGAGACGGGACCGCGTTTCACCATCGAGAGCGGCATCGACACCCGCACCGCGCACCAGGCCGGTCCGGTCGTGGCCCTAGTCGGCCGCCTGACCCTGGGCCGGGTGGATTACGATGGCCGGGCGCGGACGGGCGGTGATGAACCGCGTGCACGCAGCGACACGGATTACCGCGGCTTCCACGCCGTGACGGAGGCGGGGTACCGCTTCGAACTACACCCGGACCACTTGCTCGAGCTGACCGGCGGTCTCGAACTCGATGGGTGGAGCCGCATGCTGCAGGATACCGACGATGTGGACGACCCGGATATCGACGAGGCGGCCGGCTACACCGAGAACTATCTCCTGCTGACGGCCCGGGCCGCCACGGGGCTGTCGCATCGCGTCGGCGACCGCCATCACATTCGCTGGCAGGTCGGCGGGCGGTATCCCTTCCTGGTCGATGAGTACGACACCGGTACGGAGACCCCGCTCAACCCGGAGGGCCGCGGCTCGATCTTCGCCGACCTGGAGTGGCAACCGGTCGACGCCCGCTGGTCCCTGCGTCTCTACTACGAGGAATACACGCTGGATGACTCCGACTGGGAACCAGCCGGCGTGGATGAGGACCTCTTGGTCAAGCAGCCGCGCTCGGAGAGCTACCGGGCCGGGATTGCGCTTCGGTACCGGGTGGACTGAGCCGACCAATTCCGGGGTGGGGACTTTGACCAAGCGATCCCGGCCATCGGTCTCTTCGTCTATACCCGCGGAGCTTCGCCCGGGCCGGATGTCCAAGGGAAACCCGCATATTCGGCCCGGGCGTCCCTGCTGTTTTACTCGCTCAGGATACAGGCTTGGTAATCATCATCATCGTCCTCATCCCGCTTGATTTCGAGGTCTCCTAAGGACCCACCATCAAGGTCAATCACGTTGGGATCACACCAAGTCTCATCGTCCTCGGCGTGATACCAGTCGTCGTCCTCATCCTTGAAAACCACAATCTGAAACGCTTCCGATTCAGTGAACTCTGACATACTCGCGGCGCGGCGACATTCCGTGTCTCCTCCACCGAACTCCCCGCCGTTTTCCACGTCACAAGCCAGCATGATGCTGAAGTCATCATCGTTCTTGGCTTGCTCCGGGACGAAGCGGATGCGATAGCCTTCGTCAACCTCTGTAAAGCCCTCTAGGCTACCGGAGATTTTCCCGGCCTCGTCACCGGAAAGCGCAATGAGCTCATCGATCAGCGCCGGATACCCGGTTTCTGGATTCAGATCCAACGGGTCGCCGTCAATTTTGCCGTAGTAGAGGAGCAGATCACCGTCGCCGTCCGGCCCCTCCCAAGCGGTGTCATCCAGGTACAGCGGCAACTCAAAGTGCTCGCCGGCGTAGTACTCTTCATCGTTTTCCTTCTTGACCTTGATGTCCCGATACCGTCCGTCTCCATCCGAACCGAAATCATCCGGATCGAGCACTTCGCCAACGAAG
>PUNM01000119.1 GCA_003552625.1 Ectothiorhodospiraceae bacterium
CCCTTCCCCGGCGCTCGCGCGGGCGAACTGGAAGTTGGCGGGCATCCCCTGCCCCACAGCGGCATAACGGTAGGACTCGGGGAAAGCACCCAAACCGTGGCCCCAGAGCCGACTCCCGCCCTCCTCCGCAAGGGACCAGACCTCCTGCCAGTGGTCGATCCGCCCCTGAAGGTCCCGCTCCACCGCCGACCAGCGTTCCGCCGCCGTGCCCTCCATCACCAAGGCCCAGCCGGTGCCCCCGGCCACCAGCAGCGGCAGGGCAACCACCACCGGATGCGCAAGCCGGAGGCTGCGCCCGGCCCTGGCGTGACGCTGGCGCGCCAGAAGCGCCAAAACCAGGACCGTGAGCGCTACTGCCAGCCCCAGCCAACCGGCCCTGGAGTAGGTCACCACGACCAGGTAGCTGCCCACCGCGGCGACCGCGCAGGCAGCGGGGACTGCAAACCAGCGCCCCCCGATCCGCCACGCGCCGAGGATCGCGAAAGGCAAGCTGATCACTAGGAACGCCTCAACGCTGGGGCCACCCACCTGCATGTCCGCGAACCAACCCGAGATCCGGTAGGCACTATCGAAATCAAGCAGTCCGGGATACACCGCGCGCTCGCGCAGGATGACCAGCGCCGCGGCCAACCAGGCCAGCGCCATGCCGGGGACCAGACCCCGCTCCAATTGCTCAGCGGGTGGCCGTGGACCAGCACGAACCACCCACCAGAGCAAAGCAACAAACAATACACCGGACCCAACCCGCACTGCGTTCCAGCCGGTGGCGTAGTGACTCAGCAACCCCGGATCCAGAGGGGGCGGCGGCCAGAGCGCGACCGCAAGGGCGACCAGCGTCGATAGCAGGAACAGAGCCCAAGTAATCCGGACCCCACGCGGAAGACGGCGGCCCGGGCACGGCCAGCGACCAGCAGCCAAGGTGACTGCGAGGGTCATACCGATGAAGAGATCGACCTCCCCCACATGGACCCAACCGGTCCACACCCCCCAGTCGAGCAGGGGTACCAGTACAGGCAGGACCCACAACCAGGCCAGGGGGTAGCGCCACAGCAGCACCGCGTAAACCAGCAACCCGGCGGCCAGTGCGCCGGGCCAGGCCGGCCAGGCCCAGGCTGCAGCCCAGATTGCGACCGCCAGCAACCCGCCGATGCTGCGGCGCAGCCACTCCCCGGTCCGCCAGCGCATGGGGCTCTGCCGCTCATCCGGACCCGGCCCCGGATCCGTGAGCATCTGCTGATCAACTGACTTCGGTGGGTCGGTACCCCGGGATGCACCGGGCGACGCAACGGCGGGACCGGTCGGATTGCGTCGCGTGAGGGCAAAGGCCAACCAATCGAGCAGCGTGACGGTGCCCGCCGCCGCGATGGCCGCTAGAACCAGCGTACTGGAATCCGGTCGCCAACCTGCCGTGAAGAGCTTGCCGAACTCGATGAGAAATGCGAGCCCCACCGCAGCGAGGGTTGCCACGGCAACGATCTCACTCCGGGACAAACGCCCGCGCAGGGCCAGGATCCAGGCAAAAAACCCCACCGGTGCATACATGAGCACATGAAAGAGCATGCTGCGCAGGGCCGCGACTTCGGCGATGTGGTAGTGGTAGTAGAAGGGAAGCAGACGGGTAGCCTGCAGCGTCTCGACAGCCTGCCCGGCATCCCAGTGGTAGCGACCGAAGTCGTGGTTGCCCAGCAGCAGGAGCAGGAGGTACGGGACCGCTGCCCCGGCTACCAGGAGCGGACCCCACTGCCGCAGGCCCGCCAGAAGACGGCTCGCATCGGTCAGCAACAACCCCGCAGCGCTGAGCCCCAGGCTAATACCCACGGCGCGCATCAGCGCCGAGCGCCCCTCGACCACGCCCGACGCTACGAACAGGTTCAGCAGTTCGAATCCGGCTGCCAGGCCGGCCACTGCTGCCAGGCGGAACGTCCACGAACCGTACCGAGCTTGCGGGAACAGTAACGCCAGGAGCACGCCGAGCGGCAGACTGGCCGCTACCTCGGCGCCGCGGAACCCCATACAGGAGAGATCACCAAGACACCCGCCGCTTTCCGCCCAGAGATTGAACGCGTTGGAAGTCAGACGATCAGCAATTGCCCAAGGGCTGAGCACCAGGTCGAAAGGCAGGAGGATCAACCCGACATAAGCCGCGGCATACGCGGACAGAGCAATCCCCACCGCCATCGGCCCACCGTGGCGCACATGCTCAAGCCAGAGACCGAGGCGGGAACGCAGGATGAACCAGCCAACCACCCCGATAACGCCACCCAGGAAGTTCCCTGACATATCGGCGATGGCCGGATACCGGACGGGCAGCCAGATCTGCAGGAACTCGATGGTCATCGTGGTCGCGAGGGCGACCGCGGCGGCCATCACCCCCATTGCGACCTGGCCCGGGTGGCTGCGAGCCGCGCGGGTCAACCAGGCTGCCCAGAAGAAGCCCAGGGGGGTGTAGAGGAGGATGTTGGCTACCCACTGGGCGTAGTTTCCCCCTGTAATTCCTCCGAAGCCGATACCGGTGTAAAGATCCCATGCTTGAGCAATACTGACATCGCGGAACTCGAACGGCAGGAGCGTGACGTAGGCGACGCCAAAGAGGCTGAGCCAGGCACCTAGAAGACAGGACCGATGGCTAAGAGG
>PUNM01000083.1 GCA_003552625.1 Ectothiorhodospiraceae bacterium
CTCGCGGAACTCCTGTGCGGTGGCGGTCGCGGTCGTCGGATAGTGCCGCCCCAGCTGGGCCGGACGTGCTGTCGGGCCACCCGTGGAGCGGTGCGGGGTGGTCGCGGTGAGTTCGTCGAGCGGCGATCGCGCCGGCGAGGGTCCCGATCGAGCCGCCGGAGGCGGCGGTAGGCCGGGGGACTGGTCGGACTCTCGGCCCTCCATGAACAACCGTCCGCCGGGTTCTCAGGGCCGCAGCCGCCGGGTTTCGGAACTCGACCCATCCGTGCTTCCCGACGGCACCGCGTTCCGCCCGATCTCCGTCGAGGAGGGCACCGGCCTCCGCGACGAAGCTGTCCTGGTCCGCACGGAGGACGGCCACCGGGCACCGCTCGACGCGTTCGAGTCGGTGCCAGATGGCGCGGAACTGCAGGCTCGGCCCGTCTACCGGGTGCTGAACGCGTGGCGGGACTGGTACGAGGGCTACCGGAACGCACACATCGAGTACGTGGACCCGGACGGGGAAACCGTACGCGCACCGCTTGAGAACAGCTACCAGCCGGAGTACGGGAAACGCTACTACGCGAAGATCAAGGACTGGGAGCGTGGCATAGAACGGGCGTATCAGGCCCCGACGATGGTGATGGTGACGCTTTCAGCGTCGAACGAGAACGCGAAGGGCGGGCGACGGTGCCCGGCCGATCACATGCGCGACATCGCCAGAGGCTGGGACAGCGCGAGGAAGGCGCTGCACCGCGTTCTCGACGGTTTCGAGTGGGAGTACGCGAAGGTCTGGGAGCCTCACCAGAGCGGCTACGGTCACATGCACGTCGCGATCGCCGTCGATGATCCGAACGACGCGATCGAGGGCGAGACGTTCCGGCCGGTGGTCCGGTCGCACGTCGAGAACGTCGAACCGGCAGGATCGGCCGCACACGGCCTGAACGCCGTGGGCATGGGCGATACGGTGAGCGTGAACCGAGAGGTGGAGAACCTCGGTTCGTACATCAGCGAGTACATCGGAATCTTCGGGGAAGAACCCACCCAGCGGCCGGTTTCCGAGCAGATGTTCTACGCGACGTGCTGGGCGACAGGGACGCGCCGGGTGGACTTCAGCAACGGGGCGCACGAGATCATGGCGATGGAGCAGTTCCGGCGAGAGACGGGCTTACGCCCAGAGGATCGCGGGGGCGACACGTTCGACCAGTGGCGCGACGGTGCGACCGGTGAGACGGGCGCAGACGGCGCGTCAGGCGGTTCGTGGTCGGTGGACAGTATCTGCACCGTCACCAACGGCACGCCGACGTACAGCGACCCGACAGCGGGCGGTCAGCGGCTCACGCCCATCGACGGCCGGGCGGGTGTCGATCCGCCTGCCCATCGTGACTGACCAGCCCACGGTCACCCCGTGGTGACAACCACCCCCTTTAGGGGGGTGGTTGTCAAGGGTCAGCGGAGGAGGATATATAAGACGCGTATAGGAGGTAGAGGCGTCAGAACGGTCCATATCGGCGTTTCCGGGTTTGGCAAGTGGTGTCCACGGCTGTTAGAGAGTATAACAGCGGAGGAAGAAAGAAAGCCGCGTGATAGGCGCTGTACCTGCCGCTCGCGGGGGTTTCGCGGGTTGGACAGTGTTAGAGGTGCTTGCAGAAGTCTTGAGGGTTCTGCAGGTGCTGTGATCGGGCCGGAGGTGGCCTGAGGAGCCAGTATACGGCGTTACGGCCGGCCCCGGGCGGCCGTGTATACGGCGGCCGTGGCGAGCAGCGCGACACCGATCCAGCCGACCGGCTGCCCGGGTGCGACAGTGATCCAGTCTACTGAGATCAGGAACCAGCCGATGAGGGCCACTGCGGCCGGTTTCGTGACCACGATCCCCTGTGGCTGTTCGTCGTACTCAAGCCCGTCTTCGAGCAGGCGGCGGATCGCCTGTGATCGGTTGAGGTCGTGTTCCTCTCGGTACTCCTCTATGCGTTCTGATAGGTCGGCTGGAACCTTCGTAGACAGCGTTTCCATGCGGTATACCATGGTATACCCCTGATTTGAAACCTTCGGTGAGTGTCAGTCAGAACTAAGTACCGGCGGGAACGACCACAGAGCAACAGCTACGCAACGTGATCGATGTCCCGAGAAGGCCGGGACACGACCGCACAGGGCCGTGCCACCGACCCTATGCGGGGGACTCTGCTTGGGACGCAGGTTCCGTGTTCGGCCTTTCTCGTCCGTCGGCAATAGGTCTAACGACTGATGTCAGACGGCCGGTATACCGCCCGTCAGGGTCTGAGAGTGGCGTTTGTAGTAATACTACAATTCGTGGACAGCCCATCAGCCCACCGGGGCGGTCCTCGAGCAGCCTCCAGATGTCTGCAGATTCGTCCAGCCGCCTGCGAAAGCCCGGCGGCTCCTCGAGCCGCCCGGAACGTGGAGGTGGGTGGGGAGCGGCCCCCGGCCGCGAGTTGGAGGGCGGGAGTGAGGGTAAAGGCCGCGACCGCGGAGCGGCTCGCGGAACTCCTGTGCGGTGGCGGTCGCGGTCGTCGGATAGTGCCGCCCCAGCTGGGCCGGACGTGCTGTCGGGCCACCCGTGGAGCGGTGCGGGGTGGTCGCGGTGAGTTCGTCGAGC
>PUNM01000104.1 GCA_003552625.1 Ectothiorhodospiraceae bacterium
ATCGTGCGGCGGGCTCATGGCTCCAGCACCACGGGTTGCGCGATTTCGCAGGGATTGCGCTCGGGAGGCCCGAGCGCCAAAAGAGGCTAGCAAGCCCCCTGTAGAGCCGTCAACGAGCCCGCCGCACCACCTCACTCGTCCAGGGCTTCTTCCAGATCCGCCCGGAGCTGCTCGAAATTCGCTTGATAAGCCTCAAGGGACGAGTTACGCATGGCCGACTTCATGCCAAAGGCGCCACCCCAGAACATCCTTGCGCCATAGGTATCGCCCTGGTTTTCGTAGGTCTGGTCCAGAAGCTGTTCCTTGTCCGCATCGAGCAGCTCGGCCCGCATTCGAACCGTCGCGCGGTGATTGGAAAAGCTGTAATACGGAACCTCCAGAAACAGCTGATATCTATCTTCAGCGCCGCTCGGCTCGGTGACGAGCTGTGAGTCCGAGAACACCTGCGGCATCTCAACCTCGGCAACCTGCACAAGCATTTCCCCTGGAAACGCAACCCACGAATGAGCGAACCCGGCCATTCCGGAGCGCACCGGCACCTCGGCGGACCGCTGTTCCTCCGTGATGACAACCTCCGTTGGCTCTTCCCGCGGCTCCTGATCCACCGTGTAATCAATGTCGTCGAAGGCGACATGGTGGGTGCAGCCGCTGAGCAGCAGGAGCAATCCGGGCAAACCCCAATGGAACAACCTGCGTCGACCAGCCATCCTCGTCCTCCAGTTCAAGAAAATGTCCCGATACGGGGGCGCGCAAGGTTAATACAAACTCCGCCGTGACGGACAGTCCCGCTCAAGCCGCGGGGCGGGAGGTCACCGCAACCGCCCTCACCCCTGCGCCAGAGCTCCGGGGGGATCCTTCTCCCGCATTGAAGCGGGCCTCGCTTGACGCTAAGCTTGCGCGCTACCTTGGACCCCGGGCCGCAACCACCCCAACAACCCCATCAGGACACCCTAGGAACATCATGTCAGAGCGCACGCAAACAGAGCAGGAGCTTGCCGAGGCCCTCGTGGAGGCCCTCAATCTCGATGTCGACGCAGACGCCATCGAACCGGAGGCGCCCTTGTTCGGAGACGGCCTCGGCCTGGATTCGATCGACGCACTCGAGATCGCCATGGAGGTCTCCCGCCGCTACGGGGTGCAGCTGCGCGCCGATGACGCGGACAATCAGCAGGTCTTCTTTTCCCTGCGCTCACTCGCCAAGTATGTCGATCAACACCGGACCCGATAACCGGCCGCCGCTGCAGCGCCCCGTTGCAGCGGCGCTCCCCCTGCTCCTCTACCCCCTCTGGTCCCACGCCATGATCCGTGCAGGCTTCGAGAGCGCTAGCCTGCTCGGCCTGGCGGTGCTGGCCGCACTGACGCTGTATCTGCGCGGGGGACCAGCCCCCGGTGGCCTGGCGGCCGTGACGCTTCTCTTCGGGGCCGCATTGGCGGACCTGCTACTTGCCCACCCCATCGCGCTCTACGCGCCCCCCATACTGCTCCCCATGGCTGTTGCGTGGATGTTCGGCCGCACACTGCTCGCGGGGCGCCGCCCCCTCGTCGAACAGATTGCCACGGCCATTGTCGGCGACCGCCACAGCAGTGCGGAGCGACGTTACATGCGCACCGTTACCTGGCTGTGGACCCTACTCTGCGGCGCCCTGACCCTGAACACTATCCTTCTGCTACTGTTTGGGGCGTCCCCCCAGACTTGGTCCCTGTTCGCCAATATCATCAACTATCTCGTGATCGCCGGCGCGATGGTCGGTGAATACCTTGTGCGCTGCCTTCGCTTCGGGTGGCCCGAAGACCCCCTCGCCTTCTGGCGGGCGGTTGCACGAACCGACTGGCGACGCCTAAGCTGACATGCTTTTCGGAACCATCAACGGTCGGCCCAGAAACCGGCCAGCCGCGCCGGACCACTACCATGAAACGAAAGTCGAACACCCGTCTGCCGGCCGGAGAGGCCATGTCCAGGGCGCAAATGCTCGCCTTTGCGCCATTTGCCTTTTTTGCGGCAACGACCATGCGCGACACGGGACTGCTGAGCAGTCTGGAGAACGCCGGTGCCGAGGGGCTCACCCGGGCCGAGCTGGCCCGCGATACCGGCCTCAGCGAGTACGCGGTCGCGGTACTGGTCGACTTCGGTCAGGATCTTGAGATCCTCAGCGAGCAGGAGGAGGCCTGCACCCTGGCCCCCCTGGGGCACATCCTGCTCCATGACCCCATGACCCGGGTTAACATGGATTTCACGCGGGACTTCGCCAGCCATGGACTGCCCGCCCTGGAGACCGCGATCCGCGAAGGCCGGCCAGCCGGGCTCGCGGCGCTGGGCGACTGGTCGACGCTCTACGAGGGCCTGCACGAACTCGAAGAGCCTGCAGCCGGCAGCTGGTTCCGCTTCGATCATTATTACTCCGAGCACGCCTTCCGCGATCTAGTCGAACGCCTCGCCCGGGATGCGCCAAGGCATGTCATGGACGTCGGCGCCAACACCGGACGCCTGGCGCTGCGCTACCTCGATCGCGACCCGGAAGCCTGCATGACGCTGCTCGACCTACCCGGTCCACTGCAGATGGCCCGTGAGGCTCTCGAAGCGGCCGGCCAGGCGGACCGGGCCCACCTGCACCCGACGGACCTGCGAGACAACAGCCGGGAGCTGCCCGGAGGCGCCGATGCCATCGTCATGAGCCAGCTCCTGGCCTGTTTCCCGCCGGAGGAGATCGTGGCACTGCTGCGCCGGACCGCCCGTGCGATGGATCCCGAAACCCGCCTTTACATCGTCGAACTCTGCCCCGATCGGCAGATCCATGAAGCGGCCCGATTCAGCCTCAACGCCGTATCCCTCTACTTCACGTGCATGGTCAACGGAACCAGCCGCTTCTACCCGCGGGATACGCTCGGTCGCCTGATCGACGAAGCCGGATTGATGATCGACCACGAAGAGGAGCCGATCGGGGTCGGGCACACGCTCTTGCGCTGCCGCCGGAGGTAAGGAGCCACCCTTGCAAACCGCTGATCTCCAACTGCTCGGGACGTTCTCAATCCCGCCGGAGCACCCATCGCTCCCGGGACACTTCCCGGGCGAACCGATCGTGCCCGGCTCGGTCTTGATCGATCACGCCATGTCGTACCTGGCGGAATTCGGCACCGGGCCACTCCACACCGCCCGCATACGCCGCCTGAAGTTCTCGGCGATGGTCCGCCCCGGCCAGGAAGTTCAGATCCACGGGGCGCGAAAGGGACACCAGATCCGTTTCCGCTGCCTCGCGGAGGGGCACGCGGTCGTCGACGGTCAGATCGACCTCGATCCCGCAGCCGACGCTCCCTCTTCCCGGGCGGCGCCCGCTCGCCCATGACCGGGCAGTGGCAAAACCTGCAGGAGCGCGGATCCCCGCTGGCGCTGCGTACCATCCGCTGGATCGCACTGCGCGTCGGGCGCCCCTTTGCACGCTCGCTGCTACCGGCGATCACCCTGTATTTCCTGCTCACTGCCGGGCACGCCCGCCAGGCCTCACGTCAGTTTTTGCGCAGAGCGGGCTTTGAACGACCGCACCTCGGCCACGTCTTTCGGCATTTCTACACCTTCGCCGCCGTGATCCTGGACCGTGTCTATTTTACCCGGGGGGATCTCCAGCGATTCGATCTGCGCCTACACATAGACCCCGGTGTACGCGACCACCTGGACGGCGGGCACGGCGCGCTGATGCTTGGGGCCCACTTCGGGAGTTTTGATGCGCTGCGAGCCGTTGGCCTGCAGTACGGCGACCTGCGACTGCGCGTACTGATGCATTACGACTCCGGGCAGCTGATCGTGCGCCTGCTGGATGCGCTCAATCCGCAGATGGCGCAGACCGTCATCCCCCTGGGGACACCGCAGACCCTGCTGCGCACCAAGGAGTGGCTGGACGACGGGGGCACGGTAGCGCTGCTCGGAGACCGCCTGCTTCAAACCGACGATCCCTCGCGCCGGCGTACAGTCAACTGCCACTTTATGGGCCACCCCACCCGCATGCCCACGGGCCCGCTTCACCTGGCTGCCCGGACCCGTAAACCCATCATCCTGTTTTTTGGCATCTATCGCGGCGGGAATCGGTACGACATACACCTTGAATGGCTGGTCGGGCAGGACGAGGTTGACCGGATCGATGCGCCGGAAACCGTACAGCGGGTGATCCAGCGGTACGCGGATCGACTCGAAGCGCATGCGCGCAATGCGCCCTACAACTGGTTCAATTTCTACGACTACTGGCGGAACGACGAGCTGGACCATGACTGATCACCCCCTCCCGCTGGAGCGATCCGACGTCGAGAGACTGATGCCGCATGCCGGGGACATGTGCCTGATCGATCGCGTCGAGACCTGGGACGAGACAAGGCTACAGGCACGCTGCTGGTCGCACCGGCAAGCGGACCATCCACTGGCGCGCGACGGTCGGTTGAGCATCTGGCACGCTCTGGAGTACGGCGCTCAGGCCATGGCCATTCACGGCGGCCTGCTCGCGGCACGGCAAGGTCAGCAGCTCGGTCAAGGACTGCTTGCCGGGGCCCGCGACCTGGTTTTCACCCGGGCGACCCTGAGCGACCTCGCCGGTGATCTGGAGATCGAGGTCACCCAACAGTTCGCCCAGATGGGCAGTCTCATCTACGATTTTCGCATCGAGACTCAGGGTCACTGCCTGGCAACCGGGACGGCGACCGTGGTCGGCAGACCATGACTCCGGGAGAGCAGCAGCAGCCATGCGCTTTTTCGCTCTGATACCCGCATTCAACGATGGCGACACCGTCGCAGAGATCGCCGCGGAGACGGCCCGCCAGTGCCCGGTCATCGTGGTGGACGACGGCTCCTCGGACCGGACACCGGAGGCGCTCGCTTCCGTGCCGGTCACCGTCCTGCGCAACCCCCGCAACCAGGGTAAGGCCTGGAGTCTGCACCGAGGGTTCCAGGAAGCCCTGCGCAGGGGCGCGGACGCCGTCGTCACCCTCGACGCCGATGGTCAGCACCCGGTCGCGGAACTCCCCCGACTGGTCGACGCCGCCCGGGAGGAACCGGGCAGCGTGATCATGGCCGCACGGGTGCTGGACCGCGAGCAGATTCCACCACTGCGCCTGTTCGCCCACCGCAATGCGAACTTCTGGATCTCGTGGGCCGCTGGCTACCCGATCCTGGATACGCAATCCGGCTTCCGGGTCTATCCGGCCACGCTGCTCCGCCAGCTGGATCTCCCCTGCGACCCTCACCGCAGTTTCGTGTTCGAGAGCGAAGCCCTGATCCGCGCCGCTAAGCTGGGATACAGTGTGCGCTCCGTGCCCATCCGCGCAATCTATCGCGCCGACGCCCGCCCGAGCCACTACCGGCCGGCGGTCGACACCCTGCGCATCATCCGAATGGTTGCCGGCCACTTGGTCCGCAGCGGGCTGAATCCGGCGGGGCTCCTGCGCAGCCTGAGCCAACAACCGAGGTGAAGGATGCCGCACCGAGTCGAGTGGGACCGCAGCGCCCTGCAGACCTTCGCCCTCGCCAATCTCCTGCTGCTCCTCTCCGCCGGCCTGTTGCTCGTGGTGCAGCTGATCCGCGTCCTGATCATCGGGAGCGGTCGCCCCGCGCTTCCAGACCGCTGCGCCTGGATCATCGTTCCCGGCCACAGCCGTGAGGGGATCGCCCTGTCGGCGGATTTCAAGACGCGTCTCGATCGGGCCGCACGACTGGCGAATCAGTTCCCCGAGGCGCGCCTGCTGCTACTCGGCGGCATCACCGACCCCGCGCAACGCTCCGAGGCCGCGGCAGGCGCCGAATTCCTCCACCGACAGCACCATATCCCCGCCTGGCGCATCGTGCAGGAGGAGGATTCCCGCCACACATTGGAGAACTTTCAACGTGCCCGGGAGTTGATCCGCCCGTACCCGGGGCAGCAGCGCTGCCTGATCGTGACGAACCGCTACCATCTGGCCCGTGCCAGCGCGATGGCACGCAATCTGGGACTACCGGTAACCCCCTGCCCTGCCGCACCGCACTGGGGCCGCCAGGACACCGCACCGGGCAAACTCCTGGCCGAGGCCTACCTACTGCACTGGTATGAGACGGGTGCCCTCTACGCGCGTCTAACCCGGAACCGGGCCATGCTTGACCGCGTCCGCCGCAGTGAGCCGGTGGACGAGTAATCACCGGCCCGGGATGCACACGAGGAGGCCTCTGATGCCAAGGAACATCCCGCGGGGACTGATTGACCTGCTCGGCGTGCTTGCCGTCGCTCTCCTGCTGAACGCACCGGCAGACGCACGAAACGCGCCCAGCGACCCCCTCACCCTGCCGGGTCTTAAGGGCCAGCCGATCGAGGACCCCGTCTTCGACGGCACACTCCAGACCTATCAGGGCGGCCCGGAGGACGCGCCCACCCTTGTCCTCGTGCACGGCATTGATAAGCGCGGCGGGGCTGCCTGGAAGGAGATCAGTGAAGGACTCAGCCAGGATTACCGTCTGATCGCTTTTGATCTACCAGGTTTTGGCGCCTCCACCCGGGGTAATCACCTGTATGGGCCGGATCAGTACGTCCGGGTGCTCGACCATGTCATCTCGGAGCTAGCGGACCCGCCGGTCTTCCTGCTCGGCCACTCCCTGGGCGGCGCCATCGCCCTGCGCTACGCCGCCAGGCACCCGGACAACGTGGAGCACCTGCTGATCTCCAGTGCCGCCGGGATCCTGCACAAGGCGGCCTACACCAGTTTTCTGGCCCGCACCCCGTGGAGTGAAAGCGACGATTGGGGCACCGACCGCTGGCTCGACCGTACCGGCGGACAGGTGATCCGGCAATTGATGAGGCAGATTCCGGACGCCGGTGAGATCCTACTCTCGGCGCCCGGCCGCCGGGTGGCCCTGCGCAGTGACCCCACGCGCATTGCCGCCCTCGCCCTGGTGGAGACGGACTTCAGCCGCACGGTGCACGAGCATGCGGTCCCGACCAGCGTATTTTGGGGAGCGCGTGATCGGATCACGCCCGTGCGAACCGGTCAGTTGCTCGCCGGGCTGCCATCGGGCGGCGATCTGGAGGTGTTCCCGGAGGCTGGTCATGCACCCATGCTCGACGTTCCCGAGGCCTTCCTGAAGGCGGTACAGCAACGCCTGAAGCAGGACCGTCGCTCAACCCCGCGGGAGCCGCCGGACAATACCCCCGGAGAGGCGACGTTCAGCTGTCAGGACGAGCACGGTAAGCGTATCGCCGGCCGCTACGACACCATCCGGATCGACAATTGCCAACGGGTCACCCTGGAGGACATCACTGCGCGCGAGGTGCACATCCGCGGATCCCAGGTCGCGCTGACGAAGCCGCAGCTTATCGGCGGCAGCACTGCGCTGCGCGCCGAGGACAGCGAGGTCATGCTCACCGCCGGGAGCCTGACCGGTGACGTCGCCATCGAGGCCAGCGGCAGTGAACTGGATATCGCCGGGACGCGACTCAAAGGAGACACGGCAGCGCTGCGCGGCGGGGAAGGGCCAGACAGCGAAGTGATCTTCTCGGTTACGCCGATTCACGGCGCCGGCGGCTGGCACTACCGGCACGAGATGCGATCCCTCGCCCCGGGAGAGACCCTCTGAGAACGCCGCCGGGCGCTCAGCTCTTCTCCTCCGGGGTGGCCGAGCGGGCAAACAGGTCGAGCAGGGCCTGGCGCGTCAACTTACCCGTCTCGTTGCGCGGCAGCGCCTCAACCCGGCGGATCGGACGCGGCAGGAACGCCTCGTCGATCTCCTGGCGCAGCGACCTTCGAATCGCTGGGGCATCGACCCCAGGTGCCACCACCAGTGCAGCGAGGCGCTGCGCGCCATTCGCCTCGGCCTCGGGCGGCTCGAACAGAACACCGTCCTCCACGCCCGGGGTCCGCAGCAGTGCCTGATTGAGCTCCGCGAGCGACGCGCGCTTACCGGCGACGTTAACCAGATCCTCGTCGCGCCCGATGATCCGGAAACGCCCTGGGCCGTCCAGCTCGAGCCGATCCTGCAACAGGAACGAGCACGGCAGGTGCGCTGCGCCCACCCGCGTCCCGGCGGGCTCGGTGTGCAACTCGAACTCAGGGAACAACGCCCAGGTGGGATCCCGCGCCGGCAACCGCCTGGCCAGGCTCCCGAGCTCGGAACAGCCGTAGATCTCGCCCACCCGGGTGCCATGCAGCCGCTCGATGCTGCCGGCCAAGTGCGGGTCCAGCGGTGCCGTGGCCGACCAGATCCGTTCAATGGGGGGCAACGTAAGCTGCGGATCGGCCAGGGCGCGCAGATGGGCCGGGGTGCTGACCAGCACCCGCGGCGAGGGTACCGAAGTCAACGCGCTTGCCACATCCGCGGGCATGAACGGCCGCTCGTTGCTGATGGCAACGTCACCAAAAAGCGCCATCAGCACCGACGTCTCCAGCCCATACATATGCTGGGGCGGAACCGTGGCGATGACGCTGATCGGCTCATCTCGCCCGACCAGCCCCATTTCCCGGGCATTGATCCGAGTACTTTCATAGAAGGTGGACCACGGCTTCTCGACGGCCTTCGATGCCCCCGTGCTGCCTGAGGTGAACACCACCGCCGCCAGGTGACGCGCATCCAGCTGCGGGATGGCGGTGGCAGCCCGCGTCTGCCGATCTGGCCCCACGATAACCGCCCCCGGCCAGTCGCGGTCCTCCGGGTCGTCGCTGAGCACGTAGGCATCCGGGTAACGGCTAAGAACCTCCCGGATGGTGGTATCGAGACGGTTTGCGGGCAGCAGGTTGGTCTGCCCGGCTAGCATCACGGCCGCAAACGCGACACTGAACCGATACCGGTCGCGGCACAGGTTGACCGCATAGCGGCGTGCCGGCAGCTCCGCTGCCAGCCGTTCCACCTCGCCCAGGAAGCTCCGGACCGCCACGGGCTCCCCGCCCCGGCGTGCCAGAACCTCATCCAGACCCCGTTCGAGCAGCGGCAGTCGGGTCATCGATCTCCATCCACGACGGCCCCGCCGTCGTCGGCGCGGGCCTTCAGTGTTATCCTTTCCCGTTTCAAGACTAGCCAAAAAACCTTGGCCCTGTTAACGCAGGCGACGGAAGTTAGCGCCCATCACCATGCGGGTTCAAGCCGATGACTGGACACCGACCGCGGGTCGCTCGCCGCAGCTCACCGTAACCGGGGGCTCGGATGCGCGCAGCGAGCTTGGCCGTTTCGATTTCGCCGGTGACGCCACGGCGCAGCCGCCGGCCCTGGCCACGGAGCTGCCCTGGCTTGGCGGCGATCTGGCCGCCGAGGGGTGGCGCGCCGGGGCATCCGTCCGGTACGGAAGCGACGGCGAGGCGGGCTGGGTAGCCGACGACCACCTGCTCATGCTCAGCTGGGCCCGCGCGTGCGGGCCGGAGACCGATCCGGCACCGCCGGCCGAAGCGGCCTACCGACAAGTGCTCCAGCACGCCCGCGATCTGGGCTACCCCCACCTGCTGCGCGCCTGGCACGTGGTGCCGGCCATCAACCAGGGCAGCGGCGACGCTGAGCGCTACCGCCGATTCTGCCTGGGGCGGGCCCGCGGGCTCGAGCGGGAGGGGATCGACGAGGACCAGCTGTGCGCGGCCTCCGCCGTGGGCAGCGCCGGCCGGCACCTGTTCGTCCACTGCCTCGCTGGCCGGAATCCGGGGACACCGCTGGAGAACCCCCGCCAAGTGGCCGCCTACCGCTACCCCCGCCAGTACGGGCCGCGCAGCCCCTCGTTCGCACGCGCCCTGGCGATCCCGATGCGCGGCGGCGAACAGGGGCTGTTCGTGTCGGGGACGGCCAGCATCGTCGGTCACGCCACCCGGCATCCCCACGACACCCCGGCCCAGCTCGAGGAGACCCTGCTCAATCTCCATGCCCTGCTGGGTGAGGCGGCGCAGCGTCTCGGCCGGCCCGGCCTGGCCCGCTTCGGCCCGGCCAGCGCCCTGCGCGTCTATGTCCGCGACCCGACGGAGTGGCCGCGGGTTGAGGCACGCCTGCGGCGGGAGTGGCCCGATGCCCGTTTGCTCGGCGTGCAGGCCGATATCTGCCGCGCCGAGCTGACCCTGGAGATCGAGGCTTTCCAGCGAGGGTGACGCCTCGCGACACCCGGGGCCCACATGCCCAGCCCGGGAGGACTACACCTGATGTCGGCGGCGCGCTATGATGCCCTCCGGCGGCCTGCGCACTAGTGCCGCCTCGGCAATCAACCACAACAACCCTTTCCAAGGAGGTTCACATGCATCGACGCAACCAATGGCTCTGCGCCGGCGTCGCCGCCGCCCTGCTCGCTCCCGCCCCCCTGTTCGCCGCCGGCGCCGGCAACGGCATCTACCTCGAGTTCGGTGGCGGAACCGGCGAGTTCGAGTGGGATGACAGCGACACCGAGGATATCGACGCTGGCCTCGCCTCGTTCGGCTACGCCCTGGACACCGCCCCCCTGGGGCCGGGGGTCTTCAACTACCGCCTCAACGTCGGGCTGGCCTCGCAGAACCTCGACTTCGATGACCATAACGTCGAGGCGGAGACGGCCGGCATCCAGGTGGACAACACCTTCGGCTTTCGGATCGTCAGCAACGACACCGTGCGCTGGTGGGCCGGTCCCTCGGTCCGTGTCGGCCTCTACGGCGGCGACTACGACGCGGATCCCGACTACGGCATTGACGGGGAGGACCTGGCTTACTTCGAGTTCGCCCTCGGCGGGGCGACCGGGGTCAACATCGACCTCGGTGGGGTCATCCTCTCCCCCTCGGTTGCCTGGCGCAGCCACGGCTTCGCCGGTTCGGACGACACCGATAACGGAGACTTCTCGGGCAACCACCAGACCATGACCTTCAACACCGCCCTGCTTTTTTAAGGACCGCACCCCGCGATGAACCGTGCACCGACCAACCCCGAACGGGCCACCTTCACGCGGGACGACACCGGGGTGGGGGGCACCGCCCCCCACCCGGTCATGTCGGACTACTACGGCGATGCCGCACAGCGGCAGCAGTGGGTCGATGCCATGTTCGACGCCACGGCCGAGCACTACGACTGGATCACCGATTTCATGTCCCTGGGCAGCGGCCGCTGGTACCGGCGCTGGGCCCTGCAGCGCCACGGCCTGCGCGCCGGCATGCACCTGCTCGATGCCGGCGCCGGCACCGGCGTGATCGCCAAGGCGGCCCAGGGGATGGTGGGCGAGACCGGCAGCGTGGTCGCACTGGATCCGAGCCGCGGTATGCTGGATGCCGCCGAGAGGCGCGGCGTGCAGCGCACCGTGCAGGCCACCGCCGAGGATCTGCCCTTCCCCGAGCAGAGTTTCGACATGCTGACCATGGGCTACGCCCTGCGCCACGTCGGCGACCTGCGGAGCACCTTCGACGAGTACTTCCGGGTGCTGGGGCCGAGCGGTCGCGTGCTGATCCTCGAGATCACCCCGCCGCGAACCCGGCTGGGCTACCGGCTGCTGCGGCTCTATCTGCGCGACCTGGTGCCGCGGGTGGCGGGCTGGTTCCGCCGCTCGCAGGACTCGCAGACCCTGATGCAGTACTACTGGGACACAGTGGATCACTGCGTCCCGCCCGATACCATCGTGCAGGCGATGGAGGCAGCCGGCTTCCGGGAGGTTCGACGCCACGTGGTGATGGGCATCTTCAGTGAGTACACGGGGGTGCGCCCGGAGACAGCGGAGGCCGGGTGATGCGGCGGCTGTCGTACTGGATGGCGGCGGCCCTGCTCGGCAGCGCGGCCCCTACCGCGGCCTTGGCCGGCGAACTGTCCCTGGCGGCGCTGCTCGATCGACTCGCCCCGGAGCAGGGCGGCCTGGCGGCAAGCTACGAGGAGACCCGCCACGACCCGCTCGCCGAGGAACCGATCCACCTCCGCGGAGAACTCCACTACCAGCACCCCGGGCAGCTGCGCAAGACCGAGCGCCTCCCCGACGGGGAGGAACGGGAGATCCGCATCGCCGACGACCTGGTGCACTTGCGTGACCAGCGTGGCGAGCGGACCACGCGGCTAAACCAGGTCCCGGGGCTAGAGCCCCTGATGGCGGTGCTTGACGCCATCGGCGGGGGCGATGCCGATGCGCTTGAAGCACATTTCCAGCGTGTCGAGCTCGACGGGGATGCAGAGGACTGGCAGTTGGCCCTGGAGGCCGCCCCCC
>PUNM01000141.1 GCA_003552625.1 Ectothiorhodospiraceae bacterium
CAGTGGCTGCTCTCCGGGTTCAGCGGCGAGCCGCTCCTCTATGAGCGGCTCAGTGCCGAACTCGACGGCGTGGATGGGGTGGTCACCTACAATGGCAAATCGTTCGACCTGCCGCTGCTGCGCAGCCGCGCCCGGCTCAATGGCTACAGGCGGGGGTTCGATCCCCAGGAACACCTCGATCTGCTCTACCCGATCCGGCGGCGCTACCGGAAGCATTGGCCCAACTGCCGGTTGATAACGGCGGAGCACCGGCTTCTGGGGCAGGAGCGCTGGGACGATCTCCCGGGGTCGGAAGCCCCGGCGGTCTGGCTCGATTTCCTTCAGCGGGGGGATCCCCGGCGGCTAGTGGACGTTTTGAGGCACAATGCCGATGATATCCGGGCGCTGGCCGCGATCTGGGCGGCCCTCGCCGAATCCACGCCGGAGGCTTAGCCGAACGTGACCGAGACTGCCATTTTTTTCGGTGGGCCGGGGCAGCTGCCCCCGGAGCGACACCCTACTGGTTTCTACAAGGTGCGCATCCAGGAGCCGGTCACTGTCGGCCGCGAGGGGCTGGTAGGAGACCATCAGGCGGATCGCCGGGTGCACGGTGGTCCGGATCGTGCCGTCAACCATTACCCGGCAGACCATCTGCCCGCCTGGCAGGCGGCCTATCCAGCGGCTGCGGAGCGTTTTGTCCCTGGCGCTTTCGGTGAGAACCTCTCCACGCTCGGGTGGCTCGAGCGCAATGTGGCCATCGGTGACCGCTTCGCCCTCGGTGACTGTCTGCTCGAGGTTGCACAGCCCCGGTTTCCTTGCTGGAAAGTGGATCGGCGCTTCGATTGCAACCAGTTGGCGCGGGCGATGATGGAATCGGGTCGCAGTGGCTGGCTGTACCGGGTGATCGAGCCGGGGACGATCCGCGATGGCGACCGGCTCGAGCGGGTTGCGCGCCACCCTGCCCAGCTTACGGTCGATGAGCTTTGGGATTTGCACCGTGAGCCTCGCGCGAGCATGGAGCGGATGGGCTTGGCTGCCGAACTGCCCGAGTTGGCCGCGGCCTGGCGGGATCGTTTCAGCCAGCGCCTGGAATGGCTCCGCCGCCAGCGGAACGCGAGCGATGATGGAACGGACGGAACTAGAGGAACGCGATGATGGATGCGGATCAGGCACTGGAGACGCTTCAGGAGGGGAATCGGCGTTTCGTGGCGGGCGCAGCGACGGGGCCACACCGGGATGCTGCGCGTGTGCAGGAGGTGGCTGCCGGTCAGGCTCCGTTTGCCGCGGTACTCGCCTGCGCCGACTCGCGGGTCCCGCCGGAGCTGATCTTTGATCAGGGGCTCGGAGACCTCTTCGTGGTGCGCGTGGCGGGGAATATCCCGGCGCCGACGGCACTGGGGAGCCTGGAGTTCGCCGCCGACGCGTTCGGTTTCCCGCTGGTGGTCGTGCTTGGCCACGCCCGCTGTGGCGCGATCCAGGCCGCGTTGAGTGCCCTGCGCGAGGGCGGTCCGGCAGCCACGAGCGCCGTTGAGGGCGTGCTTGAAGGCGTGCGCCCGGCCGTAGCGCCGTGGGCGCATTGCGGCCAGGATCAGGCGGAGTGCATCGCGGGCGCGGTGGCGGATAACGTGCGCCATGGGGTGGGTCAGCTGCAGGAGTCCGCGGTCCTGGCCCGCCGGAGCCGGGAGAACGGTCTGCGGATCATCGGCGCGGAGTACGACCTCGACACCGGTATGGTGCGCTTCCACAACGGCTGACCCGTCGCCGTCTCCGGCCGTTATACTGCTCGCCTTTTTCGGCACTGAGGCAGTCCGTGCTCCGCAACCTCGAACGACTCCAATTCCAGCGACTGGCTAGTGACGGCGCCGCGCGCCGCGGTCGGCTGACACTGCCCCGAGGGACCATCGAGACGCCTGCGTTCATGCCCGTCGGCACCTACGGGACGGTCAAGGGGATGACGCCGGAGGAGCTGCGGGAACTCGGCGCCGAGATCATCCTCGGCAATACCTTCCATCTGTGGCTGCGACCCGGCACCGAGGTGGTGCGCCTCCACGGGGACCTCCACGGTTTTATGAACTGGAGCGGGCCGATCCTCACCGACTCGGGCGGGTTTCAGGTCTACAGCCTCGGCGAGCTGCGCAAGGTCACCGAGGAGGGCGTTCACTTCCGTTCCCCGGTGGACGGGGCCCGGGTGTTCATGGGGCCCGAGGAGTCGATGGCGGTGCAGCGGGAACTGGGCTCGGACATCGTCATGATCTTTGACGAGTGTCCCCCGTACCCGGCGGAGCGGGAGGCGGTCCGGCGCTCCATGGAACTCTCCCTGCGCTGGGCCGAACGCAGCCGGGATGCCCATGGATCGCACTGGGCAGCGCTATTCGGTATCGTTCAGGGCGGGATCCATCCCGATCTGAGGCGTGCGTCGTTGGCCGGATTGCAGCAGATCGGCTTCGATGGCTATGCCGTCGGCGGCCTGTCCGTGGGCGAGCCGCGGCAAGAGCGGGACGCGGTTCTTGAGGCCCTGGAGCCGGAGCTGCCCGCGGATCAGCCGCGCTACCTCATGGGGGTGGGCAAGCCGGAGGACCTTGTTGAGTGCGTGCGTCGCGGGATCGATCTCTTCGATTGCGTGATCCCGACCCGCAACGCTCGCAACGGGTGTCTTTTTACCTCGGAAGGCCTGGTCAAACTGCGTAACAGTCGCTACCAGCGGGATACGGATCCGGTCGATCCGAACTGCGACTGTTATACCTGTCGCCATTACTCCCGGGCCTACCTCAAGCATCTGGAGCGGTGCAACGAAATGCTCGGGGCGCGTTTGGCTACAGTGCACAACCTCCACTACTACCAGGCACTGATGGCCGGCCTGCGTGCGGCGATCCGCGACGGCAGGTTGGCCGGGTTCGTGGACGAATTCTACGCGCGGCGGGGTCAACGAGCGCCCACGGTGTGACATAATACGCGGCGTTTGGGCCGCCGGATGCCCGGCGGAGTGCGCTAAGTGGCTGAATCACAAAGGGGGCGCGCGCATGCCAATGGACTTCTTCATCGCGCCGGCCTACGCCCAGCAAGGGGGCGGCGGTGGCGACATGCTCTTTTTCTTCATCTTCACGGCACTGCTCGTGGCCGTGTTCTACTTCCTGCTGATCCGTCCGCAGCGTCAGCGGATGAAGCAGCATCAGCAGATGGTCGAGAACCTCAGCGAGGGTGACGAGGTCGTAACCAGTGGTGGCGAACTCGGCCGGATTACCCGGCTCGGTGAGCAGTTCGTGCGTGTCGAGGTGGCCAAGGGCGTCGAGTGGAACGTCAAGCGCGACATGATCGGCAACGTCATGCCCAAGGGGACCCTCGAGGAGGCGCGCGCCGGCCGCTCCGGCGCCGCCGGGGGTGACTCAAAGGCCAAGTCCGAATCCACTGAAGACTGAATACCAGGGAGCGAGCTATGGATTTCCTGATCTCCGCGGCCTCTGCGCAGCAACAGCAGCCGGAGGAACCCAACGTCTGGTTCAGCATCGTGCTCCTGGTGGGCATGATCGCTCTGTTCTACTTCCTGCTCATCCGTCCCCAGACCAAGCGGGCCAAGGAGCACCGCCAGATGGTGGAGGATCTGGGCAAGGGTGATGAGGTCGTCACCAATGGCGGGACCCTGGGGCGCATCACGGAGGTGGGCGAGACCTTCGCCACCATCGAGGTGGCCAACGGCGTGGAACTGCAGATCCAGAAGAACGCTGTGGCGAACGTCATGCCCAAGGGCACTCTTAAGGACCAGGAGAAGAAGGGCAAGTAGCTCTTGAATCGTTATCCGCTCTGGAAATACCTGCTGGTGATCGTCGTTCTCGGTGTCGGCGGTCTCTTCGCACTGCCGAACCTCTTCGGCGAGGACCCCTCCGTGGTCATTACCACCGGCGATGACGAGGTCCCGTCCGAGTCGGTGCAATCCGATGTCCTGGCCTTCCTGGAAGAGGAGGGCATGCAGCCCGAGTCCGCCGAGGTGCTTGAGGGGCGCTGGGTGCTGCGCTACGGCAGTACCGATGCTCAGATGCGTGCCTCCGACCTGATCTCGGCGAAGCTCGGCCGCGAGTATACCGTGGCCATGACCCTGGTTCCGGCGACGCCCCAGTGGTTACGTGCCCTCGGGGCAGAGCCGATGTTCCTGGGGCTGGATCTGCGAGGCGGCGTCCACTTCCTGCTGGAGGTGGATATCGATGCCATGATCGAGGAGACCCTCGAGGGTCATCAGCAGGACATTCGTACTCTCTTCCGGGAGGAGCGGATCCGTTTCGGGGCGCTGGAGCTCACTGATGATCAGCGCCTGCGTATGGTCTTCGCTGACGCCGATACCCGCGATCGGGCGGTGGCGGCCCTCGAGGAGAACGTCGAGGGGCTGGAGCTGACCGAGGAGGACGCGGACGGCGAGTACCGCATCCTGGCGGCAATGGATGAAGAAGAACTGCAGGAGATGCGGGATCTGGCGGTCCAGCAGAATATCACGACGATCCGGAACCGGGTGGACGAACTGGGCGTGGCTGAGCCCGTGGTTCAGCGCCAGGGTGCGAACCGGATCGTCGTGCAGCTGCCGGGTATTCAGGATCCGGGTCAGGCGAAGGAGGTGCTCGGGGCCACGGCGACCCTGGAGTTCCGGTTCGTGGACCATAGCGATTTCCCGTTTACCGGTGACCCGGACGGCGACATCCCCTCCGGCTCCGAGGTTTTCCCGCAGCGGGAGGGGGGGCATGTACTGCTCGAGCGGCAGCGCATCGTCAGCGGCGACCGAATCATCGACGCGTCCTCCGGGTTCGATCAGGAAACCGGCTCGCCGGAGGTCAACGTGCGTCTGTCCGGAACGGGGGGACGCATCATGAACCGCGCGACACGGGAGCGGGTCGGCGACCACATGGCAGTGCTCTTCATGGAGCGCATCACCGAGACGGAGATGGTCGATGGCGAGCCTGAGCGCGTGGTCCGCGAACTTGAGGAAGTCATCTCCGTGGCCCGGATCCGCGAGCCGCTCGGCAGCCGCTTCCGTATTACCGGGCTGGAATCGAGCCAGGAAGCCTCGCAGTTGGCGCTGCTCCTGCGTGCCGGTGCGCTGGCCGCTCCGATCGATATCGTCGAAGAGCGGACCATTGGTCCGAGCCTGGGTGCGGAGAACGTCCAGCGCGGCTTTATGGCGGTGATCGTCGGCTTCGTGCTGGTGATCGGCTTCATGGCCGCCTACTATCGGACGTTCGGCCTGGTTGCCAACCTCGCCCTGCTGTCGAACTTGATCATCATCGTGGCCGTTCTCTCCATGCTGCAGGCCACCCTGACACTACCCGGCATTGCCGGGATCGTGCTCACGGTCGGCATGGCGGTGGATGCCAACGTTCTGATATTCCAGCGAATACGTGAGGAGCTCAAGGCGGGTGTGCCGATCCAGACGGCCATCGATGCTGGCTACGGGAAAGCCTTGTCCACCATTGCCGATGCCAATGTGACGACGCTCATCGCGGCGGTGGTGCTCTTTCTCTTCGGCACTGGGCCGGTTCAAGGCTTCGCGGTGACCCTGGCCATCGGTCTGGCCACCTCGATGTTCACCGCCATCGTTGGTACAAGGGCCGTGGTGAACCTGATCTACGGCGGCCGCAAGGTCTCGGAGCTCAAGATCTAATTATGGAGATCTTCAAGAACGATCCGAACTTCAACTTCCTGGGGCGCCGCCGTGCCGGGTTCATGGTCTCCGCCGTGCTCCTGGTGGTCTCCATCGGTTCACTGCTTTGGCAGGGTCTGAACCTCGGCATCGATTTCACCGGCGGCACGCTCGTCGAAGTGGGCTATGAACAGTCGGTGGAGATCGCCGAGGTCGAGGCTGCGCTGGAGGGGACGCGGTACGAGGCCGCGCAAGTGCTTCACTTCGGCTCGCCGCGGGAAGTCCTCGTCCGCGTCCCGCCGATGGAGGGCATTGAGCAGGCGACCATCTCCCAGGAGGTTGTCGAGAAGCTACGCGAGGCTCACGAGGGAGTCGATCTGCGCCGGGTGGAGTTCGTGGGGCCGCAGATCGGTCGCGAACTTACCGAGCAGGGGTTGCTGGCGTTGCTCTACGCCCTGGGCGGCGTGCTGGTCTACGTCGCGTTTCGTTTCGAGTACCGTTTCGCTCTGGGAGCCGTGGCGGCCCTGCTCCACGATCTGGTGTTGATCCTTGGGTTCTTCTCGATCACCCGGATGACCTTCGATCTCACCGTGCTGGCCGCACTCCTGGCTACCATCGGCTATTCGCTCAACGACACCATCGTCGTCTCCGATCGCATCCGGGAGAACTTCCTCAAGGTGCGCAAGGGGACGACCGAGTACGTCATGAACCTGGCCATCAACCAGACCCTGTCCCGGACGCTGGTGACCTCGTTTACCACGCTGCTGGTGGTGGGCTCGTTGCTGGCCATTGGCGGTGAGATCATCCGTGGCTTCGCGATGGCGCTGCTCGTGGGAGTTTTGGTGGGTACGTACTCGTCGATCTTCGTCGCCAGCGCATCAGCGTTTGCCATGGGGGTCAGCAAGCAGGACCTCTTGCCACCGGAGAAGGAGGGCGCGGATCAGCCCGACCAGGAGGGCATGGTCCCGCCGAACGAGCGGCCGTGACCCTGAAGCTCGAAAAACCTTGAGCTGGTAACCGATCCTTCTTTCCCTATCCCCGCGGCTCCGCGCTATGCTGTCTGAAACCTGATCCAGGGTTTCAGACAGCAAGCGGGAGCCGGTGATGTCGATCTGCGAAGGCTTTGTCGGGGCGATCGGGGAGACGCCGTTGATCCGTCTCCCGCGGCTCAGTGCAGAGACCGGGTGTGAAATCCTCGGCAAGGCGGAGTTCATGAATCCCGGCGGCTCGGTCAAGGACCGTGCGGCGCTGGCGATCATTCAGCAGGCCGAGGCCTCGGGTGCCCTCCGTCCGGGCGGGGCTGTGGTGGAGGGCACCGCGGGCAACACCGGTATCGGCCTTGCCCACATCTGCAACGCGCGCGGCTACCGCTGCATCATCGTCATCCCGGAGACGCAGAGCCAGGAGAAGATCGCCCTTCTGCGCACTCTGGGTGCCGAGGTCCATACGGTCCCGGCAGCGCCATACCGCGACCCGAACAACTACCAGAAGGTGGCTGGCCGGATGGCCGCGGATATGGATAACGCGATCTGGGCCAATCAGTTCGACAACACGGCCAACCGCGACGGCCACTACTCCACAACCGGCCCGGAGATCTGGGCGCAGACCGGCGGCTTTGTGGACGCCTTCGTCGCTGCTACCGGTACCGGGGGCACATTGGCTGGGGTGTCCCGGGCGCTCAAGGAACGCTCGCGCAATGTGCGCGCCTATCTCGCCGACCCCGCTGGCAGTTCGTTGTATCGCTACGTCCGCGAGGGCGAACCTGTGGCTACCGATGGTCATTCCATCACCGAAGGGATTGGCAGCAGCCGCGTAACAGCTAATCTTGAGGGTACGGCGATCGACGATGCGTTCTGCATACCGGATAGCGAATCGGTACCCATGGTCTACCGACTGCTCCGCGAGGAGGGCCTCTTTCTCGGCAGCTCCTCCGGGGTCAATGTGTGCGGTGCGGTACACGTCGCTCGGGCCCTCGGGCCGGGGCACACGGTCGTCACCATCCTCTGCGACGGAGGGGGCCGTTATTACTCGCGACTGTTTAACCCGGAATGGCTTGCTGAGCGGGGGCTTAGCGGCAGCTGAACCCCCGCCCTGCGCCGCCTGCCCGCCGGGGCTGCCTCTGCGGCCTGCCCACAAGGCCGCCCCCCGGTGCCACTTTATTCGGAACATAGCTTCACCAAAGTGCGTCCAAGATAGCGAAGGCGCCGATCCCGGCGCGTCTTCGCCTCGAGACTCCGTGAGGGGGTGCAGGATATGGATACAGCCGAAGACCTGATTGCACGTTACGCCCGAAGCTACGAACGCCGCCAGGAGCAGAGCCTCTCACTGGCTGAGTACCTGGAACTGTGCCGCGATGAACCCACAGCCTACGCCTCGCCTGCGGAGCGGTTGGTGCAGGCGATCGGCGAGCCGACGGTCTACGACACATCGAAAGACGAGAGGCTCGGCCGGATCTTTCTCAATCGCACGCTCAAGATCTACCCCGCCTTCGAAGACTTCTACGGCATGGAGGAGACCATCGAGCGCCTGGTCGGCTTCCTCAACTACGCGGCGCAGGGGCTCGAGGAGCGCAAGCAGATCCTCTACCTGCTCGGGCCGGTGGGCGGCGGCAAGTCCTCCCTGGCCGAGCGGCTCAAGCAGCTCATGGAGCGCTACCCGATCTATGTGCTCAAGGCCGGCGACGAGATCAGCCCCATCTTCGAGAGCCCGCTGGGGCTGTTTGATCCGGACCAGCACGGCCCCGAACTCGAGGAGCGCTTCGGCATTCCCCGGCGCAAGCTCAGTGGACTGCTGTCGCCGTGGGCGGTCAAGCGCCTGGATGAGTTCGGCGGTGACCTGAACCGCTTCAGCGTCGTCCGGGTCTATCCCTCCAAACTGCGCCAGATCGCCGTTGCCAAGACCGAGCCCGGCGACGAGAACAACCAGGACATTTCCTCGCTGGTGGGTAAGGTCGATATCCGGAAGCTGGAACTCTACAGCCAGAACGATACCGACGCCTATAGCTACTCCGGCGGGCTCAATCGGGCCAACCAGGGCATCCTGGAGTTCGTGGAGATGTTCAAGGCGCCGATCAAGATGCTGCATCCGTTGCTGACGGCAACGCAGGAGGGCAACTACGTCGGCTCCGAGAACATCGGGGCGATCCCCTTCCACGGCCTGGTGATGGCGCACTCCAACGAGTCGGAGTGGCAAAGCTTCCGGAATAACAAGAACAACGAGGCCTTCCTCGACCGAATCTCGGTGATCAAGGTGCCGTACTGCCTGCGTGTTACCGAGGAGAAGCAGATCTATGACAAGCTGATTCGTGAGAGCGAACTCGCCGACGCTCCGTGCGCGCCGTGGACGTTGGAGATCATGGCGCGGTTCTCGGTGCTTACCCGGCTCAAGGAGCACGAGAACTCCAGTCTCTACTCGAAGATGCGGATTTACGACGGTGAGAGCCTCAAGGAGACCGATCCCAAGGCGAAGTCGATGCAGGAGTATCGGGATCAGGCCGGGGTCAACGAGGGGATGGACGGCATCTCGACGCGCTTCGCCTTCAAGGTCCTCTCCCAGACCTTCAATTACGAGACCCAGGAGGTCGCTGCCGATCCGGTCCATTTGCTCTACCTGCTTGAGCAGAACATCAAGCGCGAGCAGTTCCCTGAGGAGACGGAGCGCAAGTATCTGGAACTGATCAAGACCGAATTGGCCCCGCGGTACGCGGAGTTCATCGGCAACGAGATCCAGAAGGCGTACCTGGAGTCGTACGACGATTTTGGCCAGAATCTCTTCGAGCGCTATGTGGCGTACGCCGACGCCTGGATCGAGGATCAGGACTTCAAGGATCCGGATACCGGGCAGCTCATGGATCGACAGGCTCTGAACCAAGAGCTGACCAAGATCGAGAAACCGGCGGGCATCGCCAATCCGAAGGATTTCCGCAACGAGGTCGTCAAATTCGCACTGCGGGCCAAGGCTCAGCAGGACGGTAAGATGCCCAGTTGGACCTCCTACGAGAAGATCCGCGAGGTCATTGAGAAGCGCATGTTCAGTCAGGTGGAGGACCTGCTCCCGGTGATCAGCTTCACCACCAAGGGCGACTCAGAGACGGAGCGCAAGCATACCGAGTTCGTGCGGCGTATGGTGGAGCGTGGCTACACCGAGCGGCAGGTGCGCCGGCTGGTCGAGTGGTACATGCGAGTCAAGCAGGCCGGTTAAACCGGCGGAGGTCAAAGGCTCTTGGTCAATATCATCGACCGGCGCCGAAACCCGAAGGGCAAGAGCCTGGCGAATCGCCAGCGCTTTCTGCGACGGGCCAAGCGGCAAGTCCTCGACGCGGTCAACGAGGCTTCCGGGAAGCGGAAGGTCGCGGATGTCGCCGGCGGGGAGCAGATCACGATCCCCGCCGACGGTCTCCACGAGCCGAGCTTTCGCAAGTCGAGCAGCCGCGGTGTCCGCGAGCACGTTGTGCCGGGCAACAAGGAGTACGTGGTCGGCGACACGATTCCCCGCCCGGAGCAGGGTTCGGGTGGGGGCGGCCGTGAGGGCAGCCCGGACGGAGAGGGGCAGGACGAGTTCACCTTCGCGGTCAGTCGCGATGAGTTCCTCGACCTCTTCTTTGAGGGGCTGGAACTGCCGGATATGATCAAGCGGCAGGTGAAGAAGTCCGAGCAGTTCACCCAACGGCGCGCCGGTTATTCAGTCAGCGGATCGCCCTCCAATCTCAACGTCGAGCGGACGATGCGCAACTCACTCTCGCGCCGGATCGCGCTCCGGCGACCGAAGGGGGAGGATATCCGCGCGCTGGAGGAAGAGATCGATCGTCTGGAGCGCACCGGGGCCGATCCGGAGCGGCTGCGGGAGCTGATCGAGCTGCGCCGCCAGCAGCAGGAGCGCAGCCGGGCGATTCCCTATATCGACCCGGTGGATATCCGCTACAACCGCTTCGACCAGGTCCGCCAGCCGGTGTCGCAGGCGGTGATGTTCTGCCTGATGGACGTCTCCGGCTCGATGACCGAAGAGATGAAGGATCTTGCCAAGCGGTTCTTCATGCTCCTGTACCTGTTCCTGGAGCGTCGCTACCGCTATGTGGATATCGTCTTCATCCGGCATACCCATATCGCCCAGGAGGTGGACGAGGAGACGTTCTTCTACTCCCGGGAGACCGGAGGTACCCTCGTCTCGCCGGCGCTGACCATGATGCGGGACATTGTGGATGCGCGGTATCCCACGGCCGACTGGAACATCTACGGGGCCCAGGCTTCGGACGGTGACAATACGCCGGCGGACAATCCCACGACCACGCGGCTCATGGCGGAGTCGATCATGCCGCTGTGCCAGCACTTCGCGTACATCGAGGTGGGCAATGGCCAGGTCGTCCACATGCCCTCGGACCTGTGGCGTGCCTACGACCGCCTGGCCCAGGCGGGGTCGCCGCTGGCAATGCGCCGAGTCCGTACCCGGGGCGATATCTTCCCGGTTTTCCGGGACCTTTTCACCCCGGCGGAACTGAGAGCCTGAGCGTGGCACCAAGCCCGGAACGCTGAACCCTGAAGACCCCTGAAACCGTGGAGAGGATTCCGATGGCACAGAACGCGGCGGTTCAGCAGCAACCCCTGTTCACCGGCTCCGATTGGGACTACCGCGACGTCATGCGAGTCTACGACGCGATCGAGCGGATCGCGAACGAGGAACTCAGACTCGATATCTACCCCAATCAGATCGAGGTGATCAGTTCCGAGCAGATGCTCGATGCCTACGCCTCGATGGGGATGCCGTTGTTCTATCGCCATTGGTCTTTCGGCAAGCACTTTGCCCGGGACGAGATGCTCTACCGCAAGGGCTACACCGGGCTCGCCTACGAGATCGTCATCAATTCGAAACCGTGTATCTCCTACATCATGGAGGAGAACACGCTGACCATGCAGACGCTGGTCGTCGCTCATGCGGCCTTCGGCCACAACCACTTCTTCAAGAACAACCGGCTCTTCCGGGAGTGGACCGACGCCGACGGGATCCTGGATTACTTGGATTTCGCCAAGGGCTTCGTGACCGAGTGCGAGGAGCGCTACGGGGTGCAAGCCGTGGAGCAGGTTCTGGATGCCGCTCATGCGTTGATGAGCCAGGGCGTCCACCGTTACCCCAAGCCGCAGACCCGGAGCCTGCGCGAGGAGCGGGACCGCGAGATTGAGCGCATCCGCTACGAGGAACAGACCTACAACGACCTGTGGCGCACGGTGCCGGGCGAGGAGGAGGACGTCGAGACGGCAGGGGCTGATCCGGTGGCGCAGCGCAAACAGCGCCTTGGCCTGCCGGAAGAGAACCTGCTCTACTTCCTCGAGAAGCGCGCGCCGCGACTGGAGCACTGGCAGCGCGAGATCCTGCGGATTGTCCGCAACGTGTCGCAGTACTTCTACCCTCAGAAGCAGACGAAGGTCATGAACGAGGGCTGCGCAACGGCCGTGCACTACTACATCATGAA
>PUNM01000025.1 GCA_003552625.1 Ectothiorhodospiraceae bacterium
ACTCCGTTGCCCACAGCGCATAGTCCAGACCGAGGCGATCTGCAGCCACAAACCCCCAGAATGATCGACTCTGCGCGGCCATACGCCAGGCTCGACGCGCCCCGGGGAGGTCGCCCATTTCGGCGCGTGATCGCCCGAGCCAGTACTGCCAGCGTGCCGACTCCCGCGCGGAGGGGGGCATTTGCCCGATCCAGAACAGCGCCTCCGCCCAGGACTGTTCGACGACGGCTAGGCGCGCGCGTTGCTCAAGAAGGCCAGTCGACGACGATTCCCCCTCGAGCAGACGCGCATCGACCCACTGAAGATTCTCCGTAAGACCTCGAATCACCGAGTACCAGGAAATACGATCGGCCACTGCGTCGGTCTGGGCCGTCGACAGGGGCTCCATGCGGTCCTTGTACTGATGCCAGGCCTCGAGCGCAGCCTCCGTATCCTTTGCGGCGAGCCGGTAGAGAGCGTCCGCGGTCAACTCCGCCGAGCGCAGCCCCTCGAACTCCCACTCACCCAACTCTCCCGGAGAGCGGTACAACCGCTTAAGCTGGTCGGCAGCCTCACGGTATTCTGCACCCTCCAGAAGGCCCCGAAGATAGTCCATAAGGCGCTCGTTGCCCGCCCTGTAGGCGAGCCGCGATCGCTGCCAGATCGCATCATCACCGATTGCGCCCCGGCTGCGCGCCGCATCGAAAAGCGAGTCGCAGGCCGGAGGCTGAGAATGCTCCACGTGCCAGAGTTCGCGCGCAGCCTCGAGGGTCTCCTGCGGGCGCGGCTCCAACTGCGCGTACCACCACTGGCAGCGCAGGTCCACCCGCCCGGGCGGGGCATCCTGAACACGGCGGATGGCTTCCTGGTCTCCTGCTTCAGCGTAACGACGCAGGGCGACGCGAGTGAGGACCTCAGTCAGCGGCGAGTCGGCATACAGGGCCCGGAAAGCCTCGATATGCCGGGGGTTGAGTTCCGGCAGCTCAGCGCGGAGGCGGTGAACCTCCAGATAGGGAGCGAGGGGGTGGGCTTGGCCGAGGCACCGTTCTGCCTGGTCAACGGCTTCCCATCGATCAGCCCGGGCAGCCGCAAGAGCCTGGTGGAAAGCCTCGGCAAAGGAGCGCTCCGAGCACGCCCACTGTGGGCCTGCTGGACCGACCGAAAATAGCAGCAAGACCAGCACACCACTGGCGAGCAACCGCCGAAGGCGGCCAGCATGGACCATCCACCCAAGGCTCCGGAACCGGGCGAAAATTCACCCGCTAGGGCAAACGCTAGACGGCGCCCCGGCAGCCGTCAAGTACAATTAGCATGCTAAGCTGCGGCGCAGCACAGGAGGGGGCGCGATTGGTGCAGAGCGGATTCCGAAGAGCCTTCAGAGCCGCCGCATACGGCATTCTCACAATCGCGGCACTGCTCATCGTCAGTGCTGCACTGGTTCCGCTACTGATCTCGACCGACGGCGCCTCGGGGGCAGAAAGCGGTGAAGACCTGGCTCCTGACGGAAGCCGGTTTGCGGAAATCCCGGGGCCCGGAGAGACGGCCCTCCAGATACATATCCGCGACCGTGGGGCCGCATCCGAAGAACCGGCCTGGATCTTTCTCCATGGGTTCACGTTCAACGCCTTCAGCTGGGACCCTCTGATCCAGGAACTGCCTGCAGACCGCCGTTTACTTGCCTACGATCAGCTTCCGTACGGCCTGAGTTCAAAGCCGGCGGCCCCGAAAGCCGATCCCGACTTCTATACGCGGGACGCCGCTGTGGACCGACTCTGGCATCTGCTCGAGGCGGAAAAGATCGAACAGCCGGTGCTGGTAGCCAACTCCGCGGGCGCCGTTATCGCGCTTGAGGCCGCACGGCTGAAACCGCAGCGAATCGCCGGTCTCATCCTGATCAACCCGATGGCCGACCTGGACCGGCCCGAACTACCCGCATTCATCACCAGCCTTCCGCAGACCTGGCGCCTAAGCCTTTGGGGGGCTCGCTGGCTTGGCGAGACCGAGGCGCTTCTGGAGCGCTCCTACCACGACCCGGGGCGGATCACTGATGATCGCCGGGAAAGGTTTCACATCCACACCAGAATGGCGGACTGGGACCGCGCCTGGGGTGGCGTTCTTAAACGCTCGCTGACCGAAAGACTGGACGTGGGCGGCCCATTGGACACCATCCACACACCAACGCTCGTGGTCGTCAGCGAAGAGGACCAAGTAATTCCTCCGGAGGATTCGCTGAACGTCGCTGCTCAAATTCCCCACGCGGAGGCATCCATACTTGCGGACTGCGGCCACGTACCCCAGGAAGAGTGCCCGAATGCGCTTCGTCAACTCCTTGCCGAAAAGTGGCCTCAGGTAACAGCGCGTTACGATCAAGCGGACGAGGATCCATGAAAAGCAACACACCGGAAGTCATCGTCATCGGCGCCGGCCTTGCCGGGCTCGCAGCCGCCTCAGACCTGGCCGCCGCCGGAGCTCGGGTCCACATCTGTGAAGCCTCCGATCGCGTAGGAGGTCGACTGCGAACAGAGCGGGTGTGTCTGAATGGATCACCGGCCGCCCCCGAGGCGTCGGCATTTCAGCTTGATCGGGGCTTCCAGGTCCT
>PUNM01000157.1 GCA_003552625.1 Ectothiorhodospiraceae bacterium
ATCAGGCAGTTACAAACAGGCCTCGGCAAGTCAGCGGGTTACGCGGCCTCCCGGTATTGCCTGTGCACAAGTGCGCGCTGAGGGATTCCGTCAGCAGAGCATGTCAACCCCAAGCGGGTTGTGAAAACAGGGCCATTTAAGAACCCCCATCAAACACATTTAATGCCGCCGCCATGGGCGCCCCGGATACAGCACTGACTGGGCTTAGTCTGGTTGTCTGATTCAGATCAACGACGTCCTTTAGTCTCAGAGTTGGTTAGCCGATAACCAGAGTGAAACAGGAGGAGACCTCTAGGAGAGGTTCAAGGCGACGGAGTGGAGGAGATAACAATGAAGCGCTTACACAAGGTTCTAGCGACTGCGGCCATGGGCACCGCCGCCGGCGTGAGCGCCCCGTCCACCGCTGAAATGTTCACGGGTGGATATATTGGCATCGAAGCCGATCTCGGCTCGTCAGTCACCTTTGAGCGGACCTATAAACAAGCCTTCCAGGATTTTGTGGAAGACGAAGCAGGACTTGACGACGGAGAGCTCGACGAGCTCGTCACCAGCCGACAATTTGGCATGGAAAGCGTCCTGCCGGGCGGTGCACTCTTTCTCGGCGGCGGCACACAGCAGGGTGGACTCTACTACGGGCTTGAGGCTCGCTACCAATTCGGTGGCCACGACGATGGCTTCGCCGCGGATGGCCTCGACGAAGACGCCTCCCTTGAGCTCGAGGACGGATACTCCGTCAGCGGACGCGTCGGCACTGTTCTTCGCGACGGCAATGTCCTGCTCTACGGCTCGCTCGGCTATGCCGAACGCGAGGTTACCTTCGAACTCGACGAGCCGAGCGACACCAACGACCATACAGGCTATCGCACCGCGGTTGGGCTGGAGTATCGGCCAACCGACCTACCGATGCTCGTACGTTTGGAGGCCTCTCGTTCCGACTACGGCGATGAAACCTACACGCACGAAGGCCTAGATATTGTCGATATCGATGACCTGACCGAGTACGCGGCACACCTTGGCGTCGGCTACACCTTCTTCTAACCTCAGCGGGCTCCTGGAGACAGCCACCCATTGGCGGGTATACCGCTTATCCCCGACCACAGAAGGGGGCGGTTACACGACCGCCCCCACCTTCGTATAAGCAGATGGGCTCGGACTATAGCCCAAGACGGCCTGGCCCTCGCGTAAGCAGGTCACACCTGACACTCTGCCTGTTCCGCGTTGAGTGGACTGAGAAAACGGCCCTCAATAACCCGCACTCACCCCTTCCCGCAGCATCCCGAGTCCACCGCCTGTCGGCTGACGACGACATCACCCCACGGCCCGCCATGGGGCGGCTCGCCGCGCCGAAGCACTCGGACCCAACGGCCAGCGTGTTGCCTTCAGGCGACGCTCAGGGCGCCACTGAAACGGCCGACTCACCCCCGATAAGAGCTAAGACACTGACCTGCCAGAGATCTCAAAAGCTGGCACGGCTCCTGCTTGCCTAAGGGCGAACACGGGACTCCCTCCGTGAGCGTCTGCTAAGCAAACTTCAATGCCGAAAAGGAGGCAACGATGCGACTCAAAAGCTGGATTGCTGGTCTGCTGGCCCTGATGGTCGGGATGGGCGCCACCTCCGCCACCCTTGCCTTCGACGATGTCGAGACCGAGGACGATGCCTTCGAAGAGCCGGCCGAGGACACCTGGGAGCCGGAGGAAGAAGAGGATGAGATCGATCCGTGGGAGCAAGACGCGGACGATGACGTCGATGACGAGCCGGAGTGGTAAACACCCTCCGCTGAATCCCCTCTTCATGGCTGGAACATGAGCCCGGTCCGGGCTCCTTCTCGGGGATCCCGACCCACCCCACGGTCAGGATCCCCTTTTTTTGTCTACTCGCCGGTGGAGACCGCCTGCACCGTGGCCCGTGCTTAACGGACGATTGGGTCGATTCAGAAGGAGGTCGGCGATGACCGGTACAGAACGCGCAACCACAAAGCTAAATCCCGGATTCGTACCCACCGCCAGTCCTGAGTTCCCCGGGCCGGTCAACGGCTACCCCAGATACGCAGCCAGCTACGACTACGTTCAGCTGCGAATGCTGGAAGCCACGAAATGTGCTTTCGCCGCCCCAACGTCGGGGGAACGAAAACGCGCTGAAGCGGAGGCACGCCGCTGGAACTGCGTGCTATGGCAACTCGAACAGTCGCCTTAGCCGGCTGACCGCAGCGCGAACCACGCCTGCCTCTATGGGCGCGGCCGGGATCCTTTTGCTGGTTGCCGTCTACCTGACCGTCTTGACGAACTATTATTGTCAGTCTCGCCGTGTTCATCGGCGAATCCAGGACGACCTAGCGCATAACCGGACGCGGAGACCAGTCGATGTGCGGACGCTTTGCCCTGAATCGGCCCCTCGAGGCCATCGGCGAGAGCCTCTTCGGCATCCCGTCCGTGGGCGAGTCGCACGCACCGCGCTACAACATCCCGCCCGGAACCCCCATCCCCGCCTTCCGCAGCGCGGACGAGCACGGTGAGGCCGCGGTCCTCGATCGGCCCATCTGGGGATTCAAGCCCCGGTGGGCGGATACCAACG
>PUNM01000115.1 GCA_003552625.1 Ectothiorhodospiraceae bacterium
CTGTAAGCCTATCCAGCGACCCTCAATACTTGAAAGAAATCGCCAGCCGGGCCCTCGCCGCCCACGACAAGGGGGGAAGAAGTGATGGTGACTAAAGAAGAACGTATTGAGAACCTTGAGAAGGAATTGGCTGCGCTTAAGGAAGAGGTTTTGAGTGAGAAGGTTGATGAGTTTTTGAAGGAACAAGAATGGAATCCAAAGCCGGAGCCGGATATACCGGGTGAGGACTCACTAGCTTGGGAAGCCAGCGAGATTGGCAACCAAGTGCACAACCTGAGCTGCGAGCACCAGCACGACGACGAGCTGTCCGCGCGACTCGGTACCATAGCTTCTGCGCTGTGGAGCTTGGCCCGGCGGACCCCCCAGCCGGTGCCGGAGGGGTACGTGCTGGTGCCGGAACGTCTGATAGAGCCCGGAGACCAAGAGGGCGCTTCGCTGATCCGGGCTGGATTTCGAGACGGCTGGAATGCGTGCCGCGCAAAAATGCTCTCAGCCGTGCCGAAGAGCTGTCCGCCGGGCCAAGACGTTCGCAACCATACTCGGTAATATAATTGCTGTGCTGACTGGCATCAGCGTTGCCATCGAGTATAATATATCTGCTGGTATGGCCATCGGCTTCATGCTGATGCTGTTGGTCGACATCAGAAACGAGCTGTGTGAATAGTTCACACGTGATGACGAGGATTGAGATATGGACCATGAAGAACTCCACCTCGAACGCACCATGCAGAATCAGGAGCAGGAGATCGCGCACCGGGTGCAGCTGGCCCGGCAGCAGGGCCCCGCTCCGGTCTGGCAGGACGGCCGCGCGTACTGCGTCGACTGTAACGAGCCGAACGATGCGCGAGCGGCGCGGGGCTTCGGCCGCTGCCTCTTCTGTCAGGAGCAGGCCGAAGACCGGGAGGGGCTTTAACAGGGCGCAGGCGCTGGCCCGACGCTGGACCCGGATGCGTGGCGGCACCGCCACTACCCACAAGTGTATCGTCAACACCGGCCTGCCAAGGCCGTTCTATCCCAAGGAGCACCAAGCATGAATGTCCTACGCAACATGGCCCGCGGAGCGTTGAAACTGCTTCGGGCGAACGGCGACTACTATGCCGGTGAGCGCGGCCCGCAGATCGCGCGCCGCGGCCCGACCACGGCGGACGAGTATCTGGAGGAAGCCGCCAGCATCATGCGGGAGCGGGCCGCGGCGCGCGATACCCCCGACGGCGAGCGATCCATGGAGCGTGCGGTGTGCGCGTTCAATGCGCTCTACGGCGGGACGATGCAGGACCGCGTTGAGATGGGTCTGACTCCGCTCAGCGAGACGCTGGGGTGGGAGTTTATGGCCTGCCTGAAGAAAGCCCGCAAGGCCGCCGGCGGCTACACCGAGGACGACTACGTGGACGACATCGCCTACTCCGCGCTGTCGGCGGAGTCGGAAGGTCGAGCCCAAGGAGGAGCACTGCGGCACTATTTGGTAGACCGGGAGGGCACCAACCCATGAGTACCGAGATCCACCCGCAAAGCTCACTGACGCCCGAGAAGCTGGCCAACCTGCGGGCCGCGGCGAAGATGGGCCTGACGCTCCGCCAGACCGCTCGTCAGATGGGTGAGTTCCCGACCACTGTGCGTCGGTGGTGCGAGCGCTACGATATTTACCTGCCACCGCACAAGCAGACCGTGACGGGCAAGAAGCAGGAGCGCTATAGCGAGGAGTACATGCAGGAGGCCATCGAGAACGCGCCGTCGTGGGACGCCGCGGCCAACATTCTCGGAATGCACAAGAGCGCCCTGTTCAAGTGGCGGGACCGACACCCCCACCGTCGGGAGATCCGACCGAAGCGCGCGAAGGCGCTCCGCAACGTGACGCCCAAGGTACGGGATCCGGACGCCTTGGAGGAGCAGCTGAACAACCGGAAGACCCGGGACGGCTGGATCACTATCTCGCCCGGCGTGTGAATCTTCACACAAAAAACCCCCGCCCTGCGAAAGCAGAACGGGGGCCCAGCACCACACTGAGGAGCCCCAATGCCTGAAGGCACGGGATTCAGAACATAGCACTGAGGAGTGACCCATGCAACAGTACCGTGAACTGGTCAACCGAATTTTCGACCACGGCACTTTCCGCGGGGACCGCACCGGTGTCGGCACGCACGCCGTGTTCGGCCACCACATGCGCTTCAACCTCGCCGACGGCTTCCCACTGCTCACGCTGAAGCGGACCAACTTCGACGCGATCAAAGCGGAGATCCTGTGGTTCCTCAGCGGGAGCACGAACATCCACTATCTGGACTCTGGCATCTGGGACGAGTGGGCTGACGACAACGGGGATCTGGGCCCGATTTACGGACGCCAGTGGCGAAGCTGGGGGTGGGCTGGACACGACCAGATCGCCGAGGTGATCAACAGCATCAAGCAGCGCCCCCATTCCCGGCGTCACATCGTCTCAGCGTGGAACGTCGATGACCTGCCGGACGACGAGGTGTCGCCGCAGGAGAATGCGCGCCGTTACCGAATGGCCCTCGCCCCCTGCCACGTCCTGTTCCAGTTCTATGTGGCCAACGGCCGGCTGTCCTGCCAACTGTACCAGCGGTCGGCGGACGTGTTCCTCGGGCTGCCGTTCAACATTGCTGGCTATTCCATGCTGACCCACATGGTTGCACAGGTTACTGACTTGCAACCGGGTGAATTTGTCCATACACTGGGAGATGCACATATTTACCAGAACCACATGTCAGCAGCAGTGCAAATGATGTCGCGCGAAGATCGTCCGCTGCCGACCCTGCGGCTGGAGCCGACGGTGCGGGGCATCGACGAATTTCAGCCGGACCACATCCAGCTGGACGGTTACCGCCCGCACCCGGGCATCCGGGCACCCATCGCGATCTAGGAGATCCCTATGAGCAAGATCTGCATCTTTCACGCCAACTGCGCCGACGGCTTCGGGGCCGCGTGGGCTGTTTGGAAGGCCCTTGGGGACCACGGCACAACCTACCGCTCGGCGTCCTATGGCGACCCTATCCCCGACCTGCACGGCTTTGACGAAGTGATCATGGTCGACTTCTCGTACAAGCGCCCGGAGCTGTTGGAGATCGCCAACAAGGTCAACCGGGTCCACATCATCGACCACCACGAGTCGGCGGAGCGAGAGCTGGTGGACCTGCCGGATAACGTCGAGTGCGAGTTCGACGTGGACCGCTCGGGTGCGGTGATGGCGTGGGAGGCGTTCCACCCCGGCCAGCCCGTGCCGGCAATCCTCCGGTTCGTGCAAGACCGTGACCTGTGGCGCTGGGAGTTCGAGGACACCCGGCCCTATACCGAGGCGATGTTCTCGTACCGGCCGTGGTCGTTTGAGCAGTGGAGTCAGTGGGCCCACGAAGGCGCCCAGTCGCTGATCCAACAGCAGCTGATCGCCGAAGGTAACGCCCTGATGCGCCAGAAGCGCACGCTGGTGGAGGGGGCGGTCACGGCCAACAACATCACATGGGTTCAGCTGTGCGGTTCGACGGTTCCGTGCGCGTCGGCGATACCCGCCATCACCAGTGACACCGGTCATCGGCTTCTGGAGCTGTACCCGGACGCCCCGTTCGCCGCGGTCGCCCGCATCATCGGCAAAGAAGCTCGCATGAGCCTGCGCAGTGACGTGCAGAACGGGCTGCACAATGTCGCGCGCGTTGCCGAGAAGCACGGGGGCGGTGGTCACGCCAATGCGGCCGGGTTCACGATGCCCACCAAGCAGTATCTGAATTGCATCGTCAGCGATGACGTTGTATAATTATCAGCACACCAGCACCTGAAGGAGTACAACATGGCTAAACGTAAGTACGGACCCAAGATTTACGTCTATGAGATGCACGGCAAGAGAGGTCTGATCCGGGCCAAGAGCAAGTCCCGGGCAGCCAACCACCTCTCCCAACTCACACTACGACCGGCGACGGCCGACGCTGTGGCGGAGATGATGTCCGGAGGCATCAACATCATCGAAGTGGACGAGCCGGAAGACCCCAACGAGGAAACCGACGATGAGTGAAGACGAGCAGACCCAGCAGGAAGCACATGCCCATGAGCTGTTTCTGGACACCACCGATCTGTCGCTGCTGGCCTACATGGCGCACATCGGCACGCACGTGGTGCGGCAGCAGCTGATCGAAGGCTACGTACCCGAGGACCGCATCGAGCCGACCAAAGCCATGTTGAAGGACAGCGACCATTTGCTGTCTCAGCTGCGCCATCTGGTCGAAGAGGAGATGGGCGGCAAGGATGAGTCGCCCCGGTCGGAGCTGGGCAAGCCTGCTGTGGGTACGGTCCAGTAAACTTGCTGGCCGAGTTAGTGTGGAGGCGGTACACTATCGCCTCCACAAATCAACAGGAGAAAACGCTATGAAGGTTGAATCCGGCATCCCGGTCCCGCAAACTCGCCGCCGCTACCCGTTCGACGAGTTGGCCGTAGGGGATTCGTTCGCCGTCAGCCCCAGCGCCAAGGACATCGAGGAGCAGGGGCGGGAGCAGGCCCTGCGTCGGCTGCGTTCCAGCCTCGTGAGTAGCGCGTCGGCCTACGGCAAACGCCACGGCAAGAGTCTGATCGTGCGCCGCGTTGAAGAAGGCGGCGAGTCCTGCCTGCGCTGCTGGCGCATCGGGGACGACGATCTCCAAGGCTCGGCCGACGAGGAAGAGTGACTGCATGGCACCCGCATGTCGGGTGCCCTCTGTCACGGGTGTCCCTTGCAGGATTTTCTCCCCTTTGCCTGTAGGGGGCACCCCTGACAGCTTTCCCACACCACACAACGAGGACAACCTATGCCATGGGTTGGTTTCGACATCGAAACCTCCGGGGATCTGGAGGAGTACGCGCTGCAGCCGTGGCGCGCCAAGGACGGGCAGGGGTGGATCCGCACCTACGCCGAGTCGTCAGCGCAGTTCAACCGACTGGTGCTGCCGAAAACTCCCCGGCACCTGAAGGAACAGCTCAACCGGATGGTGCGTGACTGGGAGGCGAGCGGCACCGTCGTGTGCGTCTGGAACGGGGTGTTCGAGATCTCGTGGCTGGCCGCCTACGTTGACCACGCCCTGCTGCGCCGCGTGCACTGGCTGGACGGCATGCTGCTCTGGAAGCATCTGGAGAACGCGCCCGAGTACGACACCGCGGCGGAGAAGCGCCGGGACTTCGGCCTGAAGAAAGCCGTCGAGACGTTCTTGCCGCAGTACGCCGGTTACGACGAAGGTATCGACTTCCACCACGACAGCACGTTCCGCGTCGGCCACTACAACGCGTGCGACGCGCTGTTCACTCGCGCCATCACCCGGCACCTCTACACCCAGCTGGCGGCCGAGCCACAGCGTCTGCGTGCGGCCAAGATCGAGGCGCACAGCCTCGCCGACCTCGGGCTGGCCAACTACGAAGGCGTGGAGATCGACGAGGCCGGCACTGACTCGCTGGACGCGCAGCTGCAACAGGAGGCGCAGGATGCCATGGGCCGGCTCCAGCCGCACGGGGCCACACCGCAGATCCTCCGGTCACCGAAGCAGCTGGGGCAGCTGCTGTTCGACGACTGGGGGCTGGAACCGCTGCGTCAGGGGAAGACGGGCCCCAGCACGGACAAGGAGACCCTGCACGAGCTGGCCATCCACGACCCCCGGGTGCGCGACATCCGCAACTACCGGGAGGCGAACAACAACCGCACCAAGTTTGTCGTCAACATTCGCGAAGCGGTGAGATACAACAACGATAGTCGTGCACACCCGACCGCCAAGCCGTTCGGAACCTACTCCGGGCGTCTGACCTACGGCTCGTCGCAGGGCAAAGGCAAGGGCAAGCGACAGATCGGGTGGGCCATCCACCAGATGAAGCGGTCGGCGGAATACCGCGGTCTGATCAAAGCCCCGGAAGGGCATGTCGTCGTCGAGTTCGACGCGGCCGGGCAGGAGTTCCGCTGGATGGCCGTCATGTCCGGCGACGAAACCATGTTGAGTCTGTGCATGCCCGGCGAGGATCCGCATTCTTACATGGGCGCCAGCATTGCTGAGGTCGGCTATCAGGAGGTGGTCGAGGGTGCCGCGGCGGGAGATCCGAAACTGAAGGCTATCCGCCAACTGGGCAAGGTGGCCAACCTTGCCTTGCAGTACCGCACCAGCGCCAAGAAGCTGCTGTCGACTGGGCGCGTGCAGCACGGGATGGACTTTATGGATTTGGCGCTGGCGCAGAAGGTCCACCGGACGTACCAGCGGACCTACCCGGGCGTGCCGCGCTACTGGCAGCGCCAGATCGCACACATCACCCGGCACCTCAAGGTCAGCACGATGGCAGGCCGGCAGGTGAAGGTTTCTGCGCGCATGCTGCGCAGCAACGAGTGGTCGGTGCAGTCCACCTCGATCAACTACCCGATCCAAGGCACGGGCGCTGACCAGAAGTACCTCGCCATGTCCGTCCTGCGGCCGGTCCTGAGCGAGCACGGCGCCCGGTTCCTGTTCGACCTGCATGACGGCTTGTATTTCATCGTGCCAGATGACACGGCCCACGAGTTCATTCCCCAAGTTCGGTCCCTGCTGGACCGCCTGCCCTACGAGAAAGCGTGGGGCTTCAAACCACCCATCCCGCTGCCTTGGGACTGCAAGGTCGGCACCACATGGGGCAACATGAAGGAGCTGAAGTGATGACGTTTTATGTGCAGATTGGTAGTGGTGAAGAATCGTATGAGGTTAAGGACTACAACCACGATTACGAGTTAATTATTGTACAAGGTGAACATATCCGGTTTGCTATTGCGACTGATGAAGAGGTCATGCGCCAGCACAATGCTCAAATTGTCGACGCCGCCGGGGGCACCTACACTGTGACCGACTTCATCGAGCAATGGGAGGCAAACGATGCCTAGCAGCCCCGGATACAAGCGTGACTACAAGCAGGAGTACAAGACCGCCAAGGAGCGCGGAGAGGTCGGCACGGGCTCCGACAGCGGCAACGCCAAACGGCACCGCGCCCGGCGCAAACTGGAGAAGGAAGGCAAGGTGAAGCCGGGTCAGGATGTGGACCACAAGAAGCCGATCAGCAAGGGTGGCGGCAACCGCAAGGAAAACCTGAAAGCATCGTCACCCAGCAAGAACCGTTCGTTCGTGCGCACAAAGTCCGGCGCCATCAAGAAGGAGGGCAAGAAGTGAGCCGACAAATCGAGACCCCACCGGCCGAAGCGGTCGACTACCAAGAGCCGTTCGATGCGGACAAGGTGCCGCCGCTGAGCTTTTCCACGGGCAACCTGTTCCAGCAGTGCCCGCACCAGTATTACCGCCTCAAGGTAGCCAAGGATGTGAAGGACGACTTCTCGCACCCGGCGGCCCTGTGGGGGAAACGTGTGCACAAAGCACTGGAGGATTTTCTGCTGGGCGTAACCAAGGAGCTGCCGGACGAGTTCAAGCAGTTCTCGCACTACGCGCATCGGCTGAAGCAGATGGAGGGTGACCGGTTCGTCGAGCGTAAGATGGCCGTCGACGCGTCCCTCAAGCCGGTGGATTTCTTCGACAACCGTCGGGCCCGCTATCGGGCGATTGTCGACTACCTCGTGATCAAAGGTGACACCGCATACCAGATCGACCACAAAACTGGGAAGGTGAAGCCCTCCGACCAGCTGGCCATGAGTGCGCTGCCGATCTTCGCCAAGTACCCGCGGGTCCAGCAGGTCAAGGGCGCGCTGTACTGGCTGAAGCACGACACCTACACCAAGTACGAGTACAAGCGGGAGGAAGCCCCGGCGATGGAGTCCAAGCTGTTCCGCCCCGTCATCACGGCGGTACGCAACGCCGCCGAGACCGGCTACTGGCCCCGCCAGCCGTCGGCGCTGTGCGCGTACTGTCCGGTGAAAGACTGCGAATACCACCGCTAGGAGACATCATGCAGCACCACGAGGAGATCCCGGAGAAGATCCGGGCGACGGTCAAGCGCGCGCAGCGCTCTGGGATGGATAAGGAGGCCGACGTGAAGCGCGTCACTCGCCGCTGCCTTGCCCACTTCGACACCCAGTTCCACTTCATGCCGCCAGCCAACGCATACGGCAAGGCCGGCATCAGCGACATCCTGTGCGTGATCGAAGGTCGCCCGGTCGCCATCGAGACCAAGTTCGGCAGCAACAAGCCAACGGTCAACCAGAAGAATTTCGGCAAGGCATGGGCAGATGCCGGCGGGCTGTTTCTGGTGGTGACAGACCGCAACATCGTTGATATGATGATGCGTATCTATACGTTCATCTACGAGTGTGACAGCCATGTTGAACTCTACAACGAGCATTGACGGCTACAGCTGGCCGGGGCCGTTCCAGCCATTCGACCACCAGAAGGAGACCACGGAGTTCATCGTCGCCAACCACCGGGGCTTCGTGTTCAACGACATGGGCACCGGCAAGACGGCGAGCCTGCTCTGGGCGGCCGACTACCTCATGTCCGTCGGCGATGTTGGCCGGCTGCTGATCGTCGCGCCGCTGTCGACTATCAAGCGAGTCTGGCTGGATGAGTCGTTCCAACTACTCATGCACCGCAACACGGTCTTGCTGTATGGCCCCTCCGCGAAGCGCCGGGAGAAGTATGAGCAGTCGAATTGGGAGATAGCCATCGTCAACTTTGATGGCGTGAAGATCCTGAAGGATCTAATCGAGGATGACATCAAGAGCGGTCGGCTCGATATGATCGCCATCGACGAGGCGACCGAGTATCGCAACTCCCAGACCAAGAAGTACCAGACCATGAAGAAGCTGGCGGACAAGGTGCCGCGCTTGGTACAGATGACCGGGGCCCCGTGCCCGGAGGCGCCGACGGATGCCTACGGCCTTGCGCATCTGCAGGGCAATACGAGCATCCCCAAGTTTTTCGGCGCGTGGCGGCGGCGCACCATGCTCAAGGTGGGCGAGTTCCAGTGGGTTCCGCGCCCGGACGGCTTTCAGCAGGCGTTTCAGGTGCTGCAGCCGGCCATCCGGTTCCGCAAGGAGGACTGCGTGGATCTGCCGCCGGTGACCTACGAGCAGTGGGAAGTGGAGCTGTCCAGCGAGCAGAAGTCGGCGTACAAGACCATGCAGAAGAAGATGGCCATCGAGTTCGCCGACGAGGGGGACCAGCTGCCCGCCGTGAACGCTGCGGACAAGATCAACAAGCTGCGCCAGATCGCATGCGGCGTGGTGAAGGACACCGGTACGGGCGAGTACGTGCTGCTGGACTACAAGCCGCGCCTGCGGGCAGTGCTGGCGGCTATCGAGCAGGCCGACGCCAAGGTCGTGGTGGCGGTGCCGTTCAAGGGCATCATCAAGCAGCTGGCGCATGACGTGGGCCAGCTCTACACGACGGAGTACATCAACGGCGACGTGAGTTCCAAGCAGCGGGACGACATTATCACCCGGTTCCGCCAGACCTCCGACCCGCACGTGCTCATGGTCCACCCGAAAACCATGTCCCACGGGATCACGCTGGTCGAAGCGGACGTGATGGTGATCTACGCGCCGATCTACTCCAACGATCAGGCCACCCAGATCGAGAACCGGATCAACCGCCCCGGCCAGACCCGCAGCATGACCATCGTGCAGCTGGGCGCGTCGGCGATGGAGTGGGCGATCTACCACTCGACCGAGATGAAGGCACAGGGCGAAGCAATGCTGCTGGAGATGTACAAACAGGCAATGCAAGAAAAGGTGTAAGGAGGTTGACATGGGTTAGCATGCTGGTAAAATGGCACCACCAACAGAGGAGAAGCACCAATGGCTGATTACGACCGTATGGCTCGCGTCTACATCAAGATGCGGGAAAAGCGCTCCCAGCTGAAGCGCGAGTTCGAGGAGAAGGACGCTCAGATCAAGCAGCAGATGGAGCAGCTGGAGCGTGCCTTCATGCAGGAGCTGAACGAGCACAACACCAACTCCCTGAAGACCGACTCGGGGACCATCTTCACCACGGAATCGGCCAAGGCCAGTATCGCCGACTGGAACGCGTTGGCCCCGTGGCTGATCGAGAACGACGCGCTGGAGTTTCTGGAGCAGCGCGTGAAGGCCAAGGAGGTACAGGAATACCTCAACACCCACGGCGAGCTGCCCCCGGGCGTCAACCTGCACCGGGAGAAGAACGTCCGCATCCGCAAAAACTCTGACAAGTAGGAGTATCACTATGAGCAACGAACTCGCACTGTTTGATAACAAGCAAGTGGCCGTCCCTGACCACGTGGCGGCTCTCGCCGGCGACTCGGGCAACATCGACGCCGGGTCCAACGTCCCGTCGCTGTCGATCCGCGGCAAGATCTTCCGCACCCAGATCGAAGGCGAGGAAACCATGGTCACCCGCTACGACGAGGAGGTGGGCGACGAGGTGCCGGTCAGCGCCCTGTCCCTCATCGTGGTGGATCAGGGCCCGTTCGGGGCGCGCGTCTACTACGGCGCGGAGTACGACCCGGAGAGTACGGCGGGGCCCAAGTGCTTTAGCCTCGATGGCAAGCACCCGGACGGCAAGTCGCCGGAGCCGCAGGCCAAGTCATGCGCGCAGTGCCCGCACGCGGTAAAGGGCTCCAAGGTGTCGCCCTCGGGTACGGCCACCACGGCCTGCCAGCTCCAGCGTCGGCTGGCGGTGGTCCCGGCGAAGAAGCCTGACTCCACTCCGCTGCTCCTGCGGCTGGCGCCGACCTCGGCGTATGACCCGGAGACCAAGGACGCGGACAACGGCTGGTTCGGCTGGCGCCAGTACCTCGACTTCCTGAATGCGCGTGGCGTGCGTCACACCGCGCAGGTGGTGACCAAGGCTCGCTTCGACGCCGACGCCGAGCACCCCAAACTGCTGTTCCGCCCGGAGCGCTTCCTGACCGAAGAGGAGGCCAAGATTATCGCCGAGCAGATGCAGTCGGAGGAGGTCGCCCAGCTCCTGCACCCGCAGGAGGCTCCGGCGGAGCCGGCGGCTGAGCCGGTGCCGGGAGAAGCCATCCTCGGGGAGTCCGCCGACGAGAAGGAAGCGCCGGAAGAGAAGCCGGCCCCGAAGAAGTCCGCGGCCAAGAAGGCTGCACCGAAGAAGCAGGCTGAGGAGCCGGAGGAGGAACCGGCGCCCAAGAAGACCCGCAAGAAGGCCCCGGATCCGGAGCAGGTGCCGGAGGACGACGGCGATGAAGTGCCGTGGGAAGACGAGAAGCCCGCGCGGCGCACGGCTGAAGGCAGTGGCGAGAGCGGGGCCGAGCCCAGCGGCGTTGACGCTCTGCTCGACGACTGGGATGCTTGAAACCCTCTGCAGGTAACTGCAATGCCCCGGCACGTCCGGGGCATTTTTTGGCACTGGGGGAACCGATGGACGCCAAGCAATTCCTTCGTCTCGTACTACCACGGTCAGGCTACTATTGCCTCGCAAGGCCGTTCACTACATCGAACGGCCATAATGTTTTCAAACACTACACTACGGATAATGTTGACGATCTAGTCGTTACTGCACGGACGTGGGACGGCCACGGCCACGACGTGTATTACGCGATGGGCTCGCTCAAGGAGCCCCGCGTGTATGACCCGCAGAAAGCTGACGGCAAGGGCGGCTACCGCTACCGCACCAAGGCCAACATGAATCTGCTGCGGACCGTTTTTCTGGAGCTGGACGTGCTGCGCCCGCACGAGGTGGAGACCGCCTCGGACGAAGAGCGCACTCGCAAGTACACCGACCGCGCCGAGGCGCTGGCGGACACCAAGCGCTTCTGTAAGGATCTGGGGTGGCCGCTGCCCATGGTGGTCGACAGCGGCTGGGGGTTCCACCTGTACTGGCTGCTGACCGAGGAGATCGAGCCGAAGCGCTACGAGGTGCTGGGCAAGAAACTCAAGCTCGCGGCCAAGAAGCTGAGCTACAAGCTGGACCCGGCCTGCACTGATATGAGCCGGGTGTTCCGCGTGGTCGGCACCCACAACCAGAAGGACGCGGTGAACCCGCAGCGCGTCAGCGTGAAGGCCACCCCGTCGGCGCGCGTAGCATTCGACACCCTTGAAGAGGCGGTGGACACGTACCTTGAAGAGCACAACGTGCCGACCGGGGCGATTGTGGAGCGGCACCACCTGCCGGACTATCTGAACTTCGGCGCCAGCAACACCAGTGACTACCCGGACGAGCCGCTGGACCTGCAACGGATCCAGTCCAAGTGCGGGGCGATTCAGGAGTTCATCGAGGCCGGCGCGAACGTGGACTACCACTTCTGGATGCACTCGCTGCAGCTGATTCGCCACTGCGAAGGCGGTCGGGAGCTGTGCCACGAGATCAGCGCGCAGGCGCCCTCCTACGACCCGGACACCACCGACAAGGTGCTCAACTCGTTCGAGGAGAAGGACATCCCGCCGACGCTGTGCGACACGATGGCGGGCAGCTCGGACGCATGCGGGTCGTGCCCGCACCGGAGCCGGATCCGCAGCCCGGCGTCGCTGGGCCGGGAGGTTAGCTCCTACAGGGACAACGCCGCCCTCGCCATGCAGGCCGCGGTCGGCAAGATGCCGGACCCGCCATGGCCGTTCAAGGTGGACGCGCAGCGCGGCGTCTACGCCGAGACCGAGGATGACGACGGGGTGCCTCAGATCGAGGACATCTACGACTACGAGATCAACCCGGTCAAGCGCGTGTTCAGCGAGCGGGAACAGAAGGAGGCGACTCTTTGGCACACCTACAACCCCGCCGACGGGTACGTGGAGATTGAGATGCCGGCCTCCGCACTCTACGACAAGCGGACCTTCCAATCGGTGCTGGCGGACTGCGGGGTGTACCCGGCGATCAGCAAGGTCGACCGGCTGCGGACGTACATGGTCAGTTACGTGCAGGAAGTGCAGAAGGTCTACACCAAGGAGATGCTGTACTCCCGCATGGGCTGGCGGGACGAGCAGAACCGGTTCATCTACGCCGGCCATGTGTATCAGCAAGGACAGCTCCAGCGTTGTGAGATGGAGCGCGGCGGGCGCGTGGTCGAGGCCGTCCGCTCCGCCGGCACGCTGGACGGCTGGAAGGACATCGTAAGCTACTTCGAGGGGGAGGACTTCGCCGCACACCAGTTCGCGTTCGGCACGGCTTTCGGCTCCATCCTCATGCCCTTCACGGGCCTCTCCGGGGCGATCGTCAACATCGTCGGCGAGTCCGGGGAGGGTAAGTCCACGATCCAGAAGCTGGTCAACTCGGTCTGGGGGCACCCGACGGACCTCATGCTGCCGGCGGAGGCGCGGTCGTCCACCTACAACGCCAAGATCAGCTTCATCAACCAGATGAACAATTTGCCGATCTGCGCGGAGGAGATCACCAACGCTTCGGTCGAGGAGATGGGCTCGTTGGCCTACGCCATCACGCAGGGCAGCGAGAAGTGGCGTGCCGACATCCGGGGGTCGATCCGCGAATCGCAGGGTGGGTGGTGCACGACCATGCTGGCCAGCTCCAACACGTCCATGCACGAGAAGCTGCACGCGGCCGAGGGCGCCGGGGCCAAGGCCCTGCGCGTGTTCGAGTACCGCATGTACCACGTGCAACGCCATAGCAAGACCGAGTTCCGGCAAGGGGTGGACCTCGCCCTGACCGAGCACTACGGGCACGCGGGTGATCTATACCTGCGCTACGTGGTGGAGAACAAAGACTCGGTGCGGGAGCGGTTGCGGCAGAAGATGGCCGCCATCGACGCCACCTACCAAATGGCTCCGGAAGAGCGTGTCTGGTCCGCGGCCATCGCCACCAACCTGATCGGGCTGGAGATCGCGCAGGAGCTAGGACTGCACAACTTCAACATCCCGATGATCGAGCAGTTCCTTCATACCGAGCTGGCGAAGATGCGGGGCACCGTGCAGGACATGGCCTCCACGCCGGTGGAGCAGCTGTCCCGGTTCCTGTCGGAGAACGTGCGCAACATGTTGGTGGTGGAAACGCAAGGCCAGAACGTCTTCGTCGTCCACCGCCCGTCGGGAAGTCTACATATCCGCTACGATACCACCAAAAACGAGTTGGCGGTGTCCACCTCAGCCTTGCGTCAATGGGCAAGAGACAGTGGCGTCGGGTATAATAAAATGGTCAACGAGATGGCAGAGCAAGGCATCGTGCTTGATCGGTCTCGGCGTATCACGCTGGGCGCCGGGGCCGAGATCCCGACCGGGCAGGTGCGGTCCATCATGGTGGACGCTCAGTGCCCGGCCTTCTCGGGCGCGCTACAGTCAGTGAAGTCAATCCAGCCAAACGTCCCAAACGCACAACAAGGTAAATAGTATGGCAAGATCATTTATCAAGGCGCTCGTCGATGACGACGATGGCGATGTCCCGATCACCAAACGGCGGGGGCCGCCGACCGCCAATCTGGCGGAGCTGGCCAGTCAGCTGGTGCGCAACGTGGTCTGCGTGATATACGACGACTACGGCACGTTTGTTCGCGCCGAGCCGCGCAACGAGTCGAGGCAGGACTGGCGGCGCACGGAAACCGCGGTCGTGGCCCATCGGTACGGGCAGAACCCGCCTATCGTGGTCGTTCCGTCCAGCCGCCTGCGCGATGCGAAGTCGCAGGCGCACTACAAGGCGAACCAGCAGCGGTTCCTACACGATTTCGAGGCGCAGACCTCACGCAAGACGCCTCTCACGCACAGCGCGCGGGAGCGGCTGCTGGGGCACCCCAGCTGGGCACGGGGGCTCTGTGACCAGCGCCGGGTCACCCTTATCCCGCTCGAAGTGCTGGAACGCATGTCCGCCGAGCGGGTGGACAGTCAGGAGTGGATCAGGGAGATTCGGGCGACGCTTGGAATGGATTGACCCCCTGCCGCATCAGCTGCAGCCGCTGGGCCGGGGTCATATCCATCGGATCCGACACGCCGTGCTGCTGGCCAAGGCGCTGGGCCAGTTCACGGTTGCGGGAAGTGGTCGGCATGCCGGCCACGGACCGCTGCTGCTCCCGGCGCTTCTGACGAACGAACTGCTGCAGTTCCGACAGCGGTGACGGCGGAATCCCGACCGCGCGCTGGTCGCTCTGCAGATCCCTCCACTGCTCCGACACCTGCGCCGCCCGTTCGCTGTCCCCTTCCTGCATCGCCTCGTAGTACGACCGCTTGAGTAGGAGCCGCTTGTGCTCCGCACCCTGCTGCACCTCGTGCATGTGCTCACGCACGTCATAGAACTCCGAGATCATGGACGGCTGAAACCCGAACCGCTTGCCCGCAATCTGCCCGTCGGAGAACTCCTCCGGGTCGATCATCTGCAGCCGGGAGTCGCTGACCAGCCCCTGCCGATCCCACAAGCTCGCGGTCATGAAGTTGCGGACCCCGAGCGGCGCAAAGCTGGACAGGCCCTTCACCCGATCGTGGTGGGAGCCGGTCACGCTGTACTGCTGCATGTAGTTGAGGCCCTTCACGAAGTCCCCGACGTAGTTCACCGAGGGCCCGGCGAAGCCGTAGGCCGCCTCCATGACGGTTGACTCGGAGTCCGCGACGGAGAAGTCGTTGTACAGGGCCCCGAACATGTGATCCACGAAGTTGATCCCGATGCGGTTGGACACGTCGATGCCGACGGCATCGCCCATGGTGCCGCGCAGGACGAAGTTGCCCATGTCCGGGCCCAGCACCCGTGTGACAGTGCCGGCGTCCGTCTCGAACTCGTCCTGCTCGTCGGGGTCGCCCAGATCCATCTTGCGCATAGCCAGCGCCAGCGCCGCGGTGGCAAACGGGATCGAGTTGGCCCCGGTCATAACCGCCGACGTGCCCAGCAGCCAACGCATGGACGCACGAGACGCCTGAGACGCCTCGTAGGTCACGAAGGTGTCTGGGTGAAGTTCCGCGGTAAGCAGCTGATGGAAGAACTGCTGGTCCCGGGCAGACATCTGGTTAAGCACCTGCTGGTCCTGCGAAGCGGCGCGTACCCGGTCGTAGAGCACGTCGAACTGCTCCTGCGTGATCAGCCGGCCGTCCTGCAGCTGCTGCAGAGTGCCGCCATCGACACCCATCTCCGGCCGCGCCAGAAATTGCGTCGCGCGCTCCGACAGCTTGGTCGGTGCCCACCCCTTCTTGCCAAGGCTATACATCAGCTCCGCTTGGATCAGCGCGATCTTTTTGAACTGCAGCATCACACGCATGATCGGGTTGCGGAACACGCCCGGCGAGTCCGAGTAGGAGTAGTTCCCGTGCGTGCGGAACACGATGTGGTCGGCGTAGTCGGTTGCCCGTTCACGCAAGTTCTGCAGGGTATCCGCGTCCAGCGTGTTGCGGTCCCGGCCGCGCAGCAGCTGCTCCATCCGCAGGTCGTAGGCCGCCAACGCCGTGGCCGAACGGTTGATCAGCTCCACTCCGCGGGCCGCGTTGTAGAGGGTGCCCATGGTCTTGGTGACTGCATTGCGGGCCACTTTCCCGTGCGGCACCCCGTACTCCTGCGACATCCCCACGTCGAGCGAGTTGCGCGCCTGCAGCTCCTGTAGCATCAGACGCTGTTCCTCGGGCACGCTGTCGAAGTTCAGCTCGGTCTCGCGTACCGAGATGGCCTTCACCACGTCCTTCATCTGGCTGTAGCTCTCGGCCATCTTGGTTGCCGTCTTGGTCATGCCGAACTCGCCCGCCATCGTCGGCACGGACATCATCCACGGCTGCGTCAGCTGCAGCGCGTAGTAGGACGGGTTGGACAGCAGGTACTGGAACGAGCTGAACTGCAGCGCGCCCCGGGCAGCCTTGTCGCCGAAGTGGTCGCCTTCCCGCACATCGTTTGCACGTTCCAGCAGTTCCGTGAAGGTTTGCATGTATTCCACGTTGTCCCGGCCAGTGAGTTGCGACAGCTCCCGACGCATGCCCATCATGGCCTGAGACCGCTGCGGCGCGGTAACGCTGGCCGCGTAGTGGTAGCCAAAGTCGCGCGTCCGGTCGAGCACGTTGGGCATAACCTCCCGCCACTGGACACCCGGCACGTTCTCCCGCGGCATCTGGCTCTGGGCCACGGTGTTGGCCTCGGAGCGCAGCTTATTGATCTCCTGCAGCATCTCCTGCTCGATCTCTTGACTGAGCAGCAGGGGCGCGTTGTCGCCGTCTTCATGTTGGCGCTGCAGCAGCTTGTGGTACTGCCGCGTCAGATCCCCAAGCGTGATGTTGTCCTCGAACTGCCCCGGCGGGGTCTGTTCATAGATCGCCGACCACCCCTCCTCACGCTTCTGCTTCATCAGCGAGATGGCGTCGGCCTGCGTCTCCGCACCAAGGTATTCGTAGTGACCGCGGTCCCGGGCCAGTGGCACCAGATCCGGGTCTTCGCCGCGCTGCTCGGCGTCCGCACGCTGCCGCTCCAGCTCCTGCGAACGCGCAATCACGCGGAACTTGCCCCGGCGAGTCTGCGGCACATACGCCTTGGTCGCCTGCACGTTGTGCTGGCTCACGATGGCCTGCAGCGCTTCCCGCTCAATCTGCTGCAGCTCGGCCTCGGTCTGCCGGCCGGCCTCGCGCATCTGGCCGATGGCACGCTGGATGTGAGTGACCTTCAGCTCGGTCTGGGACATCTGCAGCTGGGCCATCGTCTCCAGCGCCAGCTCCACGACCTCCTGCTCCTTGGCGTTCAGGTTGTCAAACCGCGAACGATCCAGCACCACGTCAGCTTCGGACAGGTCGTTCCGAACGATCCGCACCCCCGACCCATCGCCCGGGTCGGCGTAGGTCAGCGTCTGTGCATGGTTCAGCAGGTACGGCATGTTGCCGGTGGACGAGTAGTGCAGCAGCGCCTTGGACACCCGCTCATGGGAGCGCTGCCCCAGCTTGGTGTACTTCTGCCCAATCGTCTGGTGGAACCGCTCCCAGTCCACGGCGAGGCGCTGCTGCGAATCCCACGCATGGCGGAAGTCGCGCGCCGACGCCAGCCGACGCTCCAGCTTGCCGATCAGCGAGTGCGTGAACATCAGGTTGGTCTTGGCTCGGCTCACCAGCTCGCCGAGCCAGTCCCAGTACGTCCCCTGCGCGCTGTGCGAGGACAGCACATCCGGGTCATTCAGCTGCGGCGTGTTGGCCGGGTCCGGCACCCCGGGCTTGCGGTAGCGGTCCGAGGGCGGCTGATCTACCAGATCCGGGCTGTTGCGGGTCGCCACAAAGCCGCGCGCCGGCGCCAGCAGGTCGCGGGCGATCTGCGCGTCGGTGTATTCCTGCCCGGTCAGGTCGTGCCAGAAGGCGCGTACCCGGTCGAACAGCTGCGCCAGCGTGCCCTGCTCCGCCAGCCGCTCCGACTGAGCGGCGATCATCTCCTCGGCGGCCTCCCGACGCTGCTGGGTGTCGGTCAGATCGAGGTCGTACTTCTCCGCGTAGTGCAGCAGGTCCAGCGAACGCGCGTCCGCCACGCTGTCCAGCACATCGTTGATCTGGTCACCCATGGCGCCGCGCAGCCCGTGGTGGCCGACCACCTCGTGGTACACCGTGCGCGCAACGTCCGCCGGCGACTCGTGCATCCGCGGGTCGATGTAGATCTCGCCGCGATGGTAGACACCCTTGATCGGCCGGCCACTACGGTGCGCCTGCGCGAAGATGTCCCGGGCGCTCTGCGGCATCGCCTCGCTGCGGTAGTTCTCAACGACCACCACGCCGGGAGCGCCCGGGAACTGCGGGAGCACCTGATCAACCGCCTGCTGGGCAACGGCCGGGTTCAGCGGGTTCTGCGGCCGACGGGTGGCGAGGTTGAAGGTGTCCGACCACGAGCCGTCACCAGACTCATTTCCGTGAATCGCTTGATAGTTCTCCTCGAACAGCCCGAACAGGTCATCCATCGACAGGTCATCAAGGGCGGTTTCATCCGCCCAATCGACCTCTTGCCGGGCAACCTCGCCCGTCTCCTCCTGCTGCTGCGTAGCGTCTTCACGCAGGCTTCGCAGGAAGTCCGTAACCTCGTCCGCGGTCATCCCCTCAGTCGGCTGGGCCGAGGCTTCCGGCTGCTGGGCAGCGGCTTCCGGCTCAGGGCGGGCCTGAGCACGGCGCTCAGCCCGCCCGTCGGCTTTTGGGCGGGATCGCCCCTCCGTCGGCCGAGCTACAGGTGCGTGATCGTCCACCCGTTCACGCCACAAATCCCGCAGGCGCTTACGCTGTTGCGGGCGCAGACCTTCCACCGCGTCGCTCTGCTCACGCATGGCCGCAACCAAGTCATCCGTGCGAGGATTCTTGGTCCGGCCCCCGTCTTTCTTGAGCAAGTTTTCCGGCGGATTGCGCAGCACGGCGGACAGGTCACCCATCATCCGCTCCAGAGCCGCCGTGCCGACGGCTTGCTGTTCCGCACGCCCGGGCTGTCCGGCAACCCGCGTCTCCGCCCGGTCCGCCGGCACGCGCGTCGGCGTCAGCCCCAGCTCTTCGGCCCGGGCCGCCATATCCTGCACACGCTGGTGCGCCTGCCAGACATCGGCATCAGTCATTGCAGTCGGTGCTTCGCCTTCCGCCCCGGCCATCACCCCGGAATCCTGCGGAGGACCGAGTGCAGCAGCCTGCTGCGGACCGGGCAGCCGGGCAGCCTGCTGCGGACCGGTCAGCCGGCCCTGCATGCTGGCCGCCCCGGCCATCCCCTCGGAATCCTGCGGAGGACCGGGCAGCCGAGCAGCCTGCGGAGGACCGGGCAGCCGGCCCTGCATGCTGGCCGCCCCGGCCATCCCCTCGGGCATCTGCCCCATGTCGCTGATTTGCCCAGTCACGCCGGCCTGACGCATGCGCTCACGTTGCTGCTGGTATGGCGCCAGCATAGCGCGGGCGATCTGCGTCTGCTCATTCAGACGAGCGATCTCTTGATCGACCCCCTTACGCATCTCCGGCGTCAGCTTGACCCGGGCCTTCATGTCCTCGTTGCGCTGCCGGCGCTGCTCCAGCATCTGCGTGAACTGCTCCAGCGCCTCGGTGTTGGCGTACCCTTGGTCACGCGTCGGCAGCAGCCCCTCCGCCGGCGCGTCGGTGCCCTCCGTCAGCACTTCGTGCATGAACTGCTCGGCCGCAGCACTGGCCTCCGGCGACCCGGCCACGTGCATCTCTGCCACCGTAGCGGCTGTGATGTCCCGACGGTCAGCCTTGCGTGGCCGTCCACGGCGGTTCTGCGGAGACAGCTTCACCCGCTCGGACAGCTGGGTGAACGCCTCCGTCATGGACTGCGGCCCATCGCTTTGATCGAGCTGGTTCTGGATGTCGGTTGCCGCGCGCTCGTCGATGCCCATCTGGTTGGTCAGGTGAGCGGCCATGTTCTTGGCAGCCTCACGGTTCTCGTTGCGCACCGTGCGGGACTGCTCCTCCTGCTGCTGGGACACCCGGGCCGTGCGCTCCTTCAACGCCCGCATCGCGTTGGTCACTTCGTTCAGCGCGACCTCTTCCTGCTGGAGCTGGTCCATGCGTGCTCGCGCTTGCTGACCCTGCTCCGATCCTTCCGCGCCGACCGCCTGCAGCGACTCCATCGCCTCCTTGCGCTGACGCTTGGACTCGGCCACACGGGACTGGGCGCGCTCCTGAAGCTCACCGTAGACCTCCGCCAGCGCGGCGGCACTGTCGTCCTGCCCGCGCGCGTTCTGCAGTCGGCGCGGCACACTGGCGTCGTTCAGGATCCCACGGGCAAACTGGCTGGCCTGCTGCGCAGCCGGCGCGTCCGTACCCTCAGTCGCACGGATGAACATGTGCTGAATCATGTCCTGCCGCGTCTTCTTGGCGGCCGCATGCGCACCCTGATTCTCCTTGGTCCGCGCGGTCAGCGGTGCCACGTTGTGCAGGAAGTCGACCGCGCCGTCCGGCGTCGACAGCTCCTGATCGAAGCGGTGGCGCGACCACTCGTCCCGAACGGCATCCCGCGCACCTTCCGGCACGAACCGGTCAGCAAACGAGTCCAGCGCCTCCGGCAGCTGAGTGGTGGTCGGCGCAGCATCCGCCTGACCCGGCTCAAACTGCGCGCCTGTCTCCTCCGTCGCACGTCCGGCTCGGATGTCCCGTTCGCGCTTGAGAAGATCCTGCGTCTTCCGGTCGGCACGTCCGGCCAGCGTGCTCGTGGCGCCGCCGCCAACCGCCCCGGACACAGCTCCCAGAACCGCCGCCTGTCCAACGCCTTCCCACGTCTCCCGACCGAGGCCGAGATTGGCGAACAGGACATCCGAGCCGGACTGGGCGAACTCCTGCACCGCTTCGTTGGTGGCGCCCGCCGCCGTATAAGCGGGGTAGCGCACCGCGGCATGGCTGCTGGCCAGCGGCAGGGCCGCCGAGGCCGAGCCCGTGCCTGCCCCAACGGTCTGCCCGGGCGTAGGCAGGCGTGCCCCGGCTAGGCGGCCGGCAACCGTTTTCGGGTCTAGCGCACCACCTACGCGATGGCCGAGGCCCGCCGTCGCGCCATAGACCACGCCGGCACCCAAGCTGGCAAAGCGGTTGAAGTACCCGTCGGGATCTTCGGACGCGATTTCGCCGGCAACCTGACCGGTGCCCAACCCTGCGGCAAGCGAGCCGACCTGTGCACGCGGGGACATCTGTGCGAATCGACCGACTGTGCCCAGCGCGCGCAGACCCGCACCGAACCCACCGATGCTGCCGGCCGCGTCACTGCCGGCGCCCAGCAGGTAGTAGGGGTTGTCGCGGATGGCGCTCAGCGACTCACCCGTGCTGTCCCAGAAGCCTTCACCTTCATCCCACGCACCGTGCACCTGTTCGCGCGCCTGCTGCGTCGCTTCGCTCTGCTGATCCTGCAGCCACTCACGCGCCGACCCCAGCCCTTCGTAGGCCGGGGTGGTAACGGCGTCCATACCGGGCAGAAGGGACCCGAGACCCACGGCGCCCTGCACCATGCCGGTGGCACCAGCGCCGGCACCCAGCGCCGCATCGCCCAGCGCCGTGCCGAGGCCAACATCCGGGGACTCTTCCTGCTCCGGCTGCTGTTGCTGCTGTTGCTGCTGGCGGAGCTGAGGATGCTGAACCGGCTGCCGGTTCAGGCGGCGGACTTCATCAGAGATCTTCGACATTGATTCCTTCCTCGGCTACATCGGGCCCATCGACTGCATCGCGCCCTGCATCGGCGCTGGAGCGGGAGTCGGCTCACCACCCTGAATCTCACCGCTCTGCATCTTCTCGCGCGCCTTGTCGATCATGGACTGCAACTTCTGCGTCCCATAATAGAGAACCACATCCTTCGGGAACACCAGCTCTCCGCTGTCCAGCGCCGCAGGCTGCTGGCCGTCAATCACCGCCGGGATGCTGTCCTCACCCGCCGCCGGGTTCGGATCCATCACCATGCGACCGCTCACGTCTTCCCCGGCCGCCGACGCCAGCCCACCACCCGGTTCCGGGACCGGACCACCATCCGCAAAGCCCATCACCTGCTGGGCGGCTTCCGCGTCCGGCTGCATCTCCGGCATTCCGGCAGGGTCACCACCCTGCATCTCCGGCGCGGTCGGCATGCCCGGGGCCTGTCCCTGCTCGGCCTGCATGCTCAGGAACTCCTCGAAGCCGATGGGTGGCAGGCCCATCTCCCGAGCGGTCTGTGCATACTGCTGGTACTGCTGCATGGCCATCTGGCCCATCACCGGATCGGCCGCCGGCGACGCCTGCTGCATCGGGTCCATGCTGGAGGACCCCATTTGCATCGGGTCCACGGACATCGCCTGCTCCGGGTCCTGAATCGGCCCAGCGGGACCGCCCGCGCTCACCAGCCCTCCATCAGCGAAGCCCGGAACAGGCTGCTGCGGCATCTGCATACCCGGCAGGTGAGACAGGAGCTGCTGCCGAGCCATCCGGGCCTGCTGCCGGCGGTTCTCCAGAAATTGTAGCGCTTCCGACTCGTCGCCAAACTGCTGAGATTCCATGACCGCCTGCAGTTCTTCGGGGTCGTTCATCGACTCCATGAATCCCTCTTCCATGTCCGCCAGATGCTGCGACGCCATCGACGAATCTCCCGTACGGGTGATTGAATCCGTCAGCAGCGCGTTGGCCTCCTGAATGTTCTGGTTCTGCGCCATGGCCTGCTGCATGGCTTCGCCGCTGGGATCACCCATCTCGGTCAGCGAATCGAGATCCTGCATCGGGATCGGCTCGATCCCCGACTGGCGCATGATCTGCGTCTGCAGCTGGTTCTGTTGCGCCTCACCCGTGGCATGCGCCTGACGGATGTTCTGGTCCGTCGCAGCGGCATCCCGCGCGATCTGGCCTTGGGTCTGCGCCTGCGTCTGCGCGATCTGGCCTTGGTTGCTCATCTGTTGCTGCGCCAGCTGACCCTGACTCCGCATCTGCTGCTGAGCGAGGCCGGTTTGCGCATCCAGACCCGCCATGTCGTAGTCCCGCAGCGAGTCCTCGATGCCACCCATGCGCCCGGTCAGCGCCTGCACACCATCCGCCGTCAGACGGTCTCCACGGCGGCGAGTGCTGAGGCCCCGATCCAGCATGCGCTGGAGGTTCTGATGCTCGCCCATCAGCTCGTCCCGCATCGGCTGCTGCGGAATGTTCACGGACGGGCCTCCACCGCCACCGCGGCGCTGCTGGTTCATCTGGGCGTAAATGTCCGCCGCACGGTTAAACCGGTCGGCGGCCGAAGGACCTCCTGCCTGCACAAATCCGCCACGCCCTTGGTCGGGCGCTACGGACTGGTTGTGGAAGTACGGCTCGCCCTGTTGGCCCCGGGCCATGCGGATGCCGTTGCCCATCGGGATCTCGCTGGACTGCTGCGGGGTGTTGCGGTTCTGCGGCAACGGCGTGGAGCCCGAACCACGGGCAATCGGCTGAGTCAGCTGCTCCGGGGACACGCGCGGGCTCGGTGTGCGCGACTGCTGGGCAGCGGTTTCCTGCTGGCCAGCAGCATCAAACGCCTGCCCAGCATCTTGCAGAGTCAGGTGGTCCGTGTTCCTGCGCGGAACCGGCATGCCGCCGCCGATTGGGCGGTTTACTATGTTATTCGCATGTCGGTATGCCGTGGACTGGGAGCGGTTCTGCTCACGCGGGTTGCGGAGTGGCGGACCAATCCTGCCTTCAGGGCGCGTGTCTTGGGACTGCCGATCGGCCGTAACTTCACCATAACCCGGTAGGCGCGCGCCGACGGGGTGGCCTTCACGCTGCTGCTCGTTCTGCTGGTCCTGAATCATGCCCATGACTCACCTCACGTCCACTGGCGCGGCTGCGCCGACGGGTTGTCACCTACCGCCTCACGCACCACGTCTCGTTTGATGTCGCGGAGACCCACCAGCCACCGCTCGTGGAACCCTTCGCCGTCAATCGTCTGCGAGGCATCCGGGTCATTGTTCTGCAGCGCGCGGTAAGCCATCCACTCGGCCAACAGCAGCGCGCGATCTTCATCCAGCGGCACCTCGTCGGCCGCCATCAGTGGTTCCGGCCGGTAGGCGCGCACCACACGCAGCTTGTACTCGTCATCAGGCACCGGGTGCAGCATGATGCGCCGCTGCGAGGAGTCCGTCGTGAATGCGGTCGGGCGCGACTGCCAGACAGAACCGCGGGACTTGCGGGTGAAGCTCGGCAATGCAACGCCGCGCTCGTCAAAAATTCGTTGGATGTGAATCGTGCCCTTCTCGGTGTCGTAATGACGGGTGCCTGCCTTCGTCACCAACTCAAAGTCGTCGGTGAACACGTGCGTCCGGCGCGCCATTTGAGCGAGCCCTTCGTTCAGGTAGCGCATGAGTGCGTCCGAGCCGTACAGGCCCGGCTCACGATGGTCCCGCAGCACCTCGTTGCGCACGTGCGACATCAGGTCAGACACCCGCATGGATCACTCCTCCCAGTTCTTCAGGGGGTCGTCGGCGCCCTTGGAGGCCGACTTGGTGGTCGACTTGGCTTCCGCGGTCGACTTGGACTTCGCAGCCGACTCGGACTTCGCAGCCGACTCGGACTTCGCAACCGACTCGGACTTCGCACCGCTGGGCGCCGGCTGGTCCTTGATCTGCTTGTAGGTGCGCTGACCCGGGTACAGATTGCCCTTCACCACCTCGAAGTCCGGGCGCCGGGCTTCCAGACTGCGGGAGACCACAAACTTGCGGCCAGCGCTGTCACGCATGTAAGGCATATTGCTTCCTCCTATCCATAAAAAGGGGCGTCATGTTGACGCCCCTACATGCTACACCATCTACCCGGCGTTACCGAATATAGGCGGCAGCCATGGCCTCCGGCTTGATCATGCGGTAGCCGTACACCACCAGCCCACGCATGATGTCACCGAAGGTGCGCTCGGAGCGCAGGTCCTCCGTGTTGGTCAGCTGGGTGGCGAAGGTCGCGGCATCACGATGGCCTGCCAGAATCACGCTGCGCCACTCATCCCCGTTATCCGGAGTGTTGGTGGGCAGCAGGTTGGAGTTGTAGACCGTCGCGCGGTCGATCTGGCCGACCATGCCGTTCCGCAGCGGGGAGGTGCCGTCACCGGTGGTGTGGACCGCCTTCAGCTCGGACAGCTTCAGCAGGGTGGTGACCCAGAACGGCGCCACGATGAACCGGCCGGTCTCGGGAACGTTCTGCTCGTCTAGCACCTGCATCAGATACAGCACGGTCTCCAGAGCGGAGTCACGGTCCAGCGTCAGCGCTTCGTCCTCGGTGCCGAGGTCCACGTTGCCGGAAACACGGCCAGCTTCGTGGCCGGTGTTGTACTCGTGCACGTTGGCCGGCAGATACGCCAGCACCTCGCTGTCCAGCTCGATCTTCAGCTCTTCCGACGCGCGCTGCGCCCAGAGGCGCATCTGGTCGATGTCCTGCTGCTTGCGGATCACATCGTCCAGACCGGTCTGCCAGTACAGGCCCTTGTCGATCAGCAGCTCGATGGTCCCGCCAGTCGGGAACTCGGTTTCGAGCGGCTTACCGACTTCATAGGGGCGCATGGACACCGGAGCCTCGGTGCGGATGATCACCTTGTCCCCATGACTGGTGATCTCACCCTCGTAGTCCGTGTTGGTGATCTGGTTCAGGACCGTACCGTCGTAGTACTCCTTCACCAGATTGGTGGACCAGATCTCGGGGATGAAAGTCCCGCTGTACGAGGTCGGGTACGACGAAAGGGATGCGGGATAGGCCGCGTTCGGCGAACCGCTATTAACCGGATATGCCATTGCTCTTTACCTCACTTGGAGTAGTCAACACGCCCTTCCTTCTGGGCTGCGAAAATTTCACGCTGCAGCTCGTCGAACTGCTTTTGCGTGTACTGACGGCGGTTGCTGTAAACCTGTGCGATCTCCGAGCGCGTCCACTCCTTCGGCTCCGACGTGGATGTAGCAGTGTTGCCCGTCCGGCCTTTCGAGGGTGAGACCTTGTTTTTCAGGGACGGCTTGGCCGGCTTCGACTTCTCTTCCGACGGAGCCGACTCCGTGTTGGAAGTCTGACCCAGCCCGTTCGTCGCCTTGTAAAACTCGAACACCTCGACAATTCCGTCTACGTCGAAGTTTGCCATAGCCTGTTTCACAATGGCAATGCGAGTTTTCGACTGCTTCAGCCAGTTGGTGAAGTGTGCGGAGTTGTCGATCTGGCGCCAATCCGGCACACGCTCATCGAGCTGACGATAGAACTTCTCCTGCCGGTCTTCGGTTTGAGTTCGGACAGTCTGCTCAGCGGCCTGTTCGGTCCGGTTCAGACGCTCCTCAATACCACTAAGCCGGCGATCCAGAACGCGGATCACCATATCAACAAAGTCATCCCCGAACTCCGCCCGATCTTGGGCTTCGTCCTGCGACGGAACTTTGCTTTGCTCCGGCTGCTGAGGTTCCTGCTGTTGCGACTCCGACGCCTGCTGCATGCTGGCCATCAGCGCCTGCAGCTGCTGAATGGTCTGATCCTTCTGCTGGGATGCCTGCTGGACCTCGTTGAGCTGCCGCTGCAGATCGCGCAGCTGCTGCGACATATCGCCACTGGTGTCCTGCGCCGGCGGCTGCAGACCTTCCTGAGCATCAGTGGACTCGTCGGCCGACTGTTGCTCGTTCTCAGCTTCCTGCGCGCCGGGGTTCAGGTGCGCCACGTTGTCAGCCGCCGGGGCTTCCGTTTCGTCACCCTGCGTCTCGGCGGCACCCTCTTCGGCGCCCTCTTCGGCACCGGTATCCTCGCCACTCAGCCCGCGCATCATCGCTTCGATGCGTTCCTGTTCCTGCTGTACCTGTCGCGGAATTGCCATGTTTACCTCACATTAGAAGTGATGAGTTCAATCAGTCGATGTACGGTCGAGGCAGCACCTTGAATCTGTCGAATTTCAGCCTCGGTCTGCGCAGTCACCAACTGGTCCTTGTAATCCTGCTCCACCTCCTTCAAATAATCAACAATCTGCCCGTGTCGGCCCAGATCCTGAAGTTGACGGAGTTGAACATCGTTGGGTCTTTTCATATCACACCATAGATGACGGGCTGGCCACGTCCATTACCGGGCTGCCGTCGCCAAGCTGTTCTTGAGATTGCTGCGGCGAGTTCGCCCCGCCGGCGCCTTCGGCCATCATCTCTGCCTGCATCTGCTCCTGCTGCTGCTGCTGAGCGCGCTGCCCCGCGTCGGGCGGCACAACCTTGTTCACGTCCATACCCAGCGTCTTGGCGATCTCGCGCAGGATGGCCGCCCGGCCCTCGGGGCCGACGATGTTGCTGTCCTGCGGGTTGGCCGTGATCTGCAGGAACTCGTTGCGGCGCATGCGCAGGGTTTCCAACTGCATCAAGCTGGCCACACCGCGGGCCACCACTTGGGAGTCGCCCTTAATCGAGTCGTCCTCGGCGTACACCATGTTGTGGTCGTAGAGCTGGCGAAGCAGCTGCGTCATCACGTTCTGGTCGATGGTCTGCACGATGGACTTCAGGCCCTTGTTCGCCGCATCGAGCAGCATTGACAGCCCGGACGCGGTACGGCCGGGCCCGGACACTTGGTCAGATCCGCTCATGTAGCGCGGGATCATCGAGAAGTCATCCGCCAGCGCGTAGAACTTGTCGAGCACCTGCATCAGCTCATTCACGTTCGCCTGCGGCTGGAAGAAATCGACCGCCGGGTTCGCCGAATTGGCGAACTGCGAGTCGTGTACCTGCCAGATCTTCCACGGGTATAGGTTGGTCACATCCTCACCAGCCGGCAGCCGGTCGATGTTGACCGTGGCCTGCGGCCCCGACGCGATGGCCATGTTGTTGACCAGTGAACGCACCGCTGCATTGCCGACGCCTTGCACGTCTGCCAGCGCGTCGTAGAGCGAGTGGCCCCAGAACTGCCCCGGCACGGGCTCGTAGCACGCCTTGTAGTACGGCCGGCGCCCCATGGGGTCGTCATTCAGGGTCGCCTTGATGACCTCGGTGTCGATCAGCCAGACCGTCGCCTCGTAATACTCGTGCGGGTCGTCGTCCACACCTTCGACGCCCCATTCCGCCAGATCCCGGCCGGGGATCGGACCATGGAACTCCAGCACGTCGATGAAGCCGGAAGTGCCGTTGTTGACCCGCACCTCCGAGGAGTTGCTTTCGTCACCGTCCTGACCCGCCGACGTGTCCAGCCAGCGGTAGCCGCCGTTCTGGCAGCGGTCCAGTACGCGCCGGATCCGCACCTCATCGAAACCATCGACGCCGATCAGCGCGTAGAGGTCCTGCCCGGTCAGGGTCATGTGCTCGATGAAGTAACCTTCCTGCGGCTCGGTTGCGCCCGGCGCCGGGTATGCGTTCATCGGGTGGACCGCCTCGAACTCCATGACGATCTCTTCCGTCACCTCGGGAATGTGGGTGCCCTCCACCTCGCTCCAGTGCAGTCGGTCCTGCTGGCGGAACACCGGCCCTTTCAGGACCGCCCCCGGGTACGTGGTGAAGTGGGCGATGAACTCGCGGAACGCCGTGCTGAAGCCGCCCTCGGCCAGCTGATCGGCGATCACTTCCTCCATGCGCTTGGCGCGGGTCTCGGCCACGTCCTTAATCCGCGTGCGCTCAGCGTCCAACTGCTCGTCGAGGATGCGCTGGATCTCGGTCGGCGTCGGGTTCTGCCCCTGCGACGCCATCTGCGCCACCCACACGGACACCTGACGCTGGACATCCTCTTCCACCTCGGGCGACAGGCTCGGGCTCGGCGTCGCCTCGATGGACCACGGCCGCTCACCCTGCGCCATGAAGATGTCCGTCAGCCACGACTCCAGAATCCGGGCCTTGTTGGCGACGATGCGCGCATACTCGGTCGACCCCCCGGTCTGCTGGATCTGCTGGAGCTTGCGCGGCGTGTATCGACCCTCCCGGGCGTACTGAGCCTCGATGAAGCGCTGCTCGTAGTACGAGCGCTTGTAGCGAAACGCCTCGTCCCAGCACGCCCGGACGTACCGGGCGATGCCGTCGGCAAACTGCAGCGGATCGGGAATCTCGACCTGCTCGCCACCCTCTTCCTCTTCCTGCCGGGCCATCACCTCGTCCGGTGACGCCACCTGCACCAACCCGATTGCACTTGCCATTATCGGTTACCCTCGCAAAGCTCTGGCTTCAGAGACACATTGATTCTGCCAGCTCCGCCGATTCGTCATCGAACTGCTCTGAGCGTACTGCACTGTGCCATCGACGGAATCGGAAACACTGGCGTTTCCACTCAAGTTTACCTGATACACCGCCGACGCTGCTTGCGACAGTGCGCCGGCCGCGCGCACGGTGACAGACTCCCTCGCAGCCTGTAGCCGCATCTCTTCCGCCTTGGCGGACTCATCGAGGCTGCGCTGCACAATGCGCAGGTCCTCCTTGGCCAGATCCGTCTGATCTGTCGCACTGGTGAAGCTGGTCTGCGCAGAGTTGTACGCCTGCGTGACCCGCGAGTTCTGCTGTATCAGACCCTGCCACGCCTCAGAAGCCATCACCGTGTCCTGCAGCGCCCCCGTGACGCTCTGGAGGTAGTTGCGCTGCTCCGACGCGGCGTTCTGATACCGGCTCAGCTCGGCGTCCATCGTCTGCACCGAATCCTGAACATAGCTCTGGTAATCACTGATGCGTGAGCTTTCCGCACTCCACAACTGCGAATACGCCCGCAGGTTCTCCTCGGTCACCGAGACGTTCGAGGTCTCCGCCTGCACCGCGGCCTCATAGGAACCAAGCGCGTCGGAGAACCAGTCCGTCGCCTGCGAGTAATTGTCGATGGCTTGCCGGTAGGCTTGGATGTTCTGGCGCACGATGTTCAGGTTGGCCAGCGTTCCCCGCAGCGTCGACTCGAACACGTCCAGCGGGATGGTCTGCTGCTCTGCATCCACCTCCTGCACGCGTGCCGACGCCTGCAGCAGATCCACGTCCGAGCGGAACATCTGCACGTGCGTCTGATAATTCTCGATCTGCGCCTGCGTGAGATCTGCCTGCATGCCCAGCGCTTGGTTCTGGTCGGTCTGGGCCTGCACGTACTGCCGGTACGCCTGCACCTGCGACTCGACAACCTGCCGCGCGGTGTTGAAGATCTCCACCAATGCGTTGTACGCCGCCTGCGCGATGCCGATGTTGATCCGGTACGCCTCGATGGCCCGCCGAGCGTAGCTGACGTACTCCGAGAACAGGTAGCGCTCGATCTGGATGGACCGGGTGGCCGCGTCGGCAACCGCGCCGATGGCCTGCTCGTAGATCTCCTGCTGGACCTCGTGCGCCCGGTCGAACCGCTGGCTGGCGTCCTCTTCGGACAGCAGGGCAACCTGCTCGTCTACAAACCCCGCCGGCAGGGCGAAGTTGCGGGCCGCCGCTTCGCGGAACACCTCGTCCGTCGCACGCTTCAGCTCAGCCGGTTGCCGGCGCGTGTCCGCCTCGTTCAGCAGCCGCTGGACCTCAGTACTGATCCAGCGCTCAAGATCCCCCGACCCGCGCAGCAGATCTTTGACCTTCCCCACCAGCGGAGCGTCATCGCGGTAGGGGTCGTACTCCGGGTCCGCCACGGTCTCCACGTCCGGCATCTCCAGATCGCCCAGCCCCTGCATGATCTCGCTCATGTCGATGGACACGGGATCCAGCGGCGCCACGCCATAGCTCTCCATGCTGATCGAGGTCAGCTCCGGCCGCTCACCGGGCGTCAGCTCGGGCGCCGGCACGGTGTCGATGTCCGGCTCCAGCGGAAGCTCCAGCTGCCCTTCCTCGGGAAAGTCCGTGGGCGGTGCGCTGACCTGCCGGTCCGGCACAGACAGGTGATCCTTGCCCTCGCCATACTCGATGCTGGGGACCAGCGGCGACTCGAACGTGAAGTCGATCAAGTCCGTCACCGCGTTGTAGAGCGCCTGCGTCAGCTTCGGCTCCGTCGACGAGAAGAACGGGGCCCCGCCAAGGTCCGGGCGCGTAGGCTCCTCCAATTCCGGCTCCGCACCGTCCAGCACATCGACACCGATGTCGACATGCGGGATCTCGGGCGGGTCAGCCTCCATCGTCCGCACATCCACGTCGTCAATCAGCGACTCGATGGCGGAGAAGACCCGGCTATCGGCCTCCGTCGGAACACCTGCGAAGCGGACCGAAAGAGTGCGGTCGTTGCAATCAGCCATCAGATGCTCACCTCACGGAAGATAGTCCGGCACTGGTTGCTGTCGGACTGTTGGTAGTCGTTGCTGTAGTTCTCACGCCGCTGCACGCGGGAAGCGTGCCCGACATCGCCCCGAGCAGTGAGCCCGGCGGACGCCCGGTACGGGGATACCTTGCCGGACACGCGCGCCGCTTCGGCGTCTGCAACGGTGCCTGCCAGATCAATGTAAGACTGCGCGATCTGCGTCTGGTACTGCTGGGTCAGCTCCGCGACCCGGCCCAGCGAAGACATCATTTCCGAGGACAGGCCGGAAACCGCCGAGTTGTTCGCCTCGATGGCCGCGTAGTCCACCATGTCCTGAAGCAGCCGGGCGTTCCGCATCGTGGCATCTGCGCGATAATCCAGCACGTCGGACTTGTACCGCAGGGCCTCCTCGCTGTTCCGCAGGCCGGTCTCGGCATTCTGCGCCGTGCGGTTGGCAATAGCGGCCCGGAGCTGGGCCGCCTCCGAAGAGACCTGCGCCGCGGACTGCATGGACGCCGACGCCACGGCTTCTGCCCCGGCCGCCTCCGCGCTGACTTCAGCCGCGGATGCACGGTTTTGCGCAACGATGGCCTGATTCTCCACGCGCCGCGTGTTGTACTCGGTCCGCACCTCCGTCAGCTCAGCCTGCCACTCGGATGACCGCGCCTCGAACTGCGCCAGCCGCGCGCCCAACGCCTCTGCCCGACCCTCGACGCCTCGCACCATGGCGTTGTAGGCCCGGGCCACCGCCTGCGCCGCCCGCACATACGCCTCGAACTCCGACGCCTCTGCGATCTGGGCGTCCTGCTCAGCCGCGTAAGCCGTCCCTCGGGCTTGGTTCAGCCGCGCGACGTTCTGCTGCTGATTGACGTAGGCGCTGTAGGCCGCCACGCGGGCCCGGATCTGCTCCACAATCGCACGGTACTCCGCCAGCTGCTTCTCGATCTTGGCGGAAGCGATGCGGTACTTGGCCGCCAGCAGGGCGTAGAGGCCGGTCTGGGCCTCCTTCTCCACGGTCAGCATCTCGAAGTCCAGATCCAGCAGCTGCACCTTCTTCTCGATCAGGAAGCTGTGCGCCTCCACGTTCAGCTGCAGGGCGACCGGGAGCAGCCGCATGCGCCACCGCTCAACGGACGCGTCGAACTGGATGCGGGCCTCGCGGCTCATCCGGTCACGGACCTGATCCACATGCGCCACAACACCGGCATCGCGCCGGTCACTGGCCCGGGCCGTTGCCGGCAGGCCCCGCCGGGACCACAAGCTCTGCATGCGATGCTCATGTTTACGTACAGCATCCTGTACGACCGCGGCAGTCCCGGCGTCCAGCGCATCCATGTCAATGACGAACTCGCCGCGCAGCAGCGCCTCGGCAGCCTGCAGACCTTCGTTCACCACTCGCGGCACATAGTCCGCCAGCTCCGGGCGATTGGCCGCCAAATTCTCGTAGCGCGCCAGCACGGACTCGTCCGGTAGAGGGATGTCCGCCCAGTCCGGCGTGTCGATCTGGACTGTCCGCAGCTCAGGAAACTCCACGTCGAACTCGGGCAGCCCTTGCAGCTCAGGCAATGGCCGCAGGTCGATGTCCACCTCCGGCGCGTCCGGCACCTCCGGCATCTCGACATCCGGGCGGGAAGGCACGGCGCCCACTCGATCAAACTCCGGGGCCTCGGGAAAGCTGAACTCGGGGATGTCTGGAGCATCCTGAACCGCCGACGGCTCGAATGCCTGCACATTCAGCTCCGGCAGGCTGTCGAAGTCACCGGTATCCACCGTCGGGCTCTGATAAAGGCCCTGCAGCTCCGGGGGCAGGGCCAGCTCCTTGCGCTGGTAGTCCGAGAGCGCGGCCCTGAACTCGATAGGCGCAACATCGACCGACTCCAGCTCACCCACACCGCTCAGAAGCGACTCCGCGTGCTGCTGAAGGCCCTCAGCAGTCCCTTTCAGCTCTTCGATCCGGCTCAACACCGAATCCGTATGGCTGGTCACATTCGCCTTCACGTCGCCCGGGTCCGTCTGCACCCCGGGGCTCAGCGAAACACTGCAATCCACACTGCGCGCCATCGTCAGATCCTCCGCCCCGTCGGCGTGATTTCTACCTCCAGCTGAGCCAGATCAAACGCGGGACCGCCGACGCGCAGCTGGAGATAGTTGGTCGCAAAGCCACGTCCAACCGCACACCGGACTGCACGCGTCGCCTCGCTGTTGTGCGAGTCCTGCTGGTAGACGTACTGCGCCTGCCGCCCGCGATGGTCCGCCGTCACCCTGACGCGCAGGGGTCGCTCATGCACGGAATAGGTGTAGACGTAGTTCAGCCTCTTGAGCTGCTTGATCGGCTCTTCCGGCAAGGACAGATCGGTGCGTCCGGTCTCGATATAGGAGAACTCGGCTGCGCCGTCCGTGGTGTACACACCATCCGGCGCAAGGCCGAACCGGGTCCCGGCCATCTCCGTCACCGGAAGCCGGACGTAGCGGCTCATGCCCCAGCTCCGCAGATCCGCCGTCCACGCATCGGTATCGAACAACAGCACGTCAGCGTCCAGCGGCAGCTTGTCGAGCGTGACCTTCTCCTGCTGGCGACGGGGGTACGCCGTCGCATGGACAAACGCCCGATCCCGCACCATGGCCCATGTATTGGCCGCCGGGATTGCCCGGGACCGGGCCCCGGCTACCACGCGGATGACTGGGCGCCCGCTGGTATGCGGGTAGGTCGCAGATCGGACCCCCGCCGCCGCACGAGCAAAGGCCGCGGGATCAGACGCCGGCCACCCCGTGGCCTGAACACCAGCAACGTCGTGCGCAAACGCCCGGTCCAGCGACCACAGCCGGGGCGACACGCCTACCCGGTCCTGAACATCGACACGCGCCGTGCTCGTCGCATGCGCAGTCGCACGACCACCGGCCGAGTCCCGATAGGTCGCCTGCAGCCGGATCTCGGAAACGCCGACGCGCGCGCCGCCCTTCTCTTCGACGCCGCCGATGTAGACAGCCAGCCCGGATCCGCGGCCGGTGACCCCAGCCCGGTCCCGCACAACACGCGTGATCCACGCCCGCGGCTCTGTCCGGGCCCGCACACCTGCCGCATCCCGAAGCAAGTGCAGCGCAGTTCCCGCCGCGTTCGCCCGGACTCCAGCCTGCTCGTGAACCGCCTCGTACCAATGGGTGCTCACGCTCGCCTGCACACCCGCTGTATCGCGGAGCGTCGGCAGCGCAACCCTGACCTCAGCTTCACCGGCCCGCACGCCGGCAGTTGCCCGGACTGTTTCGGTTGTCGTCTCGCTCACCAGTTATTCGCGCTGGAAACCCCGGCGTTTAGGCCGGGGAGGAAGCGCGCCTCCTGTGGTTGAAGTTTGCAAGATAGCATTCCGTGAAGCGTCAACCATCTCGGTCTCCGGATCGGGAATCCCCGTCCTTTAGGGCGGGGAGGATGTCAGGTCACCACTCCAAACAGGACCATGCCGGGCGTCACCGGGATCCGTGGTTCATGCCCATACTCTACCACCCCCGCCCCGAACTCCTCAGTCGTCCGCAGGAACGGCACCCCGTAGTAATTGCGAAGCACTTCCCAAGGCATGGCAGGGCAACCCACCTGAGAACAGTCGATCCAGTCGCGATTCGGGCCACCGGGCTGCTGCTCCCCGGTCTGCCACTCCCACTCCCGCTCGCGCAATACCCGGCCATTCATCTCTGGCAGGCCCATCCCGTACACCCGAAACTCGATGCGATCTACAGCCGGGTCCGTTTCACTCCAGCTACCGGGCGCTTTGGGTGTTGGTGTGTAGTACCCCGAGCCAATGACCGCGTTGTCGCCAACCGGGGACCGCACGATCACTGGATCATTCGGTCGGCTACCCCCTTGCACGCTATACCGAAGGTGGCTTGGCGGGTCGTCACCAAAGCAGCTGAAAGACGTGTGCCGGCTGCACTCGGCCCACGCATCCTGTGACGAGCACGGATCCCCGCAGGAACCCTCCCAGTGCCATACGAAATTGTAGAGGCTCCCGACAATCGTTGTGCCAGTCGTGCCGATTTGCTTGCGCCCGGAGAATCCCCAAGAACGTTGCAACTCCTGCGTGCGCTCCCACACGCCCATGAAGTACGCCGACCGGCTGTTTCGGGCGCAAACGATACTGGTGCTGACCGAGTGTGCGGACCACGACTCCCGTTCCCAGTCCTCGACACCAAACACCCTGCGCGAAAGCGAAATGCTCATGGCGAAGAACGCGCAAGTCGACGCGAAATCCGCACGCCCGATCTCACGGCCCGTAGTAGTCGTAATGGTGCCGCTGGTGCGGGATCCTGCAACGCGCGGGTCTATCGTTGTGCTGTAGAAGCTCCCGGCCAGCCCGCTGCGCTCGGTGACCGATCCATTCTGCCACGAGCCGACGTACTGGCAACGCTGGCGTGTGTCAATGCTGCGGGTCTCCGTCCCAGAATGGTCCGAGTAGAAGCACAGCATCTCCAGAGCATCTTCCACGAACGTAGAGAAGATCGGACCGTCCGCCGTTGGCACCGAGCGTTCCGCAGCCGCCCCGTAGAAATCGAACGTGAGCATCTGGTGCAGCACAGGCTCCCAGATCTTGTACTGAGGCCCGGCGCCGATGCACGGCTCGTCCCGTGCACAGATCGGCGTGTTGTTTTCGATGGGGCCGGAGAAGATCTCGGTCAGCGTGACGGAGACCTCCCAATCCGGCTTTGCCTCCATCTCGTCGAACTCCTCATAGGTGTTGATCTCCAGCAGCTGCTCCGTGGTCAGCCGGTACGCCTTGAAAATGTCCACGGGGTCGTCGATCCCGAAGAAGTCCACGAACTCGTCTGCGACCGGGTTCAACTCGATGTCATCCCGCTGCTCGATCTCGACCGTTGCGATGTAGCAGACACCATGGCGAAGCCCGTCAACCTGCTTGTAGCACGTGTTGGTCGCGCGGTTGCCCGAATCGGCGAAGGCCCAGCCATGACTGGTTGCGAAAGCCGCACCCTCGTAGAAGTCCTCCAGCGCGTCGTCCACTCGCACGACAACCCCCGCGCGCATCCAACGCTCCAGCTCCTCGGGGTCCTCGGGAAAAGCTCCCCCCGTGGGAAACCCGCCCAGCGCCTCAAACAGCCCTTCCCGACGTCCGCGAAACGGGGTGTGTCGCGCAAGGTCCGGGTACACCCAGCGATACTGGTCGCGCACCTCCTCGAAGAAGGACATCTCGTCCCGAGGCAACGGCATCGCCAGCACACCACGCTGGCCCATCTCCACCAGAAACGGCTCGTGGCGACGCTCCGGGTCCGCGACAAGGTAGGGTGGCATGCCGTCCATCTCCGCCTGCACGACCAGCTCCTCGGTCACGTCACGGCGTCCCCACATGATCCCGTGCGTGCGGTTCCACCGGTAATCGTAACGGACCTGCAGTTTCGCTTCTTCGTCCTCCCCCAGCCGCGCAATAGTCTCGACCTCATCCGGCTCATCTTCACGGATGACCTCGCCGGCCGAGTCCAGCATCGTGACCTCTTCCAGCGCCAGCTCCGGCAGCTCCTCAGCCTGCAAGAACCGCCGCTCGTAGTCGTCGGGCCGTATATGCCCGACGCCCAGAAGAAGCTGGACCACCGACGCCATCGGACCGGTGTATCGCCCGGGCTGCACGGCATCCAGCTGAGACCGCGAAACCTCGTCGCCCGGGACCGCAAACATGCTGTGCTGCGGAACCGCGACCTTGCGCGCGACCTCCGCCGGCGTGAACAGTTCCGCCGTGCGCGTCTCAGCCGCCCCGCCGGGCAGCGGCTCCACACGGTTCTCGATGATTCGCTCGACACCCTCTTCGTCCAGCTCGGTCAACCCGGTGTACGCACCACCTGAGACGAACCCGATGATCCGCAGCTCGTCCGGCACTTCCACCATGTCCAGCTCGGTCGAGGGAAAATCCACCTCCCGCACCGGCCGCGGAGGGATGATGTGCACGTTACGCGTGTGCTCCAGATCCACCACGTAGACCTGACCACCCTCCGACAGATCGAAACCCTTGGTGTACTGCCGCAGGCCCGCCGCCTCCTTCATTTGGCGCACGGTCTCCGCAAAGCGGACAGCCTCCGACACCATGCCTTCGGAAACCGGCCCATCCCCATTCTTCGTGATCTGCCCGTCAAACATGCTCCACCTGATTGCCTCGTCCCACGCACCCCCGGCGGAACCCGTAGGGCCGAATATGCGCAACCTCGCCGCCCACCTCCGGCCGGCCCGCGCGGAAGAAATGGTTGCCCTCGTACATCCGAGCGTACCGAGTCCACAGCAGCACCCGCATGCGGCGGCCGAAGTCGGTCCACCGCGACTCAAAATGCTCCCGGCCCTCCATGTCCAGCCACCGTGGTGAATGCGAGAACCACGCATCACCCCACTGGGTTAGCGGCTCGCCGTCCATCTCCGGCCCACGCGGGTAGTGGTAGACCATCGGCGTGTTGTCGCCGTACTCCGTGAAGGCACTACCCTCCATCCATAGCGAGCGATGCTGGTTCTGCAACTCCAGACCCCCAAAGCCGCCAGAACCAAGCCCGCTCATCTCCAGTGTGCGCGGTCCGGTGTCCGTCAGTGTCGGCTCGCCGAACGCCGTGTCCGGGTCGTCCCGCGACCAGATCCCGATCTCAACATCCTGCTCCAGCAGGAACCGCGGAAAGCCCGCGAAAAAGGAATCAATGGTGTCCGGGGCTACCGACCGAATCTTGTTCTCCACGTGCGGCTCGCCGACTCGCGCGAAGGACCGGCTGCGCATCTCCACCGGGTCCAGCGGACCTTCCATCCAAACGCGTGCGGTGCCCCACCACGGGTGCGTGCTTTCCCCGGTGTACCCGGAAGGCACGTTGTGGGCGCCACAGAACTCATCCACCGGGCAAAAGCTGCGGCCCGTGTGGTTATCCCGTGCCTGCTGCGGTGTGTCCGTTGTCATCCAGATGGTGTGCGGTGACACCCGGTGCGACTGATCGTTATCAGTGCGCGAGATGCCCTCTTCATCGAAGTCGATGATCCGCGCGCCGCCCGTAAACACCGCGTCGCCGGTCTCGAACATCCCGTGCACACTGTAATCGGATGCGCGGAAGATCACACTATGCCCGAACGCTTCCCACGTGCCGAACTCGACCAACGGGCCAATGCCCTCGAACCCCAGCATATTGCCGCGCACCAAGAAACGCGGAGGCTCACCGGGACCGCGGGACCCCATCGGGATCTCTTGCGGGAAAGGCGGCGGATCCCAGTCCTGTAGATTCTCGACACGGAAGGTCTGGTTGACCCGCAGTGATGACCAGTTCGCCGGCTCCAGCTCCCGATCACGGAAAAGCGTGAACAGGTTCTCGAACCGGAACGAGTCCCACCCCTCTGGCTCCAGATACCGGGTGTAGTGCGAGACGAACGGGCGGGTGTCCGCCATCCGCAGCATACTGCGGCCGAACGGGTAGATCTGCGGGGTCACGTTGTGCAGCCGCGGGACCCCGATC
>PUNM01000004.1 GCA_003552625.1 Ectothiorhodospiraceae bacterium
CGCCGCGCTCATTCTCCGCCGGGCCGAGGGTCCGGGCGAGGCCGATGAGTTCCGCGGCCGACTCCGGCAGGCCTTCGTAGTTGGCCTGGAAGATGATCTGCCGGATGGCGCGGTTCTCCATACGCCCCTGGGCCTGGCGGATGGTGCGGCGAGCGTGGCGCGCGAGGTCCTGCGGCGAGAGAGGCGATGGCCGGCGCCCGTACCAGCGGGCGTCGTCGCAGACCAGCACGCGTTCCCGGTCCCACGGGTTATGCAGCGGGTCCAGATCGTGGCAGGCGAAGGAGCCGATCAGCCCGTCGCCGCGATAGAGGCCCCAGGGAATGAGCAAGCGGCGATGGACGATCTCCTCCAGCAAGTCGCCGCGCAGCGCATGAAGACCGCCGAGGATCCCGCCGTGGCTGTGCACGAAGTGGCGCATGTGGCGTGAGCCGGGATTGTCGCCGGCCGGGACACCGGTGGCGGCTCGCTGCGGGGGCTGGGCAGCCAGCCGCTCGACTATCCCCGCCAGGCCATCGGGATCGAGGACCAGGTAGCCGTCTACAAACAGGTGCCAGGCCGCCGGCCGCCGCAGGCCGTAGACGTATTGGTTCCACGCGTTGGCCTTATCGCCCCAGGGGATTTCAGCGACCTCGGCGCCTTGCCAGTCCAGCTCCGCGATGGCCTCCGCGGCCCGGGCCGCCGTGTGGTCCTGCGCACCGTTGACGACCACGGTCAGCAGGGCCGTTCGGCCCTGCAGCCCCTGATGGATCGACGCCAGACACTCGGCGATGCGATCCCCCTCGCTCCCGGCAAACACGGTGACCGCCCAGGGCGCCGCCTCTTGCTGGGGATCCGACCGCTGCTGGGACACGAGCAACTGCCGGTACCCCTGGGGCTCCTTCGCCACCGCCCCAGCCGCCACACCGGGTCGTGTCGTTTCTACACACGTATCCGCCACGCCGCGATCCACTCAGCGCCGCCCCGACTCCTGGATCCGGAACCCGTCCCCCGCGGGCTCGGCGTGCTGGCTGAGCCAGTCGCGGAGCGCCGGGTCGGCCCCCTCGCGGGGGGTCACCACGGCGTCAAGCTGGTAGCTGCCGTCCCGGCTCACCTGCCACTGGCCCTCCAGCCCGACGACCCCACCCTCGTCGCTAAGATCACCACGGGCGCTGTTGTCCGATCCGCTGACCGTGGTCGTGGCGCCGCCCAGATCCAGCGTCCGGCCGTCGTGGGTGACGGTGAGGTCCTGGCCGGTGATCCGGCCCTCCACCGAGCGCAATTCGCCGTCGTTGCCCAGCGACAGGCGATCCACTTCGTAGGTCACGGTGCCGCCAACCGGCGGCAGCTCCACGCCGCGCTCCCGCGCCATCTGGCGCAGCCGGTCCATCGGCACCTCGCCGGTGCCCTCGGAGACCTGCCAGCCGCGGGCCGAGCGAGTGGCGACTCCCTGGAAGCGCACGTCATCCAGGCTGCCGTCCAGATCGACGCTCAACCGGCCGGTGGCCAGCGAGCCACCGCGAACCTCCCAGGAGACATCGAGCATCCCCGCATCCATGCCCCAGATCCGCGGCACCTCAAGCTGCCGTACGCGACCGGATCGTACATTACCCTCCACCTCGGCGCTGCTCCAGGCGGCCGGCATGGGAAGGTGGCGTTCCGCGGCGCTCCAGGCTGAATTCACGGGGATGTGGCCCACGGCGTATACGGCGCCGGCGCCCAGGGCGACGAGGACCAACACACCGACGACGATCGCTCTCATGCCTTTTCCCTCGCTGTTCCGACCGTGTAACTCTGGTCGATCGAGCCCGCCCGTGCCGCGCGGCAACAACTCATCACGGCCGCAGCAGCTCCATGAGCTGCTCCTGGCGCGACGCCACGGCTTCCCGATCCTCATCGGGGATCGAGGCAACGAAGTCGATCAACCGCTCTTTCTGCGCCTCGATATCGGCGATGATCCCGGCCTTGGCTGCTGCACCGAGTTGCGGGTTGGCCTCGATCTGCTCCTTGGCCTCCTCGAGCTGGGCCTGCAACGCCCGCAGATCACCGATTTCCAGCGCTATGAGTGCGCGGTGGATCCGCGCGCCCTCCTCAGCCCAGCCGGCCTTATCGCTGTAACCGTGAGGCTCAAGCGCTGCCTCTGGACGCTCCAGCCTCTGGACCGCTACCCGGAAGGCCGTCTCGCTCTCGCCCACACCACGCAGCTCAGCGGCCGGGTGCCAGTCATCCGCGCTCTGCTCCTGCGCATGGGCCTGAAGAGCTTCGGTCGCCTCCTGCCACTGTTGTACACGCTCCGGTGTAAGAGCCAGTGCAAGCCCGGGGATCACTCCCGTGAGCAATGCCAGAACTTTCCGTAAGGCGCGGCGGTTAACCATGGGCCAACTCCGGCAGCAAACAGGCTTTTCCGTGGAGGATATCAGCACAGGCAGTCCCCCGCCCGCTTCTGGGCAACGGGCTCGCTAACGCATCCCATGCTTGTCCAGAAGCTCATAAAGCGTCGGCCGCGTCACCCCCAATTCAATCGAGGCACGAGAGATATTGCCGTTGCAGCGGCCCAGTGCCTCTGCGACGAGGCGCTTCTCCA
>PUNM01000012.1 GCA_003552625.1 Ectothiorhodospiraceae bacterium
CCCACCCCGCCTCGCGCGCGTCGCGTAGGGGGGGTATGACCCCCTCCCCCTCCTGGCAGATCACGACCGTTTTCTACCAGACTGGCAGGAACTGCCGGTCTTTATACCGGAGTCCCCCTGTCAGATTCCCGGCGGGCCGTGGCGGATCATAGCAACGATCACGACGCTCGAGTACGCGGCCGCCACAACCTGCCAGCGATTCAACGGCACTCACCCAGGACCGCCTAATGTCCCATATATCGGCCTGTCTGAATCTGCACGTGGCGGCCGTTGCTGGTTCCTCGACCCCGCCAGGTACTTGCCTAGCTGCTCAGCCTCATCGCCGACATACAGCCCTGTATCCAGCCCACACGCCGTACCAAGCAACTCCCATTCCCGATCACTCGACGAGTCACCACCCGGCTCCGACTCCTTCACTGCCTTGCTGAGCCCTGCACTCATCGAGTACGTTCGACACCCCGTCGCCAACATCAGTGCCGAAAACTCAACATAGCCGTGCACGGACGGCATAGCTTCTAACGCCGTTTGTTCCCCCTCACCATCCCGAGCGAGGCTCTTACTCAGATACTTCATCACGTAGCTGGCCGGCTGGCTCAAATCGACGCCTCGACCCCGGCTCACTTCGCACGACTGAGCTTCTTCCGACGCCCCTTCGACATACCGATCAACCCAGTACCGCTGCACCTTCTGCCCGATCGATGGGCGAGCCACTCCGAACAGCACGACGTGCAGGTGCGGGTATCCCGATCCGTGCGGTTCGTACACCGCGAGATACTCCGTATCGACGCCTTCCGTTTCCCGATCAATCACTCGACGCGCTTTGTCCCACCCGTCCTTGATATCCGAAAGTACAGCCTCGAGCGACCGAGGATTCCCATTCTCACCGTTGTGCGGAGCCGTGAGCGTTAGAAGCGTCGTTGGAACACGCTCACCCCACTTCCGATGCACGAACCGCTCAGCGGCCTTCAGACGGGCGTACGTTCGACACCGGTAATCTGCACTCCATCGATGCTGGTGCGGCAGCACCAGCATGTTGCCCTGGTCCCGATCATCATCAGAGTCTAGCTGCTCCTCGAACACCAGCACCTGATTCTCTTTGGCCCGAAGGTAATCTTCGAAACCGTCCACAGCGTCCCCAACGGTTTCGAGTTTCCGGGTATCGTCTTCTTCGACAGTTAGCCTGAGTGGGTCGTCTGGATCAGCACTGAACGGGATGTCTGGCCGGTCAACGCGATCGCCCAGTTCCAAGCGATCGAGGTTATCGAAACTCGATCCATCGAGAGCCGAACTCACTGCGACCGCCTCCGAACGAACCGCACTGCACAGTCACCGCACAGTACCCGAGTCTCGGAACCAACCGACACCGACAACAATGGCTCCGAGACTCGGCAGCCCAGCCGACCGCAACAATCCGCACCGACCGCGAACCGCACCGAGACCGCACTGCTCTTCGATGGCCCACAGCTCGTCCGGCCCAGTTGGGCGGCACTGTCCGACGACCGCGACTGCCCCGCACCGCACCGCACCCCTTGACAAACTGACCGAGACGACCTCACTCGGCCGTTCGGCCGTCTGCGGACAGTTAGTCTACGGGGGTCAAGAACAGCACCGCCACCGCACCGCACCGCACAGGATTCCTCGCCTCTCGGCGAGGGAACGCGGTCCCCGTCCCTCGAGCCGGGTACGCCGGCTCGAGGGCAAATCAAGATCGGCGACCGCTCGGGTTTCCTGACGAGCCGGCCGAAATTGCCGACGAGTCCGAAAACTGGCGACTCGAGACCGTATGACTGCGATACTGCGACTTTCAGCCTATCGCCATCAGGCGCAAACCCTATGGCCTCGGCAGGAGAAGTACCACGCGAGGACGAAGCCCGGTCAAAGGCACCCAACGGGCGATCCTTCCACAAATCGCGTCCGTTGGGGTCGTCCGTCGCACGGCCTTCTTCCGTGCGAACCTTCACCTATTCTTGAGCGTTGGCTATAGTTCTCCACCGACGGTACTTAAGCCCACCCCTACCTGACAGATCAGGCTCCCCGACCCCACCGAGTTTACCAACGTGCCACAGTCTTGCGATTCTACACCGACCAGTCTACTACTTCTGCTACTGCTTCTACTACTACTTCTACCACTACTGGTACTACTTCTACCCTGGCAGTTTTGATCCGTTGGTAATGTCGCCAGGTTCGACGATCGGGACCGTCGACCCACCCCACCTCGCGCGCGTCGCGTAGGGGGGGTATGACCCCTCCCCTCCTGGCAGATCACGACCGTTTTCTACCAGACTGGCAGGAACTGCCGGTCTTTATACCGGAGTCCCCCTGTCAGATTCCCGGCGGGCCGTGGCGGATCATAACAACGATCACGACGCTCTCGTCGCCCTCACGCGCGTTGGCCGGGGGGTCGCCCCCCTCCCCCTCACCGGCCTAGATCGTCCGGCGGATGGGCCACCGGTTCGTCGAACTCGTCCGCTAACTCACGATCGTCTCGACGAGGACTGAACGTCAGGACCACTTCCGCATGCCACGGCTCGCGTACGTCGCA
>PUNM01000023.1 GCA_003552625.1 Ectothiorhodospiraceae bacterium
AAGCCGTTCCACCAGCCGCCGCCCCACCTGGCCATTCGCCCCGACGATCAGTACCCGCATGCCCGCACTCTCCTCGTGAACCAACTCCGACTGTTGGACTCTAGCCTACGCCGCCACGGCCCGGGGTAAAACGGGCAGTACGCAGCCGATTGAGGGCCGCCATCGCCTCCAGAGCCCGCGGTCGGGCGGCATCTCCGTCGGGGCGGGGCAGGAGTTCCGGCCAGTCGCGCTCGAGTTCCGACAGCAACCACTGCGGGGGCGCCTCCACGCTCCCGCGCCCGGCCAACCGATCGAGCAAAACGCCGATCGCGCGCACTTGAGCGGGGTCGACAATCTGCTCCACAGCCCGCAGGTCCACGGTCTCGCGGCCGACAACCAGGGCATCCCGGCCCCGCGCCTGGAGTTTCCGCTTACCCGGCTTGATCTCCGTGCGAATGGAGGCACGATCCAGGCACCGCACTGCGGGCAGATCAAGCGGGTGTCCAGCCTCGGAGCGGCGCCCCGTTTCATGGTCAGCCGCCACGTTCCGGGCCTCCGCTGTGACGTCGGCGGGTTCATAGGACTGCATCTGTATGACCGTGTCGGCACAGTCCAGGTAGTCTCCGGAACCGCCCATCACGAGTAGCGTCGAAACCCCGAAACGGTCCCGCAGCTCCGCGATCCGATCGACGAGAGGGGTGATGGGCTCCGCTTCCCGCGCGACCAGAGCCTGCATGCGCCGATCACGGATCATAAAGTTGGTTGCGGAGGTGTCCTCGTCCACCAGCAATAGTCTGGAGCCCGCCTCAAGGGCCTCTTGCAGCGCCGCGGCCTGACTGGTGGAGCCGGATGCCAGTTCCGTGGAGAAAGCCCGCGTCGATTTGCCGAATGGGAGTTCGCCAATATAGGGCGAGAGGTCAACGGCGTGCACGGCTCGCCCGTCCTCAGCACGGATCTTGGCGGCATCGGGCGCGGTGACTACGCCCTCCCGTCCGTCACCGGGGATATGATCGTAGACGCCGAGCTCCAGGGCATTGAGAAGCGTCGATTTCCCGTGAAACCCGCCGCCAACGACCAGAGTGATCCCCCGGGGCACACCGAGACCGGGAATAGGGCCTGCGTTGGGCGCGGTCAGTGTCACGCGAAGACGCTCCGGACTCCGGAACGGGATAGCCTCAGCCAGTGGGCGATCATCAACGCCGGAACGACGCGGCAAGACGGCACCGTCCGCAACAAATGCGACCAATTCCCGCTCGTTGAGCTGTGCGCGCAGGGCCTGCTGGTCCTCAACGACGGCACAATAGCGCTCGAGATCGGCCTCATCGAGGTTTCGTCCCCACGCCGAGGCCGCAACAACCTCAGGCAGGCGCCGGCAAAGGATGGTCTCCGCCTGCCGCCCGAGGATCGTCCGTCCCCGCGCCGGCAAGGCCACCGTGAACCGCAGCTCAACACCTTCGTCGGTAAAGAGCACGGCACTGCGATCGAGCACAGTCTGGCCACCCGCGTCGATCCGGATCGCCTCCTCCGAGCGCGCTGCCTCCCGGAAGGCCCGGGCGATATAATCCCGTGCCGCACGGCGGCAGGGAGCACTGCGGTGGACCGCATCGGGCAAGGCAGCCTTCTCCCACGGCACAATCGCCCGAAGGCGCGAGGGCGCCGCAAAGGGGTCCGCCTGGACCTTGTCCACGACCAGGGTGTAGCCGGTGAAGGCGTGGCGACCTTCCAGGTCGCGGTATGCCTTGTAGCCCCGGCCATCGATACGCTGGAGGGTCTGCTGGAGCTGTTTCATGACGCACACCCTAGCTGAGGCGGGCATTTGCGGCCAAGATAGAGTTCCCTAAGCAAGCCAGAGCGCGAACAAGCATGGGCGTGCGAGCAGAAGCCTCGGACCGGCGGCAATACGTCTCCGATGGGGAAGCGGCCGTACAGCGTCTCAGGGAGTATTGGGCACGGTTCGGACAACCGGTGATCATCACTGGGGCCGGGTGCAGTACCGAATCGGGGATCCCGGACTACCGGGACCACAACGGCGCCTGGAAACGGGCTCAGCCCATGCAGGCTCAGACCTTCCTCAAAGCTGCCGCTGCACGCCGGCGCTACTGGGCTCGTAGTTTCATTGGCTGGCCCACGGTCGCCGCAGCCCGGCCGAACACGGCCCATCGCGCCCTGGCTCGGCTCGAGGCGGCCGGGCAGCTCGGCGGCCTGATCACCCAGAATGTGGATGGCCTGCACGCGGCTGCCGGCAGCCGATGGGTCATCGAGTTGCACGGCAGCCTGCACCGCGTCGTCTGCCGCGATTGCGGCATCCTGCTGGACCGGACGAATTTCCAGGCGGACCTCGCCCAGGCCAACCCCGGCTGGCACGCCGACGGTACGCTGCGCCCGGATGGTGACGCCGAAATTGCCACCGTCGCCGAGGACTCGTTCCGCGTACCCGACTGCCCGCAGTGTGCCGGACTGCTAAAGCCGGACGTGGTCTTTTTCGGCGAGAACGTGCCCCGCGAGCGCGTAGAGGCGGCTTTCCAGGCGGTGCGACGTGCCGGTTGGCTACTGATAGCCGGCTCTTCCCTCATGGTCTGGTCCGGCTACCGGTTTGTCCGCGAGGCGCACCGCAGTGGAGCCCCGATCGTTGCGGTGAATCTCGGCAGAACCCGAGCCGATGGGGAGATAACCGAGAAGATGGAAGTCGACTGCACCGAGGTACTGCCCCGGGTCGCGGAAGCGCTGGCAGGCGACTGACGCAGATCCCGGTTGCACCGGCGCGTTCGGTCCACGCCCGCGACCCTCAGGGGGTCATGCGCAGGCCGTGGGCCATCTCCCCGAGCCTCTGGATTGCACCGTGGACCTCGTCGTCCCAAGGACGGGCGGCACTGAGGCGCAGACACCGGCGATACCGACCGGTCGGCGAGAAGATAGGGCCGGGTGCGACGCTAATCCCACCGGCTATCGCGCGCTTAGCCAGCTCGAGGCTGTCGTAGCCTTGCGGCAGTTCCACCCAGACCACGAAGCCGCCTCGTGGACGCGTGACCCGCGTGCCCTCCGGAAAGCATTGGCGGACGGCGGCGCTGAGTCGCTGCACCTGCCGCTCGTAACGCCGCCGGGCGCTGCGCAGGAACCGATCGTAGCCACCCTGCTCTAGATAGTCGGCGACCGCGAGCGTCATCATCGTCGGCGTCGCCTGACTCGTTGCGTACTTCAGATACGCCACCCGCTCCCGGTAGCGGCCGGGCGCCACCCATCCGACGCGCAGGCCGGCGCCCAGGGTCTTCGAGAACGAACTGCAGTAGAGGACATCACCGTATTGATCGTAAGCCTTGGCCGCCCACCGCCGAACCCCGTCGAAGGGAAGCTCGCCGTAGATATCATCCTCGATCAAGGGCACGCCGTGATCACGCAGCAAGGCGACCAGCTCCTCCTTCCGTGCCTCCGATGCGACATGGCCCAGAGGGTTCCCAAAGCTCGGCATAAAGACGCAACAGCGGATCGGCCAGCGTGCCAGGGCCCGTTCCACGGCGCCGGGCAGGACTCCCTCCACGGGATCGGTGGGGATCTCGAGGGCACGCATCCCCTGGGACTCGATGGCCTGGAGAATCCCGTAATAGGTCGGCGACTCGATGGCAATAACATCCCCGGGGTCTGCCACCGCACGCAGGCTCAGAGTAAGCGCCTCCTGACAGCCAACCGTGAGGACCGTCTCGTCAGGGCTGACATTGCATCCGGCCTGCACCATGCGGCGAGCGATCTGGGTTCGCAACTCCAGGTTGCCCGGGGGAAAGTCGTAGGTGGGGATCCGCGCACGCTGGCGACGTCGAACCCGGGCAAAGCTGCGATCGAGCGCCACCGCCGGCACCAGTTCAACGGGCGGCGCGGCGGCCCCGAACGAAATCACTGAAGGGTCGTTGTGCGCCTGTACAAGCCCCAGGACGCGCTCCTGGCCGGAGACGAGGCTCGGGCCATCGACGTCGCTAACTCCCTCGCCGGGTGACGGTAGCGGTCGCGCCCCTTCCCGGACATAAAAGCCCGAGCGCGGCCGTGCCTCCAGGATTTCCCGCTGCTCGAGAAGCTCACACGCAGCGACCACCGTGGCGAGACTGACCCCAAACTGTCGGCGGAGGCGACGCAGGCCGGGAAGGCGATCACCCGGATGATAGAGCCCTTGCTCGATCTGCTGCTCGATGGTGGCGGCGATGCGTTCGTAGAGGAGTTCTGCCATGGAGTCCACCGAATCTGTACCGGTTCATTATGCCATTATCTGCTTCTGTACCGACAACGCGCCGCACCGCACAATACACCGGTTCACTAAGCAGCATAGGAAAATCGTTATGTCCAAGGCCCTGAACGCCGACGCCGGCGAGCAATATCAACAGTACACCCCCGGATTCGCCGACTACTGGGACGACCTGGTGGGTTGGGAGGCTCGCCTGGCGCGCGAAGGCGCCTTCTACAACCGTCTGATCGGCTCGCACGGCGCCAAGAAGGTCATCGATGTCGCCACCGGCACCGGCGTCAACGCGGTATCACTGGCCAAAGCCGGCTTCGATGTCACCGCCGTCGACGGCTCCGAGAACATGCTCATTAAAGCCCGCGAGAACGCACGCGCCTACGGTGTGGAGTTCGCCGACAGCAAGGCAGTGGACTGGCTGGAGCTCGACAAGGTCATGGGCACCGAACAGTTCGACGCTGCGGTCTGTCTCGGCAACTCGTTCACACACCTGTTCGACCATGAGGATCGGCGCACGGCGCTGCGGGCCTTCTACCGCGTACTTCGGCCGGGCGGGATGCTGATCATCGATCAGCGCAACTACGATGACATGCTCGACAACGGCTACAGCTCCAAGCACGCCTACTGTTACACCGGTGAGGGCGTCGATGTCGGACCGGCCGAGCTGAACCGCACGCTGGCCCGGTTCGAGTACGTCTTTTCGGACGGTGCCCGCTTCCAGCTGAACATGTACCCGCTGCGCCAGGACTATCTGAGCCACCTGCTGGAAGACTCCGGGTTCATCAACGTCGAGCGTTACGGTGATCTGCAAAAGCCGTACGACGGCAGCGACGTGGACTTCGTCCAGCAAGTCGCCTTCCGCCCGAAGGCGTAATCGCCTGCTCCGCGGGGGCTCCCTGCGACGCAACAAGGCGGTAAAGGGGCACGCCCAGGCGGCGTGCCTTTTTTTGGCTTCTCCGGCTCACCTCGCCGCGTGCCCAAAACCAGGGCTATTCGCCTGCCAGCACGCGGCGCAGATGCGCGGCGAGCAATTCCTCCAGCAGCGGGATCCGATCGTTCAGGTCGTGACCGCTGTCGAGGACGTGGAGACGAGCCCGGCACCGCCGGGCGTATCCGATCGCGGCCTCCACCGGCACGACAGCATCCTCCCAGCCGTGCACGACCTCGTGCTGATCGACATCCGGCTGAGGCTCACCCGGATAGCCCGGAATCCCGATGGCCGGGGCCAGCAGAAAGAGGCCGTCCACCGGCATCATCTCAGCCAGCCGGGAGAAGACGTGGCCTCCCATGCTCGACCCGACCAACACCAGACGCCCGTCAGCGGAAAGGTTCTGCGCACGGGCGTGCGCTAATCGTTCCTCCGGGTCATCGGTATGGGTAAAGTCGATACTCTCGACCCGGAAGCCGAAAGCCTCGGCAACCGGAGCAAGCGCCTGGATCTTGGTCCCCCACGGTCCGGTTCCTTTGCCGTGGGCGTAATAAAGACGGTGAACAGTCATCAGCAGGTAACTCCGTCGGCTGGAAGGCCCCCGGCGAAAGCGCCAGTAACCCTGCTCCCACTCCCTTGAAGCGGTTGGCAGGGGGGCCTAGATTGCCATAAGGAAGCCGGTCCTCAAGCCGGTCCAATGGCGGAGGTGAGTATGAATCGGCGCCAGAAGAGAGCGGATGAAGCACGGCGGAAGATCCTGGCATCCGGGGATCAGGAACTCATCAATCGCCTTCACCTGCTTGAAGCCTCGGCGGGTTCCGCCGGGCAGCGAGGCGGGCGTGGCGGACCGGGCCTGCTGGGAACGGCAGCCGCGGTGGGTGGCGGAGCCTACCTTGGAACCCTGCTCGCCGGCATGACGCTCAACGCGGAAATGCAGCGCGCCTTCGCTGCTGTGGCCGAGGACATGGGCTTCAACGCAGGCGACCTGGGCCTGTCTCCAGCCCTCTTTGAGGGCGACCCCGGTGTAGACGCAGACGGGGGGCTCTTCGACGGATTCGATGGCTTCTTCGACCTCTGACCTACCACCGAGTCACTCGGACCTGAGAGCAAGCCATACTGCCGCCAGCCGCCGGTGGGCGTAGCGCCCACCGGCGAACGGCAACCATCTAGCGTCGCCACAGATCCATGAACTCGTGGACCGGCATACCCTCGAGGACCTTTTGATCGGCCACCGCAGCGCCGATGGCCTCGGCTTGCCGAGGGGCAAACTGCAGCCCCAGCGAGTCCTGGAACTTCTGCTTGAGCACCGGGATGCCCTCGTCCCGACGGCGCCGGTGCCCGATCGGGTACTCCACGGCGACCCGCTCCGTCTTCGTGCCATCCTTGAAGAAGACTTGGACCGCATTGCCGATGGAGCGCTTTTCCGGATCCATGTAGTCGCGAGAGAACGATTCGTTCTCGCTGACTTCCATCTTGTCGCGGAGCGCATCGATCCGTTGATCGGCGGCCACATCGTCCTCGTAATCGGCAGCAGTCAGACGGCCAAAGATCAAGGGCACGGCAACCATGTACTGGATGCAGTGGTCGCGATCGGCCGGATTGTCCAGTGGGCCGGTCTTATCGATGATCCGGACGCCGGCTTCCTGCGTCTCGATGACCACCTTGTCGACCTGGTCGAGCTTGGGTGCGACCTCGTGGTGGAGCTGCATGGCCGCTTCGACCGCCGTCTGGGCGTGGAACTCCGCCGGGAAGGAGATCTTGAACAGGACGTGCTCCATGACGTAACTCGCGTACTCCTGGGAGCGGCGAATCGGCTCCCCGTTGAAGAGCACATCCTGGAAACCCCAGCCCTTGGCGCTCAGCGCCGACGGATACCCCATCTCGCCGGTCAGGCTCATAAGGGCGTGGCGTACGCCGCGCGAAGAGGCGTCACCCGCGGCCCAGCTCTTGCGCGAGCCGGTGTTGGGCGCGTGCCGGTAGGTCCGGAGTGCACCACCGTCGATCCAGGCGTTCGAGACTGCGTTGATGATGTCCTCCCGGCTGCCGCCAAGCAGGTGGGTGGTAACCGCCGTGGTCGCCAGACGCACCAGCAGGACGTGATCCAGGCCGACGCGGTTGAAGCTGTTCTCCAACGCCAGGACGCCCTGGATCTCGTGCGCCTTGATCGCGGCCGTCAGAACCTCGCGCATGGTCAGCGGTGACTTACCCAGGGCAAGACGACGCCGGCTCTCGTAGTCCGCCGCGGCCAGTATGCCGCCCAGATTGTCCGACGGATGGCCCCACTCTGCGGCCAGCCAGGTGTCGTTGAAATCCAGCCAGCGGATCATGGCGCCGATATTGAAGGCCCCCATCACCGGATCCAAGCGGTACGAGGTGCCCGGGACGACCACGCCATCGCGCATTTCGGCTCCGGGCACGACGGGACCCAGTAATTTCGTGCACGCCGGATACTCCAGGGCCATCATGGCGCAGGCCAAGCTGTCCATGAGGCAGTAGCGGGCGGTCTCGTACGCCTCGCCGGAGTCGATGGCCCTTCCGGCGACGTAGTCGGCGATCGCCACCAGCTCCTGATCCGGGTCGGGCCGCTTGGCGCTTCGGATATCTCCACTCATTTGTTCGGTTCTCCAGTAATGTCGAGCAGTCAGCACCGGCCCCACTCTCCCGGAGGCCGGCCCCGTATTCAGCCGCGCTGGTCGATCGGCGGAACCTCGCGCAGGTTGTGCCCGGTGTAGTCCGCGCTCGGCCGAATGATGCGATTCTTGGCCCGCTGTTCCATGACGTGGGCCGCCCATCCGCTGTGGCGGGACATCACGAAGATCGGCGTGAAGAGTTTGGTGGGGATTCCCATGAAGCGGTAGGCCGAGGCGTGGTAGAAGTCGGCGTTGGCAAAGAGCCCCTTCTCATCCCACATCAGCTGTTCCACGGCCTCCGAGACCGGAAAGAGGGTATCGTCCCCAATCTCCTTGGCCAGCTCGCGGGACCACTCCTTGATCACCGCGTTCCGCGGATCGACCTCGGTGTAGACCGCATGCCCGAAGCCCATCACCTTCTCCTTGCGCTCGAGCATTCCGGCCAGCTCACGCCGCGCCTCCTCGGGGCTGGACCACTGTTCGAGCATCTCCATGGCGGCCTCGTTCGCCCCACCGTGGAGCGGTCCGCGCAGGGTTCCGATCGCCCCCGTGATGGCCGAGTGCATATCCGACAGTGTCGAGGCACAGACCCGGGCGGCAAACGTGGAAGCGTTGAACTCGTGCTCCGCATAGAGGATCAGCGAGACGTGCATGACGTTCTTGTGCAGCTCGTTGGGCCGCTCGCCGCGGAGCAGGTACAGGAAGTGGGCGCCGATGGAGTCCTCGTCGCTGTCCGTGTCGATCCGCACGCCGTCGTGGCTGTAGCGGTACCAGTAGGTGATGATTGATGGGAAAACCGCCAGCAGGCGGTCGGCCACCTCCATCTGCTCGGAGAAGTCCTGCTCGGTCTCCAGCGTCCCGAGCATCGAGCAGCCGGTGCGCATCACGTCCATCGGGTGCGCATCGCGGGGAATCTGCTCGAGCACCGCCTTCACGGCCGGTGGCAGCTCTCGCATCCCGGCCAGGCGCTGCTTGTAGGCATCGAGCTGGGTACGCGTCGGCAATTCGCCGTAGAGCAGCAGATAGGCCACTTCTTCAAACTCACACTGCCGCGCCAGATCGCGCACATCGTAGCCCCGGTAGGTGAGCCCGGTACCCTCCTGGCCGACGGTGCACAGGGCCGTCTCACCTGCAGACTGGCCGCGCAACCCGGCGCCGGTCTTCTTCTCTGTCATGATCCTCTCCTCTCTCCGAATCCTGTCAGTCGCGACCGAAAAGCTCGTCGAGCTTGCGCTCGTAGGCGTGGTAGCCGAGCACTTCGTAGAGCTCGTCGCGCGTCTGCATCTGCTCGAGCACGCTTTGCTGCGTACCTTCCTGGCGGATGGCCGTATACACCTGCTCAGCAGCACGGCTCATGGCGCGGAACGCCGAGAGGGGGTAGAGCACAAGCCCCGCGCCGGCCTCTCGAAGCTCCTCGACCGTGAAGTAGGGCGTCTTGCCAAACTCAGTAATGTTGGCGAGAACCGGCACAGCAACCCGCTCGGTGAAAGCGCGGATGTCCTCGAGGGTATGCATGGCCTCGGCGAAGACCATATCCGCCCCCGCCTCCACGTACGCCTCAGCCCGCTCGATCGCAGCATTCAGCCCTTCCGAGGCACGGGCATCCGTGCGGGCCATGATGACCAGATCGCCGTCACCCCGGGCATCGACGGCAGCCCGGACGCGATCGACCATCTCCGCCGTGGTGACGAGCTCCTTTCCGGGGCGGTGTCCACAGCGCTTCGCCTGGACCTGGTCCTCGATATGCACAGCGGCCGCCCCGCACCGGCTCAACTCGCGGATGGTCCGGGCTACATTGAAGGCACCGCCGAAGCCGGTATCGATATCGACCAGGACGGGCGCGTCGGTGACATCCGTGATCCGCCGCACATCCTCGGCCACGTCGGCCAGCTGGGTAATCCCAAGATCGGGAAGCCCATAGGAGGCGTTAGCAACCCCTGCCCCCGAGACATAGAGGGCACGAAAGCCCGCCCGCTCGGCCAGCAGAGCCGAGTAAGCGTTAATCGCGCCCACCACCTGAAGAGGCTGCTCCTCGGCCACCGCGTGCCGAAAGCGAGCCCCGGGCGTCATTGTTTGACTCATGGCTCTCTCCTTAACCAGGGATCACGATTCCACGTCGCCAATCCGGACGACCGTCCGCCCGGTCGCCCGCCGCTCGATCAGGGCCTGCGACGCTTCGCGCAGTTGCTCCAGACCGATCTCCGCCGTGGCCACCTCGTCGAGGTGCCGGGGTTTCAGATCCGTCCCAAGGCGCCGCCACGCCTCCAACCGCAGCGGACGCGGGCAATTGGCCGAACTGATCCCAAGGAGACTGACGCCTCGCAGGATGAACGGCATCACCGTGGCCTCGAACTTGATGCCACCGGCAAGGCCGATGGCCGCTACATTTCCGTACTCCTCAACATGGGGCAGCAACCCGGCAAGCAGCGAACCGCCCACGTTATCGACAACACCGCCGAAACGCGCCTTGTCCAACGGACGCCCACCGAGCTGGAGGTCATCCGGGGTGACCACCTCCGCGGCTCCCAGGGCCCGTAATTGCGATGCGGCAGCCTCCTTGCCCGAGACGGCGATAACCCGGTAGCCGGCCTGGCTGAACAGATCGACAGCAAGGCTGCCCACCCCGCCAGAGGCCCCAGTAACGACGATATCCCCGTGCTCCGGCGTCTGGCCGGCCGCCTCCATCCGAATCAGTGCCAGCGCCGCCGTGAACCCGGCCGTTCCCAGGGTCATTGCCTGTCGCGCGTCGATCCCCTGCGGCATGGGCACCACCCAGTCCGCGGGCACCCGGACGTACTCGGCAAAACCGCCGTCGTGGACCTCCCCCATTCCGCAGCCGGTGATGAGTACCTCATCCCCGGGGCCGATCCCTTCGGCCTGCGACGCCTCGACGATACCGGCGGCATCGATCCCCGGCGTCATCGGGAAATGCCGCAGGATCTTGCCTTGGCCCGTAACCGCAAGGGCGTCTTTGTAATTCACCGATGAGAAACGTACCCGAATCAGGACCTCTCCTTCGGGCAACTGATCCGGCTGGAGGGTAACGACGCCGCCCTGATCCTCGGCTCCCGCCTCAGGAACTCGCCAAGCCTGGAATTCACGCATTGTTAACCACCTCATATGGCGTGCGCAGCGAGTTTACACTAGCGCTTTCAGGGGTCCCAAATCTCTTTTTTTACAGCGACCTACAACGTCTTACCGGGAATATCCGGGGGTTCACCCGGCCGACTGGCGCCAAAGACCATTGCCCACCATAATGATCGTGACTGAAAAGCATTGCCGAACGCCGCTTTTCCGCCACCGGGCCAGGCCGGCCGTTGGACCTCCCGAACAGCGATCGTGCACTATGCAAACGGTCGCCGAAACCACTCATGCCCAAGGATCAACACGGAACCCATGGCGCTGCGCAAACTCATTCCGCTCCTGACCCTCCTGATCATTGCTGGCGCACTCGTTGCCGTTCTCTACATCGGCGAGCAGCGCGACAGCACCGGCGAACGCGCAGAAAGCCAGCCCGGTGACCCGTCAGAGCGCCAGGGCGCCCTGGTGGATGAAATCGTCTTCACGGAAGAGTCGGATCCCGGCCGCTTAACGGCGCTGATCGAGCGCGGCTCCCACCACTTGTATGTCCAGGGCATCAGCAACCCCGGCATTTTCCGTCAGGTCCAGCAGTCCGAGCGGGTTCAGCACCGGCTGTCCTACGGAACCGCGGTAGAGCTTACGCTCAATCCGGCCGAATTCGAGGATGGGCGAATCAACCCGTTCAAAGAACCACGCGTCCGTGAAGCCATGAACCAGCTGGTCGACCGGCGCCACGTTGCAGAGGAACTCTACGGCGGACTGGCAGTACCACGCTATTTGCCCTTCAACACAGCCTTTCCCGACTACGCGCGGCTGGCCACCACAGCCCGCGCCCTGGAACTCCAGTACGGTCACGCCCCCGACCAGGCAGAGGCGATCATCACTGAGGAGCTGGAGGCTATGGGGGCGGAGCGCATCGACGGCCGTTGGCATTACGACGGCTCGCCGGTGACGATCA